>JBMONM010000084.1:0-14696 GCA_049324675.1 Thermodesulfobacteriota bacterium
GTGGACGGCGGGTTTTCCGCCGTCCTGGCCATCTCCGACCAGTTGCGTCCCGAGGCCCCGGCCGTGGTGGCCGAGCTCGCGAGACGGGGGATCACGGTGATCATGCTCACCGGCGACGACGCACGCACGGCCAAGGCCGTGGCCCGCGCCGCCGGCATCTCCCGGGTGGTGGCCGGGGTGCTGCCCGACCGCAAGGCCCAGGAGATCGAAAAGATCCAGGCCGAGGGATTCCGGGTGGGCATGGTCGGCGACGGCATCAACGACGCCCCGGCCCTGGCCCGGGCCGATCTGGGCGTGGCCATGGGCTCGGGCATCGACGTGGCCCTGGAATCCTGCGACGTGGTGCTCATGCGCAACGACCTGCGCGGAGTTCCGGCCGCATTGGACTTAAGCCGCGCGGTCATGGGCAACATCAAGCAGAACCTGTTCTGGGCCTTCGCCTTCAACACCATCGGCATCCCGGTGGCCGCGGGCCTCCTGCACCTTTTCGGCGGGCCGACGCTCAACCCCATGCTGGCCGGGACGGCCATGGCCCTAAGCTCCTTCACCGTGGTCACCAACGCCCTGCGGCTCAGGTTTTTCACCCCCAGGGGCCTGGCCGCGCCGCCGCCCGGGGAGACAAGGCCGCAAACCGCCCCGGCGTGACCCCCACGGCCCGGCGGAAATGCCGCGTGAAATGGCTCTGGTCCGTGAACCCGGCCCAGGCCGCGGCCCCGGCCGGCCCCTCGCCGGCCTCCAGGGCGGCCAGGGCCAGCCTGAGCCGCTCCCGGATCACGAAGGCGTGGGGGGCGATCCCGAACCGGGAAACGAACAGGCGGTGCAGGTGAAAGGGACTCAGGCCGGCGTACCGGGCGACATGGTCCAGGGTGGGGTTGTCCCGGGCGTTTTCGGCCAGATACCTGGCCGCCCGCTCCACCTCGGCCCGGCGGCCGTTTTTTTTCGCTTCCTCACGACGCCTGAGGGCCGGCCCCGCCAGCCCGGGCACGGCCCGCAAGGCCGCTGCGAGGGTCTTCTGGCGCTCCCGCTCCGCGACCCGCGCATCGACCAGGGCGAAGTACCGTCCGAGAAGCGCGGCCGGGTTCCCGGACGAGGCGGCGGCGTCCGCGTCGAGGAGCATCCGCAGGGTCTCATCGGACAGGCATACGGCCCGATGGGCATGGGGCGGCGGGCCCAGGGGCGCGCAGGCGTGAGGGGTGTCGGGCGGGACGACGAAGACCCCGCCCTCGGGAATCTCCAAAAGCGCTCCGGCCATGTCCATGCGCCGCCCGCCACGCTCGACCAGGCCGATGACCCAGCTCTGATGGGCGTGCCGGACGAAGTCCGGGCGCGCGCCCCGGGCCGCGACCGTGCGCACGCCCCCGGGCTCCCGCCCGTATCGCACCGCACCCCTGTCCGCCATGCCCGCCCTCCGCACGGATTCACATCAGGGCCGGGGTGAACTGCGCAATGAGCATGAGCCTCCGCTCCCCGGCCGTGACCTCGTGCCGGCTCCCTTTTGGGATCACGGCCGCCACCCCGGGGCGATACGCCGCCTCCCGGCCGTCGATGACGGCCACGCCGTCCCCGGCCGTCACCCTGTGCATTTCCCATTGCCCTTCGTGGATGTGGGCGTCAAGACGGCTGCCCGGTTCCACCCGCACCATATGGACGCTTATCGTCCCGCCGGTGTCCCGCCCGAGAACCAGATGCCTCAAAAAAACCCCGGGGAACGCCGGATGGGGGTTCCAGGGGACGTCGGCGACCGCCACTATGCGGTCGCCAAGCACGTAGCGGCCCGTGTCCGGGCCTGTGACCTTCTTCTCGCTCATAGGTGTCCTCCTGGTCGCGTTTCGGCCACCCTGCCAGACCCGCCAGGGCGGGTCTTGTACGTTTTTGCTCACGGGCAGCGGTCCGGATCCCAAGCTCCTTTTCGAAAAACTTCGTGAGAAAAATAACAACCCCCCGGCAAAACGCCTTCAAAAGAACCGAGACATGGTGTAACATCTTGTGAAAAGTGGCGCTTTCAACCGTGCATGGCTGACCGGCCCCTTCCGGGGCAGACGCGGAAGAACCTCAAACCAAGCCCGGCAGTCCCGCTATGAAAGTATCGGACCTGATGCGGACGAACCTGATCAAGGTCAAGCCGCAGGCCCATATCGGCCATGTGCTCATCTGGTACAACGGCATGACCAACACCTCCCGCAACACCTATGTGGTGGACGAGCGGGGCGGGCTTCTGGGCGTGGTGACCATCTTCGACTTCCTGTATATGATCGTGCCCGAACCGATCATCCAGGCCAGTCTGGAGGGGAGTATCCAGGGCCGCGACGACCTGTTGCGCGCGCTGCGGCGCAACATGGCCTCCATCGCGGACACGGAGGTCGGCAGCATCATGGACACCCGGTTCCCGGCGGTCCAGGCCGACGATCTGTTCGTCACCGCCCACACGACGATCATGGAGCGCCGGCCCAACGCCGTCCCCGTGCTGGACGCCCAGGGCCTGCTGGTGGGGGAGATTTCGCGCCGGATGATCCTGAACTTCCTGGTCCAGAATCTCTAGCGGCCGGTCCGGCCGGACCCGTTTCGCGACCGCCCTGCCGCGCCCACATTTTCCTTGTTTTTCCTTCCGGAGGCCGGCATAGAAAGGCCATCCCCGCACAGAGCCCTGTCATCCGGGACCGTTTGCGCCATGAACACGCCGTTTTTCTTCCTGCACATCCCCCGCACCGCCGGGACGACCATCAATTCGATCATCAAACACAACTTCAAGCCCCATGAAATCCTGTCCATCTACCGGGACAGCGACTACCGAAGGCACGAAACGGCCGATGCGGCGCTTCTCGACCGCATCAGGCTGATCCAGGGGCATCTGCTGCTTGCGACCTACGATCCCCCGCGCATCTACGGCCGGGACGTGCGCGTCTTCACCTTTCTCAGAAACCCCGTGGAGCGCCTGATCTCCGAATACCTGTTCCAGAAATCCTGGCCGGACAACCATCTCTACCGCTATCTGAACGAGGGAAAGATCTCCTTTGCCGACTACATCACCAGCCGGGACAAAAAGCTCAAATACCGGGGCAAGAACTTCATGACCCGGGCCGTCTCCGGCATGGACTTCGACCTGGAGGGGTTCCCCCGCACGGCCCTGGACACGGCAAAACGCCACATCGAACATGTCTTCGGATTCGTGGGCATCCAGGAGATGTTCGACGAAAGCCTCCTTCTGCTGCGCGATTTCCTGGGACTGCGCTCCATCTACCATGAACGGATGAATGTCCTGCGCGGCGGCGCGAAAGAGCCCATCACCGAGGCCGACCGGGCCCTGGCCCTGGAACGCAACGCGGCGGACGCGGAGCTTTACGCCTTCGCCGTGGAGACGTTCAAGAACAGGATCGCCGGGCGTGGGCCGGGATTCGCCCGGGAACTCAAGGCCTTTCGGACCATCAACGCCAGGTTCGGCCGCGTCTGCGCCCTGATCACCCAAAGGGACGGGCCGGGGACGGACACGCCGGTCGAGATGCCCAAAAATCTCCTGTTTCCGGAGTAGGTTCGCGGCAGCGCCGCGCGCCCGGTCCGGCACGAAAAAAGGCGGGCCCGAGCGGGTCCGCCTTCTCCTGATTCACAGGCCCCTTCCGGTGCTATTTCCGGTTCTGGCATTCGGCCCGCACGATCCGGGCCGCCTGCACCATGTTGGCCAGTGAGGCCATGGCTTCCGGCCAGGCCCGGGTCTTCAGGCCGCAGTCCGGGTTGATCCACAACCGCCCGGCCGGCACCACCTCCAAAGCCCGGCGCACAAGCCCGGCCATCTCCTCCACGCCCGGCACGCGCGGGCTGTGGATATCGTAGACCCCGGGACCGATGTCGTTGGGGTATTCGTATTCCCGAAACGCTTCCAACAGCTCCATTTTGCTGCGGCTGGACTCGATGCTGACCACGTCCGCGTCCATGGCCGCGATCCAGCGGATGATGCCGCCGAATTCGCTGTAGCACATGTGGGTGTGGATCTGGGTCTGGTCGGCCACCCCGGACGACGTCAGCCGGAAGCAGTCCACGGCCCAGGTCAGGTAGGCCTCCTGATCCGCCCGGGCCAGGGGCAGGCCCTCCCGGAAGGCGGCCTCGTCGATCTGGATGACGGGCACCCCCGAGCGTTCCAGGTCCAGCACCTCGTCGCGCATGGCCAGGGCGATCTGGCGGCAGACCTCGCTGCGCGGCAGGTCGTCGCGCACGAAGCTCCAGTTGAGGATGGTCACCGGACCGGTGAGCATGCCCTTGACCGGCCTTTGCGTCAGGGACCGGGCGTGGCCGATCCAGGACACGGTCATGGGTCCGGGCCGGGAGACGTCGGCATAGATGACCGGCGGCTTCACGCACCGGCTGCCGTAGCTCTGCACCCAGCCGTTTCCGGTGAAGGCGAAGCCCCGGAGCATCTGGCCGAAGTATTCCACCATGTCGTTGCGCTCGGGTTCGCCATGGACCAGGACGTCCAGGCCGAGGGCCTCCTGTCTGGCCACCACGTCGGCGATGACCTCCCGGATGCGCGCCTCGTAGGCGGCCGGATCGATGTCTCCGCGCCGCAGGGCCAGGCGCGCGGCCCGGATATCGGCGGTCTGGGGAAAGGAGCCGATGGTGGTGGTGGGCAGAAGCGGCAGGCCAAGCGCCGCATCCTGGCATTTCTTGCGCTCGGCGAAGGGGCTGTGGCGCGAGAGCATCTCCGGGGTGACCGTCTCCAGGCGGCGGCGCACCTCGGGGTCGCGCACGCCGGGCAGCCCCCTTCCGGCCGCGAGATCGGCGGCGTTTCCCCGTAGCGCGGCCCCATGCTCCACTCCGGCCAGGACCTCGCCGATGATGCCGACTTCGCGGCATTTCTGCACGGCAAAGGCCATGGTCCGGCGAAGCGCCGGATCGAGCCCGTCCTCCAGGTCCACGTCCACCGGGGAATGCAGCAGGGAGCACCCCGAGGCCGCGAACACCCGGTCCCGGCCCAGGCGCGAAGCCGCATCCCGGGCGGTCGAAACGGCCCGCTCCAGGTCGGTCTTCCAGATGTTGCGGCCGTCCACCAGTCCCAGGGACAGGGCCATGCCCCCGGGCAGCCTGTCGAGCACCTCCCCGAGCCGGTCCCCGGACCGCGTCAGGTCCAGATGCAGGGCGTCGAAGCCGCTGGCCAGGGCCAGATCCAGGTTGTCCCCCAGGCCTCCGAAAAAGGTCCCCAGCATCAGCCGCGCCCCCTTGGCACCCTCGCGCAGCATGGCGCAGGCGGGCAGAAAGGCGGCCCGAGCCGCCAGGGGCATATCCGTGCACAGGACGGGCTCGTCGATCTCGATCCAGGGGCACAGCGGGACCAACTGGCGCAGGACCTCCCGGTAGACGGCCGCCACCTCGGGCAAGAGCTCGAACCGCTCCAGCCCGCCGGACACCTTGCACAGGGACAGGAAGGTGACCGGGCCGAGCAGCACGGCCTTGGGCCGGTAACCCAGGTCCCTCGCCAGCCTGGCGTCCTCGATCACTGTGGCCCGCGACAGGCGGGGAACCATGCCCGGGATCAGCTCCGGCACGATATAATGGTAGTTGGTGTCGAACCACTTGGTCATGTCCATGGCCGGGACGTTTTTCTCCGCGTCCCCCCGGGCCATGCGGAAATACCGGTCCGGAAAGACCGGGCTCCCGTCCGCGAAGCGCTCCGGGGTCAGGCCCAGCATGACCGCCGTGTCCAGGACATGGTCGTAGAAGGAAAAGTCCCCGACCGCGACGAGGGACAGCCCGGCGTCGGCCTGGACCTTCCAGTGGCGTGCCGTGAGATCCCGGCCCAGGTCGGCCAGTTCCCGGGCGGACATCTCGCCCCGCCAGTGCCGTTCCAGGGCGAATTTGAGTTCCCGCGCCGCGCCGACGCGGGGGAAGCCGAGGATGTGCGATTCCATGCCGGATGCTCCTTTCAGAAAGGTGTTCGTGAAAAGGAGCGGGGACAACCCAGGTCACAGCATGCGGGGAACAAAAGCAAGGGGAGGTTGGACGCGGGGGAGCGCGTCCGCGGGGACCATGCTTTCTTCACACGCCTGTCTGGTACGCGAGACAGCCCTGCTCCAGGGACAGGACGTCTTCTGGCTTCCGGCCCCCTTGCGTGCCCGACCTTCCCGTTTCGCGCGCGAAACAGTGGCCGAGGCGGGGATCATGCCGGTTACAGCGGCGCGTCCGCGACGGATTTTCACCGTCTTCCGTTTCCTGTCCGAGTGGAAAGCCGCACTACCCGACCGGAACGAAAAAGTCAAAACCGGCAACGCGTCAGGGGCAGCCCGTGCAGACCGCCCCTGGAACAAAAACTCCCGATGCCGTCCGGGAAGAACTCACTCCAGTCCCACCTCGGCCAGTTCAGGCCCGAGATACGACCGTTCATTCTCGCCGAGCACCCCCAGGCTCAGGCCCAGGATGGTCCACAGATGCACCGTGCGCCAGCCCCCGTGATAGTGTTCGGACAGTTCCTCGATCTGGGCGTGGCAGTTGTGGCAGGGGGTGATCACGTAATCCGCCTTGGTGGCCATGATCTGCCCGGCCTTGATCTTCCCGTAGGCCAGCCGGGCATCCTTGTAGCCCGACTGCAAGAATCCGCCGCCTCCGCCGCAGCAGTAGTTGTTGGAGCGGTTGGGGAACATGTCCACGAAATTCTCCTCGCCCACGCAGGCCTTGACCACGAACCGGAGCTCTTCCGCAAACGGGTTGCCCATGGATTTCCGGACAGCCATGCACGGGTCCTGCACCGTGAAGCGCAATTTGCGGTCCTTGTTCCAGTCCGAACTCGGACGCAGTTTCCCTTCGCGTATCCAGCGGGCGTACCAATTCACGACATGGTCGAACTCGACCCCGGCGTCGATGTTGAAGCGCTTCAGGCCGGCCCATATGGAATAGAAGGAATGGCCGCACTCGATATTGATCCAGGAAGAACAACCCAGCTTTTTGACCCCCGCCACCTGCTTTTGCAGCACCTCCCGCCAATGCTCGTCCTCGGCCGCGAACATGCAATAATTCTCCGCCCCCCAGCCGGCGGTGCCGTACGTCCAGTCGGCTCCCGCAAGATGCAGTATCTTCCACAGCGGAACCATCTCTTCAGGCTCCTGCTGCGGCTCCCGGGAGTTCTGATTGACGAAGAAGAAGGCCCCTTGCTTGTCGATAGGGGCTTCAAGGTCCCTGAACCGGGGCTGGGACTCCCGGACTTCCTCCAGGACGTCCTCGACCACGAACCGGAAGTCCTGGCCGGGGATGCCCACCGCGCTGGCACCCTCGGTCTGCAGGCCCTGATTGCACGATCCGATGATCCCTTTGGGCTTTTTGTCGCGCGGCCAACTGGCCCGCAGTTCGTAGACCAGGCTCGGGATGTTCACCTGCATGGGGCAGGCGCTGACGCACCGGAAACACATGGTGCACATCCACACCCAGGGCGTGGACATGATCTCCTCGTCCAGGCCCATGGCGGCCATGCGCAGCAGCTTTCGCGGGTCCATGCCCTCCAGTCCCGTGGCCGGACATCCGCTCACGCACAGCCCGCAGGTGAGACACATGTTCAAGTTTCCGCCCTCCGGCAGCAAATCCGCCACTCTGCCGATGAAGGACCTCTGCCGCTTGCCTTCAAGACAAATCGCCGGCTCGCTCATGCCTTCCTCCCTGGGAGAGGGGCCGGACCCTTCCGAGGCTCGCCCCCTCCATGACCTTGTCCGGGTTGGCTTCCGGACCTGTGGAAACCCCGGTCAACATTTGCGGAACGCGGGAAGAGAAAAGGACACTGCCAATGTATCAAAAAAATTAATCCGATCGAAAGGTTTCGTCAATATATATTCCGGCAGCCCTCTCCTTGTCGCATCCCCTGAGGGCGCCATGGGGGGGCCGGGAAAAAGCTCCCGGCCGGCCAACGGCCCCGGTCGAGTCTCCGGTGCGCCCGCCCGGACACAGCAAGGGGAAAGAAATCCTTATTCTTTTGAGGGAAGTCGCTACGGCCGGCGACGCCGCCGTGAAAAGGCTGAAAAAACCATGCGGATGAGGCGTTTTTTCGTTGGGTTTGGTCTGTGTTCAAGAAGATGTGCGAACTGCGGCCATGCCCTCCGCAAAATGCATGTTCAAGAATTTCGAGGTCAGGATGCCAACCTGCGGAAAAGCTCCCGGGAGTCGTCGAGCACAAGCCCCACCTCGTCCCCCATGCCCGAGGTGGCCGCGTCGGCATCGCTGTCCAGGTCCTCCAGGGACCCCGTCCTGGTCCCGGACAGGGACTCGGCGTTTACGCCCACGCCGGCCTCTCCTTTGTAGTGCGTATACAGGCCGTACACCCCCCGGTCGTCCTTCTGCACGAATTCGCGCATGGAGACCTGGCCCTGGGCGGACACCACCCCGTCCTCATAGGAGAGTTCCTCATGGCTGCTCGATCGCAGCATGGCCGGGAATTCGTCCTCGGTCAGTCCCTTGCCGATCTGAAAACCGCCGCTCTTGAGAAGCAGATTCTTCCTGACCTCCTCCGTATCCCTGGAGGCGGCCACGAGTTCCCCGTCCCGGTAGGTCTGGCTGGCGAAGCTCACCTCGTAGGGGTTGTCCATGGACCTGGTTGCGGCGAGGTTCCCGGCCACGTCATAACCGCCGACGGCCATGTCGCCCGCGGCGTCATCGACAAAGGCCCCGCCATCGCCCGCGGTTTCCTGGAACCCGGCGGCCAGAAGCCCGCCCGCGGCCAGCGGCTTGTCCGCGCTGTATTTTTTTTCCGATATCTCCAGGACCTCGAAAAGCGTGGCCCGCTTCGGCAGCGCGCCCCCCTCCGAGGCCTCCATGGTCAGGGAGCCCTGGCTGGCCCTGACCAGATTGCCCTGATCGTACCAGGACACGGACATGGATTGCTTAAGCGTCCCACCCTGCTCGACCTCGTCCGTAAAGCTGGCCTCCCGGAGCACCTCGCCGCTCGCGTCGTAGTTCACAAGGTCGATGGACAGGGAATCGGCCTGGGAAACCACGCGGCTCGTATGCCCGTCCATGCCGCTGACGCGCCGGTCGGAACGGTTGGTCACGTTGGTGGAGTCCAGCCCCTGGCGCACGTTCGCGGTCTGGGAGACCTTGCCGCCCGAATATTCGATGATGCTGGCGGCGTAGTCGGTCTGGGTCGTATCCAGGGTCAGGCAGGAGATCATGTCCTCAAGGCTCTTCGCCTCCATGCCCGAGAGGTTCTCCAGGTCGGACAGCTTCTTGTAGGTGGCCTCGACGCGCATGCCGTCGTGCAGCTCCCGCACGACCTGTCCGCCCTCGTACCAGGTCACGTCCCGGCGCAGCGTGGCCATGGTCTCGGTCGAGGACGTATCGTCGATCCCGGTCAGTTCCACATGGGTCTTCTGGGCCAACGCCCCGGTGACGTCGTATTCCTCGATGTCCTTGGTCACCCTGTCGGCTGCGATCTGGCCGGTCTCCTTCCGGACCAGCACGCCCCCGGCGTATTCCCGAATCTCCATCTTCGCGCCGTCGATGGTCACCACCTGGGTGTTGCCGTTCTCCAGGGTCGTCGTACCGCTTTCCAGGCCGAACAGGCTCGTCCAGGAATTGGTCGTGGATGCACGCTCGGACTCGATCTGGGACTCGATCTGCTTCCGGTAGGCCTGGGCGGAGATGGTCACGGTATCCGAGGAATCCGACGACGCGGAGCCACTGGCGGTCCTGACGGAGCCCACGGACTCGTAGGCCGAGATGCCCAGGTTTGTGGCGATGAGGGATACGGGGGAAACACTGGCGGACATGGCGAGACTCCCGGTTGCGGCGCGATGAACGAGGACGCATCTGACGCGGGGACGGCCCACTCCCCGTTCAATGACTGTATCGGCGTGCCAGGAATGATCTTTAGGTGTGCGACAACATTCTCCAGCATGAAATACACCATGTCGCAGATTCGTCAGGCCAGGCCGCCACCTCGGCAGGGTCTGAAAGATAACGTCAGCATACGAAAGAGGCCTGAAAACCATGGCATGGCGTCGGCACCGGCCATCGCGATGCCGCGTGCCTCGTCGATGCCGTCTCCCCGGCGCCGCGTGCCCGAAGACCATTACGGTATGCTTTTCGAAACGGCATTCCCGTTCCCGCGTCGATCGAAAGACGGCCGCCGGACCGCGACTCCCCGGCCATCCCAAATACCGCTTGTACCTGGGACGCGTCGTGCGGTACAAGGTTGGTATTCACACGCAAAAAACACCCTGGGGCATATGACGAACCACCCGTAAATACATATGTTCACGAGCGACAGCATCACCCTCCTCAATCTCGAATTCAATTCGTCCTGCAATCTGAGGTGCAAATGGTGTTCCCTGGACCACCACAAGCCCAGAAGCATCATGTCCCGCGATACGCTGCGCCATATCATGGAATCGCTGACCGTGCGGCCGCTTGCGAACCTCAAGCGGATCGACCTGCACAACGGCGGCGAGGTCCTGCTGCATCCCGACATCCCGGGCATGTTGTCCGTCGTCAGGAAGTACAAGGACGCGATTCCGGGCCGTCCGGTCGTCGGCATGCTGACGAACGCCGTCGCCCTTACCGAGCGTCTTTCCAGGCAGATCGTGCCCAGCCGGGCCCTGGACCAGATCCGGTTCAGCCTCGACGGCGGCAGCCCGGAGGCTTATGAGGATATCCGCAGAGGGGCGCGCTGGGAGAAGGTCCTGCACAACATCCTGCGGTTTTTGGCCGTCAACAAAAGCTCGGAGAGGCCTGTTTCCACGGAAGCGATCTGCATCGTCCCCCCGGATGTCGACGCCACGGCCTTCCTGTCCCCGGTCTTCGCGAGCCTGTTCGAGAAATTCGACAAGGTCTCGCTGCGCCACCCCCACAACTGGGACGGCAGCGCCGATCTCGACGTGGATGATCGCAGCTACCGATCCATCGCCGCGTCGCGGCGAAACGAGGTGTGTTTCTTGTTGCAGCATAACCTCGTGGTCCTGCCCGACGGCTCGGTCACGGTGTGCTGCAACGACCTCAACGGGCGCGGCGTGTTCGCCTCCATCCTCGGGCGCGATTTCGTCTCCGTGGCCCAGGACCCCGCACGGCTGCGCATGATCGAGATGCACCGGGCGGGCTTGCGGCATGAGGTCGAACTGTGCCGCAATTGCACCGGGTTTTATGCGCATCCGGAACGGTCCGAACGCCCCACCCCATAGCCCTGGTTCGCACACGCCGAAAAAAACCCTCCCGGTTTCCCGGGAGGGTCCAGATTGATGACAAAGTCGCCGTTTTCAACGCCGTGCGCTCGGTCGCGCCCGCCCGGCTACTCCCCCTTCGGCTCGCTCACCTCGTCAAGGGGCGCGGTGGCCTTCTCGAAGGCCTCCAGCCGCGCGTATTCCTCGTCCACCCGCTGCTGGATATACTCCACCGCGTCCGGCGTCAGGTGCCTAAACCGGCGCTGCGGCTTGAAATAGTCCGTCACCGGCTTGGGCTTTTTCACCTTCTGGGTGATGATGTAGCGTCCCCCGATCACCTCGTAGAGCGGAAACACCTTGGTCTGCACCGCCAGACGGCACAGTTCCACGCTCTTGGCCGGATCGCTGCGCCAGCCCGTGGGACAGGTGGCGAAGATGTGCAGGTACGCCGGGCCTTCCACGGCCAAGGCCTTGCGCACCTTGTTCATCAGGTCCAGGTGGTAGGCCGGGGTGGCCGTGGCCACGTAGGGCACCTCGTGGGCCGCGGCGATCATGGCCATGTTCTTCTTCCAGGTATGCTGGCCGATGCTCTTTTTGCCCGGAGGCGAGGTGGTGGTCATGGCCCCGTACGGCGTCGAGCTGGAACGCTGGATGCCGGTATTCATGTAGGCCTCGTTGTCCAGGCACACGTAGACGAAATCATGCCCGCGCTCCAGGGCCCCGGACAGGGCCTGCAACCCGATGTCCGCCGTGCCGCCGTCACCGGCGAAGGCGATGACCTTGGGCCGTTTTTTGAGCTTGCCCTTGCGCGCAAGCGCCCGGTTGGCCGACTCCACACCCGAGGCCACGGCCGCCGCGTTCTCGAAGGCCACGTGCAGCCAGGGCACGCTCCAGGCCGACTGGGGGAAGGAGGAGGTGATGATCTCCATGCAGCCCGTGGCGTTGCACACGATGGTCTCTGGGCCGGCCGCCTTCATGACCATGCCCATGGCCAACACCTCGGCGCAGCCCTGACAGGCCCGGTGCCCGGAGGTGATCATCTTGTCCCAGGGAACGTTCTTGGCGGTGATTTTCTCATACCCGCTCAAATCGACGTCACGAAGCATGGCTTTCCACCCCCCACATCAAAGAGTTGCCGGAAAGCTTCCCGGAAACCGCCTGCTGGTACATCTCCTTGAAATCCCGGACGGTCACGTCGCGGCCGCCCAGGCCGGCGATGACGCTCACGATCTCGGGCGCGCCCGCACGTCCGTAGAACAGGCTTTTGAGCTCCGAAGCCACCGGGGCGCACACCGCGCCGGGCGAAAGGGCCCGGTCGATGACCACCAGCCGCTGGGCACCGGCGCAGGCCGCGAGGAATTCCTCCTCCGGGAACGGCCGCCACAGCCGGATGCGGGTCTGGCCCACATCCGCGCCCTCGGCCAGCATTTCGTCAACGGCCGTCATGCACGTCTCGCCGAGCGACCCCATGGTCACGAAAAGGGTCTTGGCCCCGACCTTGCCGTTTTGCTCGACCAGTTTGTAACGGCGGTCGAAGGCCTTGCCGAACCCGTCCAGGACCTCTTTCACCACGGGTTTTGCCGCCAGGACCGCCTGCTCGATCTGCTTCCTGGCCTCGGTGTACATCTCGGGCACGCCCACCGGCCCCAGGGTCACGGGTTTGTCCGTGTCCAGCTTGAGCACCGGCTTGTACGGCGGCAGAAAGGCGTCCACCTCGGCGTGGTCCGGGATGATCACCGGCTCGATGACGTGGCTTAGGGTGAAGCCGTCGAGATTCACGATCATGGGCAGAAGGACCCGCTTGTCCTCGGCGATTTTGAAGGCGCAAAGCGTCAGGTCCAGGGCCTCCTGTCCGTTTTCGGAGAATATCTGCAGCCAGCCGATGTCGCGCTCGGCCATGATGTCGCCGTGGTCGTTCCAGATGCTGATCGGTGCGGACAACGCCCGGTTGGCCACGGTCATGACCACGGGCATGCGCATCCCGGAAACGATGAACAGGATCTCGTGCATGAGCGCCAGGCCCTGGGAGGCCGTGGCGGTGTACACCCGGGCTCCGGCCGCCGACGCGCCAAGGGCCGCGCTCATGGCCGAATGCTCGGACTCCACGGGAATGAACTCCGCATCCAGGTCGCCGTTGGCGACGTAGATGGACAGCTCTTCGACGATATGCGTTTGAGGAGTGATGGGATACGCGGAAACGACATCCACCTTGGCGAGCTTCACCGCCTCGGCCACGGCCAGGGACACTTCAAGTCCTATGCGCTTGCCCATTAGTCGCCCTCCTTGACCATGGTGATGGCTTCCTTGGGACATTCATTGGCGCATATCCCGCATCCCTTGCAGAAATACAGATCCGGGCGGTAAAATCCCTCGGCATCCTGGCTGATGCAGAACTCCGGACAGTACATGGCGCACAGGGAGCACTTGATGCATTTTTCCTCGTCCAGTTTGGGCTGGAGGCTCCGCCAGTCGCCGGTCCTGAGTTCCTTGGCGTTTCCGGGCGAAAGGATCGCCGCGCCCAGCGCCAAGTCTTCCCAGGCCATGATCGCTTGCTTGGACATACACTCCTCCTGTTCATTCGGGAAAAAAATCCCCGGACCCCTCCCTCGTCAGGATGCGGTCCGCGGACCGATTCGCGCCGTTTCGTGTCGGTACTCAGCAGGAACGGGCCTGGCTTCCGGTAAAAAACTCCCGACGTGGCTTCTCCGACACGCCCGGCGGGGGTTCGCCCCGTGCCGCACCAGGCAAGGAAGGCTCGTCGTTGATTTCAACAAAGAGACCCGAAAAAATCAAGAGGCGGGCGGCCTTTTCCTCGACAGTCTACACCGAAAGCCCTTCCCGCCCCTCCGTCCTGTCCACCAGGACCTCCACCTCGACCCCTTTTTCCCGGCTCGGACGCAAGGCAAAGACCTTGGCGGCCTCGCCCATGAAATGATCCACCGGGTGGTGGCTGATGTACAGCACCTGAAATCCCAGCCGATCGCCGATCTTGCGGATCAACTTGGCGAACCGCGGCACCAGGTCGGGCCTCAGCCAGCAGTCCTGCTCGTCCAGCACCAAAAAAGGCCGGTGCCGCCCGGCATCGAGCTGCGACAGCGCGATCAGCCGCAAGCCCACGGACAGGATGTTGCACACCGAACCGCCCTGCCCGGACATCACGTCCTCGCTTTCCCCCTGGTTCACCATCTCGAAATGGATCGACAGCCTGTTTCCCTTGACTTCCCGGCACGCCCTGACCTCCCGGTCCTGGGCCAGAATCTCCCGGACCGCATGCGTCAGATTCACCTCGATCTCGTCGATCACCTCCCCGAAAATCTCCCCGGTCAACACCTCCAGCCGCGACGACGCCGCCGGAGCCGCCGCCAGAAAAGCCTCCACCCGCGAAAGCGCCTCCCGCGTCTCCCCATACCCGCGCACCCGGGCCTCGGCCAGGCCCGAAAGCCGGTCCAAACGGCGCTCCACCTCGCGCCGCTCGTCAAGAAGCACCGAAAATTCGTCCGCCATCGTCACCTCGCGGTCGGCCTCCGGCGGCCAGGAGGGGGAACCTTTTTGAAAAAGGGTTCCCCCTCCCTGGACCCACCT
>JBMONM010000085.1:0-1809 GCA_049324675.1 Thermodesulfobacteriota bacterium
CGGACTCGGCCGAGCGGCCGGCCATGACCTCGCGCGCGGCGCGCAGGTCCGCGGCCAGGGCGGGGTCCGCGTCCGCGTCCGCGTCCAGGAACGGGCGCAGGCAGGCCACGAAGTCCTTGCCCGGCCCGTCGGCCGCGGCGCGGTAGAACACCCACTGCCCGTCCCGCCGGGCGTCCAGGAGCCCGGCGTCGGCCAGGATGCGCAGGTGCCGCGAGGCCCCGGACTGGGTCAGGCCCAGGGCGGACACCAGCTCGTTCACGGACAGCTCGTGCCGGCTGAGCACGTTCATGAGCCGCAGCCGCGTGGGATCGGCCAAAGCCTTGGCAAAGTGGAGAAGTTGCATGGCGTTTTGTGTATATCCAGATATGTTGATGTGTCCATTTACGCATATTCCCGGCGCAGGTCAAGGCCCGGGCAGGAGAAAAGTCGCTACCGGAGCGCGGAACAACGCGCCGCATGGCGCATCGGGGCGGTGTTGCGCGCCTGGGAGCGGCACAGGCCCCGCCTGGAATCGGCAGGAATCCGGCGGGCGGGGGCCAAATCCGGCGGAATCCGGGCTTGGCCCCGGGGCCGGGCCGGGATAGAAGGCGCACCATCGGCAGAACCCCCACGCCCGCACCCGGGCAGGAGCAGACCATGGGCGATCTCTTTGCACCCGCGCACCTTCTCGTGATCCTCGTCATCGCTGTCTTCATCTTCGGTCCGTCCAAGCTGCCGGGCCTCGGCAAGGACCTGGGCAAGAGCATCCGGGAGTTCAAGAAGGCCGTGAGCGAGCCCGATGACCCGGCCCCGGTCGCCGTACCCGTCCGCCGCGATGCCGCCCCGGCACCCGTCTCCGGGGACGCCCCTGCCGAGAGCGGGGCCGAGGCTGTTCCTCCTCGCACCCTTGGCTGACCCACCCCCAGCCAGGCCCCCAGGCCGGTCCGCCCCCGGGACCGGCCTTTTCGTTTTTCGGCCCCGGAAAAGCGGATTTGCCATGGACAGGCGCATTGTTACGAAGGTATGACAGGACCGGAAAAGAACCTCGGCCGGCCGACCGGGACCCTCGAGGGGTTCGCGCCGGACCAGGCGGTTTCAGACGGACAACCCCGGGCAGACGCCCAAAGGAGTGCGACCATGAAGCGTATCCTGGTTCTCCTGCTGGTCCTGGGCCTGGCCGCCCCGGCCCTGGCCGCGGACATGGCCAAGGCCAAGGCCGAGGGCAAGGCCGCGTTCTACGCCAACATCACCGCCATCGAGCCCCTGATGGAGGCCTTCACCAAAACCTCCGGGATCGAAGGCCAGTACACCCGGGTCTCCACCTCCAAGTTCCTGGCCACCGTGCTCACCGAGTTCGAAGCCGGCAAGCTCCAGGCCGACGTGGTGCAGGGCCCGCTGCCGGTGCTGCAGTACCTCAAGGACAAGGGCGTGCTGGCCCCCTACGCCTCGCCCGCGGCCAAGGGCTACCCGGCCTGGACCCGCGAGGACGGCGTCATCCAGCAGTTCGGCATCGAGTACGTGGGCCTCATCTACAACAAGGAGCTGGTGAAGGCCGCGGACGCGCCCAAGCGCTACGAGGACCTGGCCGATCCCAAGTGGAAGGACAAGATCGTCATGGCCGATCCTTCCACCCACGCCACCACCATCGCCTGGCTCATCGGCCTCAAGGAGAAGGTGTTCAAGAGCGAGGCGGACTGGATGGCGTTCGTCAAGGGCCTGGCCGCCAACAAGCCCATGTTCGTGGCCTCCTTCGGCCCCACCCCCGCGCCCATCGAGAGCGGGGAGAAGCTCATCGGCATCTCCATGCCCAAGTACATCATCACCAAGGCC
>JBMONM010000086.1:0-14610 GCA_049324675.1 Thermodesulfobacteriota bacterium
CCTCCCTGGCCGTCGGAGGCACGATACATGTTCGCGAAACTGGAAGGCATCGAACGCAGGTACGAGGAACTGGAGGGTCAGCTCAGCGAGCCCGGGATATTCGACGACCAGGAGCGCTACCGCAAGCTGGCCAAGGCCCATGCCGACCTGGGCGAGGTGGTCGGGGTGTTCCGCAAGTACAAGGAGATGGCCCGGGACCTGGAGGAGAACCAGGAGCTTTTGCAGGACGCCGACCCCGAGATGCGGGAGCTGGCCCAGACTGAGGTCCGCGCGCTCAAGGAGGCCCTGCCCGAGGTCGAGGCCGAATTGCGGGTGCTGCTTCTGCCCAAGGACCCTTTGGACGAGAAGAACATCCTTTTGGAGATCAGGGCGGGCACGGGCGGCGACGAGGCCGCGCTGTTCGCCGGGGATTTGTTTCGCATGTATTGCCGGTACGCCGAGCGGATGCGTTGGAAGGTGGAGATGATGAGCGCAAGCGAGACCGGCGGCGGCGGTTTCAAGGAGGTCATCGCCAACATCTCCGGGGACAAGGTCTACAGCCGGCTCAAGTACGAGTCCGGCACGCACCGGGTGCAGCGGGTCCCGGTGACCGAGTCCCAGGGCCGCATCCACACCTCGGCGGTGACCGTGGCCATCATGCCCGAGGCCGAGGAAGTGGACGTGGCCATCGACCCGAATGACCTGCGCATCGACGTGTACCGGTCCAGCGGTCCCGGTGGCCAGAGCGTGAACACCACGGACTCGGCGGTGCGGGTGACGCACATTCCGTCCGGGCTGGTGGTGATCTGTCAGGACGAGAAATCGCAGCATAAAAACCGGGCCAAGGCCCTGAAAGTGCTCCGGTCGCGTCTCTTGCAGCTCAAGCAGGAGGAGCAGCGCCTGGAGCAGGAGGCCAGCCGGCGGTCCCAGGTGGGCAGCGGAGACCGCTCCGAGCGCATCCGGACCTACAACTTCCCCCAAAGCCGGGTCACGGACCATCGCATCAACCTGACCCTGTACCGGCTGGATACGATCCTGGACGGGGATATCGAGGAGATATTGGAGGCCCTTTCGGCCCATTACCAGGCCGAGGCCTTGAAGGCCCAGGCCGACGCCGCGTAGGGCGTACGTGACTGCGTCGTGGGGAATGCTTCCGGCGGCCAAAGGGGGCGCGGCCCCCTTTGGAATCCCCGGATGGGGCCCGTCTGGCTTGCGCCGCGCGGGCCTTTTCCATGTGTGGACCGATGAACCGGAATGTTCAGGCCGGGCGACGGGGTTGCGCACCGTGCGCCCGGCGGCGCGAAGCATTGCTGCTGAAGCGCGGTGTCGCAGCCCCCGAGCCCGGCGCAGCCCGGCAAGAGAGCGGCCGTCTCGCTACTCTCTTCCGCAATCGCAGAAGCAGACCGGTTCGGGCGGCCGGGGATCGGGGCCGTCCGGGGATTTGTAGAAACGCAACCCCGCAAACACCGAGGACCAGCCGGTGGCGTGCTCCCCGTCCGCCGATCGCAGCCCGCTCGGCAGCCAGATTTTGGACACGCGCCGTCCGGCCATGGACCCGGGAAGTTCGGCCGTGAGGTCCCGGTCGCTTGCGGCGGCGTCCACCCAGACCGTGCTTCCACCGGCCTTGACCCGGATATGGACCGGACCCACCTGGGCCAGGGGCGTGGAGAAACTGAGCGTAAGCCGCGTCCCTTTGGTCGCCAGCCGCACCAGCCGGGGCGCCTCCGCATATCCCTCGTCCCCGTCGGCAGGCTTGAGGAACACGAAGGCCGGCCCCTCCACCGGACGCCCGGATGCCGCATAGGCCCCCACCGGGGTGTCCGGTCCGGATGTCCAACGCGTCCGGCCGGGCCAGTCCGCGCCCGGTTCGAAGACCACCGGGCAGCCTCGGGGCGTCTGTCCGGCCAGGTGCAGGTCGTGTTTGTCCGGGTCCACGAAACGGGCCTCGGGGTCCATCCTCCCGTTTTGTTCCTGGGCGTTGTCCGTGATTTTGGGGGGCCAGGGGACATTGGTCAGGTCGAAGTCGAGGCTGACGCCCGGGACCCATCCGTCGGGCATGAAGTTCGGGCCGAGGAAACGCTGGTCCGGGCCGGGTTCGGTTTGAGGCGGGAAGAGCACGGCGTTGTCGCGGTGGGTGAAAAGGGTGGTGGCCCCTTCCTTGATCAGTGAGGAGCGCAGCCAGTAGCTGTTGTTGAAGGCGAAGACCGGTTTGTCCGGCATGGGGCCTTCCGCGTCGTACTTGTAGACCTTGCCGCCCCTGTTCGGGTCCAACGAGGTCCCGGGGACGTCCTTTGAAACGCCCCGGTTGCCGAAGAAATACCAATATCCGCCGGCCACCTCGTCCAGGGAGAACCAGGCGTGGGCGTCGCGGATATCGTTGTGGTGGATCCACCAGTTCATGGCCGAACGCTCCGGTTCCACGGGGTTGTCGCGCACGCGCTCCAGGCGGTTGCCGTAGAATTCGACGTTGTGGTTCTGGGAGTCGCGGGCCTTCTTGTCCGCCTTCATGCGCATTCCGTTGAAGGAGTCCTGGATGACGTTGTCGCGGATGACCACACTCCCGGAGATGCCATAGCTTCCGAAGATGCCCCCGTTGTAGTAGAAATAGCGCTTGCGTTTCGAATCGAGCCACAGGAGGTCCCGCCAGACCGAGCTTGTGGGGTCCTGCCGCCAGTGGTTGCGCTCAAGAAGGATGTGGTGGCTCGTCTGGCCCCGCGCGTAGACCATGTAGCGGCTGTCCGTGCAGACGATGTCGCGCACGGTGACGTAGGAGCTGTCCTGGATGTAGAGGAACGTCGGCCAGCAACTGGACACGTGCATGTTCTCGAATTCGATCCAGGTGCAGTCCGCAAGTTTGAAGAAGGCGAAGTGCTTCATCTGCGGCAGCATGGAGTCGTGCGGCACGCCGCCCAGGCCGCCGTTCAAGGACGTGCTCGCGCCGAGCCCCCGGATGGTGATGGGCGCGTGCGGGGTGCCGTACAGTTCGGCCAGCTTGACGGGTTTGCAGGCCGGGGGGTTCCCCGTGTCCTCGTCAAAGAGGATGGGCGCCCAGTATGTGCCTGGCAAAAGCTGGACGATGTCCCCGGGGGAGACGCAACTGAAGACGCTCGCGAGGGGGTGCGTGGCGAACAGGCGGTTCACGCCGCCGACCCGGACGGTACGGCAGTCGCCCTTGTAGGTGACGTAGAGAACCCGGCGTCCGTTTTCGACCCAATACGGCAGGGGAACGGAGTCTTCGGCCATGGTCATCCTCGTTGGGTTTGTGGGTTTGACATCGGGATTCATAGAGGAACGCCTCCATACTTTACAATGTGTCTCGGCCATGGGACCGCGTCAAGGTCGACGGCGTCCATCGGTCGAGTCTCCCGGTCTGGTCCGTCGTTGGAATGGCGGTCCATGCCGGCGTTGAACATGGACGCCATATCTGCGAAAAGACACCCGAAGGATCGATACATCGGAAAGAGCATGCACAAGCGACCCACGGTCCGGGACATCCTGACCAGATCCGAAGACTATCTGACGCAAAAGGGCGTGGATTCCCCCCGGCTTTCGGCCCAGATGCTCGTGGCCCACGTGCTCGGCCTGGAGCGCCTGGGCCTGTTTCTGGACATGGACCGGCCCATGGCCGACGGGGAACTGACCCGGTGCCGGGAATTGGTGGCCAGGCGCGGCCGGGGCGAACCGGCGGCCTATCTTGTGGGGGAACGCGAATTCTACGGACTGCCGTTTCGGGTCACGCCGGACGTGCTCATCCCCCGGCCCGAGACCGAGCTTCTGATCGACATGGTACGGGAGTTCTTTCCGGAGGACGGCCGGGAGCGGTTCGCGGACCTGGGCACGGGCTCGGGGTGTCTGGCCGTGACCCTGGCCGTACGTTTTCCCGGCTGGAGCGGGGTGGCCGTGGACGCGAGCCCGGAGGCCCTGGTCGTGGCCCGGGAGAACGCCGCGCGGCACGGGGTGTCGGAGCGCATCGAGTTCGTGGCCGGGGATTTTTCGCTCCTGTGCGGACGCGGGGAGCGTTTCGGGTGCCTGGTGTCCAATCCGCCGTACGTGAGCCGGACGGAACATGCCGCCCTGAGTCCCGAGGTGGCCCGCTACGAGCCTGTCTCGGCCCTTGTGCCGCATCCGGAGGGGGAGACGGGCGGCGAATGCTTTCCGGTCTTGGCCCGGGTTGTCAGGGAATGCCTGTCTCCTGGCGGGGTTTTTCTCATGGAGATGGGCTGCACCCAGGCCGGGGCGGCGAAAGAGGCCTTCGCCGGATTTCCCCATGTCGCGGTGCGCAAGGATCTGGCGGGACTGGATCGGGTCCTCGAGGCCCGTTTGTGAAGGAAAAGCCAGGTCGTGTTCTTTGAGGCGGCCCGGATGGCCTGGACCGGGCTGGTGAGGTCCTTTGCCGACCGGGCCCGGCGGGTCACTGCCGTCCGGTCAGGTCCCGGATGCGTTTTTCCGCGAAAAGATACAGGCAGTCCACCATGAAGGCGTAGTCCGGGCATTCCTCGCGCCACAACCCCATGACCTCCTTGATCCGGTCCGTGGCCCGGCGCACGGCGTCGGCGCTGTCGGCGTTGTTCACCTCGGCCAGGATGTCCAGGTATTCGTCGCTCATATAGGCGGTGACCACCGCCCGGGATATGCGTTCCTTATCCAGTCCGTCCCACACGCCTTTCATGTCCTTCTCCCGCTGCGCCGTTTTGGCGGTCCGTGTTGCCATCGGCAAGGCCATGCCAAAGGGGCGGGTTCGGGTCAACCGGGAGCGCCGGGTTTTTCTCGCCGGAAGGCCGGATCGTGAGCTTGCGCTTGCCTGCATCGCGAAAAAGCTGGTATGAAGCGGTATCTCCTTCCGGGATGCCTCCAACGATTCAGGTATCCCAGCCCGGCGTACAGATGAGCCACGCATGTCGATTCCGGGGCCGCCACGCACCGCCGCCGCTTTGAAATCAACCAGGGACCGACTGCCCGTTCTTCTGGCCGTGGTCCTCCTGTTTCTTTCCCTGGGGTCGTCATCGGCCGAATCTCTCCCCCGGGTGGTCATCTTGGATTCCTACCACCAGGGAGACGCCTGGTCCGACGAGGAGATCCAGGGGGTCCAGGAGGCCCTGCACACGGTCTATCCGAAGCTCGTGCCCTCCATCGAACGCCTGGACGCCAAGCGTTTTTCGGACCAGATCCACCTGGCCCGGGAGCAGCGTTTTCTGACCGAGAAATACCGCGACCAGCCGGTGGACGTGGTCATCGCCCTGGACGATCCGGCACTCACGATGCTGGTTGACGCCGATCCCCCGGTTTTCCCCGGCGCACGCGTGGTGTTCACCGGAATCAATGATTCTGTCCTGGTGACGCGGGCGGTTCAGATGGGGTATACTGGAGTGTTCGAGGCCTTGGACGTCGCGGGTACCCTGAACCTGATCCTGCGGCTGTTGCCCGCCACGAAAAGGATTTACGTGGTTTCGGACCACACCGTGAGCGGGTTGGCCTCGCGCCAGGAGGTGGAGCGGGCCATGCCGGCCTTCGCGGACAGGCTCCGGGCGGACTACTCCCCGGACGTCCCCATGGGACAGTTGCTGACGCTGGTCGCGCAACTGTCCGCCGACACGGCGATCCTGCTTCTCAGCTACGCCACGGATGCCGCCGGGACGGTCTATCCCCGGGATGAAAGCACGCATCTTCTCTCCGTCGCCAGCCCTGTGCCGGTTTTCGCGGTCCAGGAAACCCGTTTCGGCCACGGCAGCGTGGGCGGCAGCCTGATTTCCGGCCGCGCCGATGGCATCCAGGCCGGGGAGATGGCGCTTCGCGTGCTCGCCGGCGAGGACCCGGCGGCCGTTCCGGTCCGGGAAAGCCGGCCCCGGAGGCTTTTCGATTACGAACAGATGGAGCGTTTCGGGATCGACGAGGACCGGCTTCCTCCTGACAGCGCGGTGATCAACCGCCCGGCCTCGATGCTGGTCCGCTATAGGGGATGGATCATCGGCGGAGTGGCGCTTCTGGCCCTGCAAACGGTGCTCATCGCGGTCCTGTGGGAGCAGGTCCGGCGTTCGCGCCGGGCGGAGCGGGCCTTGCGGGCCAGCGAGGCCAAGTACCAGGGGTATGTGGACAATACGCCCATGGGGGTGCTGGTTCTCGATGGAAACGGCCGATACCTGGAGGTCAATCCGGCGGCGTGCCGGATGGCCGGACGGGATGCCCGGGAAATGCTGGGAACCTCGTTTCTGGACTGGCTCGTTCCCCGCTCCCGGACCGTGGTCGCGAGGCATCTCGAGACCTTGCGAACGGAGGGCCGTGCCGAAGGGGACATCGAGATCGAGGAACTGGCCGGGCCGCGGCGGTGGTTTTTCTTCAGCGGGGTGCGCCTGGACCAGGACCGCAGCCTGATCATTTTCTCCGACATCACGGAGAAGAGGCAGGCCCAGGAGGACCTCAAGGCCCTCAACACCGGGCTTGAGACCAAACTTTTGGCCCTGACCCAGCCCATGGTCGATACCTCGGGGCTGAGCCTGACGGACATCTTCGACCTGTCCGAGGTGCAGCGGCTTCAGGATGCTTTTTCCCGGGCCACCGGGGTGGCCTCGCTGATCACCGATGTCGAGGGCAATCCCCTGACCCGACCGAGCAACTTCTGCCGTCTCTGCCAGGAGATCATTCGGCGCACGCCGCGAGGTCTGGCCAACTGTAAACGGTCGGACGCCATGCTCGGGGCCATGGCCCAGGACGGCCCCTGTGTGCGGGAGTGCCTTTCGGGAGGGCTGTTGGACGGGGGAACGTGCATCCGGGTGGGGGGCCGGGTGGTGGCCAACTGGCTGGTGGGCCAAGTGCTCGACGAAGGGGCGGACATGGAACGGTTGCTGGCCTATGCCCGGGAGATCGGGGCCGACGAGCGGGCCTACCGTCAGGCCCTAGACGAGGTGTCGCGCATGCCTCGGGCGCGCTTCGAGGCCATCTGCCAGGCCCTGTTCGTAATCGCCGGACAGCTTTCCACCATGGCGGTGCAAAACGTGCAGCAGGCCCGGTTCATCACCGAACGCAAGGTCGCCGAGGAGAATCTCCTGGCGGCGAAGACTGCGGCTGAGGCGGCCAACAAGACCAAGTCCGAATTTCTGGCCAACATGAGCCACGAGATCAGGACCCCGCTCAACGGGGTTTTGGGGATGTTGCAGTTGTTGCAGGGGATGCCTCTAGGCGACGAGCAACTTGGGTATGTGGAGGCCGCTTTGCGCGCGGGCAGGCGCTTGACCGGCCTGTTGTCCGACATCCTGGATCTGGCCCGGGTGGAGTCGGGGAAAATGACCCTGGCCCACGAACCGTTTGATATGAGGGTGGCGGTCCAGAATGTGGTGGAGGTGCTGGCGCCGGGCTGGAAGGAACGAGGGCTGTCCCTGGTCTGGGCGGTGGACAAAACCGTTCCCGGCCGTCTGGTCGGGGACGAGGTGCGCCTGCGCCAGATACTTTTCAACCTGCTTGGCAACGCCATCAAGTTCACCCCGGCCGGCGGAGTGCAGCTCGATATCTGCGCCGTGCCCCGGTCGGAGCCGGGACGGATCACCATGGTGGCCGTTGTGGCGGACACCGGCATCGGCATCGCGCGGGACAGGATCGACTCCATTTTTGAATCCTTCACCCAGGTGGAGGGGGCCTATACCCGGGAGTTTCAGGGAGCGGGCCTCGGGCTGGCCATAGTCCGTCGACTGCTGGAACTCATGGACGGCACGATCATGGTGGAAAGCCGCCTGGGCCAGGGGACCACGGTCTCCTTCGCCCTGCCCATGGACCTGCCCTCGCCGCACGACCTGAGGGACGAAACGCCCTTGGACGCCTCGGCCGCCATGGAGTCCCCGCGGCCTGGAGCCCGGGTGCTTCTGGTCGAGGACGACGCCATTAACCGGATCGCGACGCGGGGACTGTTGCGCAAGATGGGTCTTGCGGTGATCGAGGCCGAAAGCGGGAGGGAATGTCTGCGCGTCCTGGAACGGGAGGATGTGGACGCGGTGCTGTTGGATATCCAGATGCCGGAGATGGACGGCGTGGCGGCGGCCGGGGCCATCCGGGAACGCGAAAACCGTCTGGGGTCCCCCCGCCTGCCCCTGGTGGCGCTTACGGCCTATGCCATGGCCGAGGAGCGGGAGCGTTTTCTGGCCTCGGGCTTTGACGCGCACCTGGCAAAGCCCGTGGACATGTCTTCACTGGCCAGGGTTCTCGGCGGGCTTCTGGGAGAAAAGCGCGAACCGAAACGAAAAGAAAGGAAGGCGTCCGTGAGGCGGACGCCTTCCAGCGGTTCGTGACCGGGAGAAGGAATGCGGCCGGTTAGAGGCGCAGTCCGGACGATCCCAGGAAATTCACGGCGATGATCTCGTAGTTGATCTTGCCGCGCGGGGCGTCCACCACGATGTCGTCCCCCTCCTCCTTGCCGAGCAGGGCCTGTCCCACGGGCGAAAGGATGGAGATGCTGCCCTTGGCCGGATCGGCCTCGTCCGGTCCGAGCAGGGTGTATTTCTTGACGTCGCCGGTATCAATGTCCTCGAGCTCCACGGTGGCCCCGTAGATGATCCTGTCGCCGCTTAGGGTGTCCAGGTCGATGACGTTGGCCCGGGCCATGCGCGATTCAAGATAGTTGATGCGCGCTTCGAGCAGCCCCTGGCGTTCCCGGGCCGCGTCGTATCCGGCGTTTTCACTCAGGTCGCCTTCCTCCCGGGCCTCCTTGATGGCCTGGATGACCTCGGGGCGTTCGCGCTTGAGCCGTTCCAGCTCGGCTTCGAGCTTTCTGTAGCCTTGGACGGAGATGGGGATGCTTTCCATAATACCGTTCCTGGCGAGTCCCCGAAGCCGGGGAACCGCGGGGTTGTCGCGCCGAATGTTGGGTGGATGCTGCGCCGTTGAAAAACAAAAAAACCGCGTGAGCGGTTTCTCTTGGTAAAAGAAAGTCTCTTGCTGGTCAAGATCGTCGCAACGTCCCCATCGCATCGCTTCGCCGCATTTTCAGGAAATCGCGGCCCGGCCCTCCGGGCGGGACGGCCCGGGGGGCCTGCCAGGGCCGGATTTCTCCGGTCGGCCCTATGGCCACCCCCGGTCTCTCGGGAGGGGAAAAGATGCCGGGCCGCGAGGCTGGGCCGTGAGGCGGCTCAAACTGGCATCGCTTTTGCTTCCGGTCGGGGCATAATGGAGACGCCTATGTTCCTGACCAAGTATCTTTTAGTGATTCCCTTTGTTTTTGCGGTGTTGCTGCTTTCGAAATACGTCGAACGGTGGAACCGGGGTGAGCGCCGGTTTTGAGGCTGTAAGAAAGTGAAACACGCTTCAGGTTTTTTATGCGTCCGGGGCGCCATGCCGCGTCCCCCAGCCCGTTGCCGCGTCTTGTTGCCCCGGCCGGAAAATATGCGGCAAGAAAACATCCCGGGCCTTGCCCCTCACTCCCCCCTCGCCGCCCAAAGCGCCGCGCCGAGGGCGCCGTTCATGTCGGGGTCGGGGGGCGTCAGGAGCGCCTCGCCCGGCGTGGCGCCGAGACTGCGGCCCAAGAGCTCCCGCACGCACGGATTTCGCGCCACCCCGCCCGCGAACACCAACGGATAGGCCAACCCCACGCGGCCGAGCATGTTCACCGTGCGACGCACGATCGCCTGATGCAGCCCCAGGGCGATATTGTGCGGCCGCACCCCCTGGGCCATAAGCGACGTGGCCTCGGTCTCCGCGAACACCGTGCACATGCTGTTGATCACCGGCGCCTCGTCGCCCTGAAGGGCGTACTCCCCAAACTCCTCCACCGGTATCTGAAACACCCCGGCCGTGTATTCCAAAAACTTGCCCGTTCCGGCCGCGCACCGGTCGTTCATCTCGAACCTGCCGACCTTGCCGCCAGGCAAAAGCGTAATGGCCTTGGTGTCCTGGCCGCCGATGTCCAGCACCGTCCTGGCTTCGGGAAAACGCCACGACGCCCCCAGGGCGTGGGCCTTGATCTCGGTGATGCATTCCACCTTCGCCCCAAGTCCCATCTCGCCGGCCAAGGCCTCGACCAGACCCCGGCCATACCCCGTGGCCACGATACGCCTCGGCCGCCAGCCATCCAACAGCCGGCGGCACTGACCCAGCGGCTCGAAGGTCGTGGGCAGACGCCGACTCTCGATCGCCTCGCCCCCGGCGTAGAGCACGAGTTCGATGGACCGGGAGCCGACGTCCACACCCGCGTAAAGCTCTTCGTTCATTGTTCGATCGTCTCGATGAAGGCCTGGACCCGCGTCTTGAGCTGTTCCACGTCCTCCATGCTGTAATCCGTCTCGATGGCCAGCATGGGCAGGCCCGCCTGTGCAAGGGCCTTCTCCACCTTGAAGGTCTCATGCGTGTACGGCTGACAGAACAGCAGCGAATAGTGGATCACGCCCTGGGCCTTCATGTCCTTGGCCAGCGTGGCGATGTTGCCCAGACGCTCGGTGTTGGGCGTGAAACAGGCACAGTCGATCTTCATGTAGCGGTCGACCAACGCGTCGATGATCTCCTCCACCGTGGTCGCCTTGGCCACGGCGTCCTCGTCCACCAGATCGCGGATGTTGCGGGTCCCGATACAGGACTCCTCGCCCACGATGACGGCCCCGGCGCCTTCCACGATATACGGCAGCTTCCAGTTGGGCACGGCCATGGGACACCCGGCCAGGAGCAGCCGGGGCGTTCCCTTGGGCGCCACGCCCTCGCCGCGCTCGACGCGCTTTTCCATCTCGTCGCAGAGTTCATTCATCTTGGCCGTGAAGCGCACCGGATCGTCGTAAAAGCTGATCTGGTTGATGAGCAGGGCGTCGCGGCCGGAAATGGGCGCCGGATCGGCCACGCGCAAGGCGTTCAGACGCTGGATGGCCTTGCGTTTGGCGTTGACGATCTCCACCCCGCGCCGCAGTTCGGCCACCCCGATGGTCTTGCCGGTCAGCCTTTCCAACTCCGCCTTGTAGCGGAGCATCTCCGAGCGCAACAGGTCGCGGTCACAGGCGTTTTTTTGCTGCGGGACCTCCATGACGTACATGTTCACATACTCGCCGAAGGCCTCGTAGGTCTTCTTCTTGCCGTCGCAGGTGGTCTCGCCGACAATGAGGTCGCAGCTCTCCGTGAACGGACAGAGCTTGGCCAGCTTGAAGCCGACAAAGGACTTGATCAGCGCGCAGGTGTTGCGGGGCACGATCCGCTCGGCCGCCTCCCTGCCCGCGTCGGCCCCGGCGCAAAGCCCCACCTGCACCGCATCGACGGCCAATGTCAGCTCCTCGGGCACGAAAACGCAGAAGCTGCCGATGATCTTGCGGCCCTGGGCCTTGGCGTCCTGCAACTCCTTGATGCGCAACCCGTGGACCTCGGAGAGCACGAAGTCCAGATATTCCGCACCCTGAAGGCGGCCCTGCTGGGACAGATAGATGTCGCCGTAAAACTTTCCCAGGACCTCGAGCAAGGCGTCGTGCGCCGCCAGGTCCAGATCAAGATTCTCCCACATTTCCTTGTACGCGGCATTGGACATGTCGATCTCCTTGTGGCGTTGACGAGAGGAAACACCCAAGGGTCCTTAGCAGCATACAAGGAGGATGACGAATCGAATGATCAGATTGCATTCAAGGATATGCATTGAAATGCATTATGGATGCTGCGCGGCGTCGCGTTCGGCAAAGACCTTTTCCGCAGTGAACAGCGCGTTGAGGGCCGCCGGAAATCCGGCATAGACGGCCATCTGGATCATGATCTCCACGACTTCCTCGCGGGTGCCGCCGACGTTGAGCAGGCCGTTTATGTGCACGGCCAGTTGGGGTTCACATCCGCCCATGGCCGTCAGGGCGGCCACCGTGGCGATTTCGCGGGACTTGAGATCGAGCCCGGGCCGGGACATGATCTCGCCGAAGGCGAATTCCACGATATAGCGGCCCATGTCCGGGGCGATGCCCCGCAGGCGTTCGATGACCGCCTCGCCGCTTCGGCCGTCGACCTCCATAAGTTTGGCCATTCCTTTCGTGAAGAGATTCTCGGTCATGAGGAGGCTCCTTGGTGATGGTGGACGGGGAGGTCCGGGCCGCGACCATCTTGAAACCATGGCTCAAAACACGTAGGCTGCGCGGTCGGGGCCATCCCCGCAAAGGTCACGAGCATGCTCCACAACCTTCTTTCCGTAAAGAATCTGCGCACAGCCTTCCACACCACCGAGGGGACGGCCGTGGCCGTGGACGGCGTGAGCCTCGATCTGGCCCGGGGCGAGACCGTGGCCGTGGTCGGCGAGTCCGGATGCGGCAAGACCGTGCTGGGGCTGTCCATCCTGGGGCTGGTGCAGCCGCCCGGGCGCATCGATTCCGGGGAGGTGGTCTTCGACGGCCGCGACCTGCGCGGTCTGTCGGCCCGGGAGATGCGCGCCGTGCGCGGCAACCGTATCTCCATGATCTTCCAGGAGCCCATGACCTCGCTCAATCCCGTGTTGCGCGTCGGGGAACAAATCGCCGAGGCCATCCGCCTGCATCGGGGCAAATCCCGGCGCCAGGCCCTGGAGATGGCCCGGGAGATGCTGTCCCTGGTGGGCATTGCGGACGCCGGACGCCGGCTTTCCAGCTATCCCCACGAACTGTCGGGCGGCATGCGCCAGCGGGTGATGATCGCCATAGCCCTGTGCCTCTCCCCGGACCTGCTTCTGGCCGACGAACCCACCACGGCCCTGGACGTGACCATCCAGAAGCAGATATTGGATCTGATGCTCGATCTGGCGGCTGCCAAGGGCACGGCCATCGCGCTCATCACCCACAACCTGGGGGTGGTGGCCGAGACCTGCGATAACGCCGCGGTCATGTATTCCGGCCAGGTGGTCGAATACGCCGATGTCCCCTCTCTTTTCGAACATCCCCTGCATCCCTATACCGCCGGGCTCATCCGGTCCCTTCCCAAACCCGGCGTCCGCAAACGGCTGGAGCCCATTCCGGGCACGGTGCCGAGTCTGACCCGGCTTCCCGCCGGCTGCCGGTTCCATCCGCGCTGTCCCAAGGTCTTCGACCGCTGCCGTACCGAGGTTCCGCCATACTTTCGCATGTCCTCGGGCCGGGGCGCGCGCTGCTGGCTGTGGGCCGAGACGGCCGCGGGGAGCGAGGCGTGACCCCGCTGCTCGATGTCCGGGGCGTCACTAGGCGCTATGTGGTCAAGAGCGGCGTTTTGGGCGCGGCCACCCGTTCGGTCACGGCTGTGGACGGCGTGGACCTGACCGTGGCCCGGGGGGAGACCGTGGGGCTTGTGGGCGAATCCGGATGCGGCAAGTCCACCCTGGCCCGGTGCGTGGCCGGGCTGGAGCGCCCGAACGCCGGGACCGTGCTGTTGGACGGCCGGGACATCCGCGACCAGAAGACGGAAAGAAATCTGCCGCGACTGGTGCAGATGGTTTTTCAGGACCCGTTCTCCTCCCTCAATCCTCGCCGCAGCGTGGGCTGGAGCGTGGCCGAGGGCCTGTCAACCCTGGGCGGGGTGGGCCGGTCCGCGCGCCGCGAAAGGGTGGAGGAGCTTCTGACCCAGGTGGGGCTTTTGCCGGAACACGCCTCCCGTTATCCGCACCAGTTTTCCGGGGGCCAGCGCCAGCGGGTGGCCATCGCCCGGGCCCTGGCCACGAATCCGGCCCTGGTGATCTGCGACGAGCCGGTCTCGGCCCTGGACGTGTCCATCCAGGCCCAGGTCATCAACCTCTTGGACGATCTCAAGGCCCGCCTGGAGTTGTCCTACCTGTTCATCTCCCACGATCTGGCCGTGGTCGGGCACATCAGCGACCGCACGGCGGTCATGTATCTGGGACGGATCATGGAATTGGCGCCCACGGACGAGCTCATGGCCCGTCCGGCCCATCCCTATACCCGGGCGCTTCTGGCCGCGGCCCCGATCCCCGATCCGGGCAGGCGGCATGCGCGCCGAACCGTGCTGCCGGGCGAATCGCCGAGCCTTTTTTCTCCGCCGGCCGGCTGCGTCTTCCACCCCAGGTGCCCGGAAAAACAACCGGAATGCGCCGCCATGGCCCCGGATCTTCGTGAAACATCACCCGGACACCTCGTCCGATGCCTCAAGGAGAAACCATGAGCTGTCCCATCGACAACCAGAATACTGCCTCCAAGGACGTCAACGCGGCCGTGCGGGACATCTTCCGCGTGCTCGCCGCCGAGCATTGGGCGCGTTTTTATTTCGCCGAGGACCGGGACGGGGCGGTTTTTCTGGCCATTCCCGAAAACCGCCTTCTGGCCGTGGAAAAGACCCAGCCCCTTCTGGCCGAGTTCCTCAAGGAGATAAACGGCAAGCCCACGGATTACGAAACCTCGCGCCGCTGCGTGGGGGAATTCGTGTTCCGGAACTTCGAGGTCAGCCACTATGCCTCGGGGATTCTGTCCCAGGCCTTCGACAGCGACGCCTTCAGGATCGAGACCCGGCTTTTTTCCATGTGGCTGTCCAGCCATGAGGGGATATTGGACCAGCGCCAGCGGGAGTTGGAGGAGTGGTTCGAATACTACGAAGGATGGCGGGGCAGCGAGCAGGTGCGCCGATTCGCCGCCAGCCTGGCCGGGGCCGGCAATTCGGAGACGCCGACACCCGACGCGGTGCACTGATCGGGGCGGCCCCGGGACCGCCTGGAGCCGTGTCCCCGAAAGGAGCGCGGGGGCGTTTCGGGGACAC
>JBMONM010000087.1:0-14494 GCA_049324675.1 Thermodesulfobacteriota bacterium
CATCGACGACGAGGAACGCATCCGCGACCTGCTGGTGCATTTTCTGGAGGATTTCGACGAGTTCGCGGTCAGCGTGGCCCCGTCCGGCGAGCGGGCCCTGGAGCTCCTGGCCGCACGCCCGGCCGAAGTGGCCGTGGTGGACATGCGCCTGCCGGGCATAAGCGGCATGGAGTTCATCCAGGCCGCCGCCGCCAGGGGCCTGTGTCGGCGGTTCGTCCTGCATACGGGCTCGAACGAACTGGCCTTGACCGAGGATTTGCGCCGGCTGGGGATGACCGACGAGGACGTTTTCTACAAGCCCGCCGGGGCCGATCTCATTTTGGAGCGCATCCGGGAACTGCTTTCCCAGGGAGGAGGCCGCGCGTGACGGTTTTGGTCATCGACGACGAGGCCGGGCTGCGCCGTTCCCTCCGCGCCTATCTCGAAGATATGGACCACGAGGTCCTGGAGGCCGGGGACGGCCGCGAGGGCCTGGATGTCCTGATGGCGCACATGGATGCGGTGCAGGCCGTTGTTGTGGATCTGAACATGCCGGTGATGGACGGCTATTCCTTCATTCAGGAAGCGGCGGCCAGGACGCTGGAACTGCCCATCGTGGTTTTGTCCGGGGTGGGCGTGGCCGAGGACGCCCTGCGGGCCATGCGGCTTGGGGCCTGGGATTTCATCACCAAACCGGTTTCGAATCTGGGCGTTTTGGATCACGTGCTGGACAAGGTTCTGGAGCGGGCCAGGCTTTTACGCGAAAACCGTCAATATCAGGAAAACCTGGAGCGGCTGGTGCGCGAGCGCACGGCGGAACTCGAACTGACCCGCCGCCAGGTCATGCAACGCCTGAGCCGGGCCGCCGAATACAAGGACAACGAGACAGGCCATCATGTCATCCGGGTGGGCGAGGTCAGCGCCCTTCTGGGCGGGGCCATGAGGCTTTCCGACGAGAGGTGCGAGATGCTGCGGGAGTGCGCGCCGCTGCATGATGTGGGCAAGATCGGCATCCCCGACGCCATCCTGCTCAAACCAGGCCCCCTCGCTTCGGACGAATGGGAGATCATGCGCCAGCATTGCCTCTACGGCTGCGAGATATTGGGTCCCCTGATCAGCAAGGACGCGGCCAGACTGACCTGCCAGTCGTTGCTCGACGCTGCGGATGCCGAGGCCAACGACCTGTTGCATCTGGCCCGGGTGTTGGCCATGTACCATCACGAACGATGGGACGGCACCGGCTATCCGGTGGGCCTCAAGGGCCGGGAGATTCCCATAGAGGCCCGCATCGTGAGCGTGGTGGACGTCTACGACGCCCTGCGCAGCGACAGGCCCTACAAAAAGGCCTTTTCCGAGGAGAAGTGTCTGGGGTTGCTGCGCCGGGGGGCGGGAAGCCAGTTCGACCCGGAGGTGATCGAGGCCTTTTTCCGGAATGTGGAAGCCATTCACGCCATTTTGGAGAAATGGAAGGATTGAGCGCCTGCCGAAACCAGTTTTTCGCCTTGGTCCTCCCCCCCCCGCCAGGGGTGCCCAAACAGAAAAAAACCTGCTATGAAGGGAGGGAAATAGTTCGTAACCCTCATCCTTGGAGCATTCATGGACTTCGCGCCGCAAATGGACGTCTGGGCCATGATCCGGGCGGCCACCCCCACAGTCAGATGGGTCATGGCCCTTCTGGCCGCCATGTCCGTTCTGAGTTGGGCCGTCATCCTGCACAAGTGTCTGACGCTTCTTCCAGCCTCCCGGGCCTCCCGGGCAGCCCTGTCGGCGGCCCTGGCCGGGCTGTCCGGCCATGAGGATATCCGAGACGTCCTCGACGCCGTGGCCCGCCGCACGCGCGCTCCCTTGGCCGGATCCGCATCAGTTGCCGCATCATCCCTGGGCGCTGCCGGCGGGGCGGGAATGTCTGATCCGGAGCGGGGCCGCGATGCGGTGCGGGCCGCGTCCCTGGCCGGGATTCAGGCCATGCGCGGCCTGGAGCGGGGGGTCGGCGTCTTGGCCGCCTGTTCCGGGGCCGCCCCGTTCATCGGTCTTTTCGGCACGGTCTGGGGCGTCATGCACGCTTTCCACGCCCTGGGCCAGGTGCAGACCGCGGCTCTGGCCCTGGTCGGGCCGGGAATCGCCGAGGCCTTGGTGGCCACGGCCCTGGGCCTTGCCGTGGCCGTACCGGCCAATGTGGCCTTCAACGCCGCCACGAGCCTCCTGGATGGCCTGGAGGCGGACCAGGAGGCCTTCGAGAAGGCCCTGGCCCTGCGCCTGGAGGCCGTCGGACGGCCCGGCGGGGAGGCCTGATTCATGGCCCGCCGCGACCGGCCGCGCCATCGCCTTCAGGCGGCCATCAACGTCCTGCCTTTCGTGGACGTCATGCTCGTTTTGCTGGTGATCTTTTTGGCCGCGGTTCCGGCCCTGGTGCAGGGGCTTTCCGTGGATCTGCCCTTCACCCGGACCGCCGAGGCCGTGCATGAGGACGCGGGGCACATCGTGGTCACCATCAAGAAGGACGGCACGCTCTACGTGGAGGACTTCAAGGCCCTGTTGCCGGACATGGAGAAGCACGTCCGGGTCCTGGCCGTGGAGCGGGGCAAGCGGGTCTATGTGCGGGCCGACAAGGAGGTCCCCCACGGCCAGGTGGTCGAGGTCATGGACGCGGTGAAACGGGCCGGAGCCCCGGCCGTGTATCTGGTCACGGAACCCTATCCGGAGGACGCGCCCGGGCAGGGGCAACCCCAGCCCGGACCGAGCGCGCCGTAGGCGCTGTCATGACCCGTCCGGCCTGTTTCCTGATCTCCCTTGTGCTGCATGGCGGGATTGTCTTCTGGCTGGCCGCCGGGCCCGGCCTGATCGCGTCCTTTCCGGACGCGACGGCTCCGGAACCGGACGCCGTGCGGGTGGAGATGGTCCCGCCCGAAAAGCTCCTGGAGGACATGCTTCCTTTGCCCGAGGCGGACAGGGCGGCGCCGGACCCCGAAGCCGGAACCGGCCGGGAGGCGCAATCCCGGCCGCCGCATGCGGGCCGTGAGGACGTGTCGTCAACGGAGGGTGACCTGGGCGCGTCCGCACCCGGGGTCGAGGTCATAAGCCCGGTCAAGCGCAACATGAACCTGCCCCCGCCCATCCATCTGGGCCAGGGTCAGATCAAGACCGGCAAGGTGACCGCGATGACCTTGCGGCGCTTGGCCGGCTACGATTTCACCCTGGACGAATTCTGCGGGCATTACGAGATAAACGGCGAACCGGGCCATTTCCTAAGCATCCTCGACGGCCGGGCCGCATTCGGGGGCCTTGTCATGCGCGATTCGGCCACGGGCACGGTCCGGCTTCTGACCCGCTTTTCGAAATTCATCTTCACCTACGGGCCGGGTTTTTCCCAGGCGGAACCGGCCGAGGGCTCCATTACGTTCATGGCCCGCAAGGAGTTCGAGCGCATTCCGGACGTGGACGAGCGCAGCCGGCTTCTGTGGCAGGCCGAGGCGCCTCCGGCCAGGATCGGGGTGCGGCTGGATTTCCAGGAACGGACGGTGTCCCTCAAATCGCCTGCGGACGCGAAAAAGGAGATCGCCCGGGGAGGGGCCGTGGTCCGATCGGACAGCGGACCCTATCCGTGGGCCGTGGTCTCGTTCGGCGACGACTGTCCGGCATGGGGGGAGTTCCCCTGGCTGGCCAGGGCCGCTGCGGCCAAGGGGCTTGGCGTGCTGGGCCTCGCGCCGCCCGGATGCCTCGGGCGCAGGGATGGGAAAAGGCCCGAAACCCCGGCGGGCTCCACGTCGAAGGAGGCCCTTGCGGCCGGGTTGGCGTCTCTTTCCGGGGCCTCGGGGAAGGACGCCCCCGGCGGGGGAACGCGGATCGGCCTGTGGGGGTTCGGGTCGGGAACGGCGGAAGTCCTGCGGGCGGCCGAAGACGGCCGAGCGGTCTTCGTGGTCCTGGCGCCGGACGCCGTGGGGGAGGGGACGCCCAAAGCGCCGGATACGGCCGGACTTGAGCGGATCCAGACCCCGGTGCTGCTGGTCTTTTTTTCGCAGGAGACGGCCCGGGACTGGGAAGGGGCGGCGTCGGGCCTGCGCGGGCAGGGAACCGAGGTGGACGTGGTGGTCCTGCCCTCTTCCGGAGCGGCGGCTTCCGGCGAGCGATCCGTGGAGGATGTGGCGGGTCGGATGTTCGCGGTTCTTGGCGCGGCCCTGCCCTGGTCCCTGGACAAGGCCCGCTGATCCGCGCGGGCGGCGCGTGCCGGGGATGCTCCGTCAGGGGCCGTAGGTGGAGCGGCAATACTGGATGCACAGGTTCCGGGCCGTGTTGAGGGTCCCGGCGCACCGGTTCATGGAGTTGGCGAAGGCCTCACGGGCGTGGAAATCCCGGCAGGCGTCCAGGCAGCGCCCCAGGGACCCGAAGTCTTCCTCCAGCCGGGCGGCCAGACTGTAGCAGATGTCATTGGTGTCGCAGGCCCCGTTCTTGCCTCCTCCGGAGGTCAGGCAAAAGCCCCGGAAATCCGACAGGGACATGCTTTTCTTGGCGGTGACGCAGCCGGTGGCCGCCAGGCAGGCCGCCGCGAGGCAGACCAGAAGTAGCGGGCGCATGGGGTGCTCCTTGGCGTGTGTTCGTGGGAAGCCTGGGGCATGATACGTGAGCGGAACCGGGCTGTCATGAGGGAAGAGGCCCGTCTGTGAGGCCCCGGGCGGTTGCCCTACCGGCCGCCCGAGGCGTTTTTCGGGCCGATCCCGCGCACATCCACCATCCTGAGGGTCTTCCCCACGCGCACATACGGGAAGCGGGCGTCGTCGAGAAGCGCGAACCCCCGTCCACCGGCCGTCACTGCGGCGGCAAGCTCACGGATGCGCGCGTCGAAGGGTGCGAAAAAGGGCCGGCCGGCGAGGAATTCCGGGGTGAAGTGGGCCTCGTCCACAACCAGAAAATCCACGCCGTAGCGCCGGCAAAACACCGCGACCGTCTCCGGATCGGCGGCGTAATACGCGGCGAACAGGTCGTCCAGGCGCGGCTCGAAGCGCCGCCAGTATCCGGTCATCCAGGGATGGGCCAGTTCGAAGGAGGCCTGGACGTTGCGCCGGCCGAAGGTCAACAGGTTGTCCATGAGTTCCGGATGCCCGGCGAAGGTGGCGTCTTTCGGGGTCTGCCTGGCGGCGGCGTACAGGTCGGCGTATGCGCCGTAGTCGTACAGTCCCGCGTCGGTCAGGCGGATGGCTCCGGCGACGGCGGCCAGGAGAAGCAGCCCGGCGGCGAGGACGCGCCGGTGAAGAAGGGGCTTGAGGGCGCGGCGGAAGAGATAGGCCAGGCCCAGGGCGTAGAGGATGTTTACGGCATAGCTCACGTAGCGGTCCGGGACGAACAGCCTCAGGGCCAGGACGCGGGCCGCCAGATAGAGCACGAGCGAGGCCAGAAGCAGGAAGACCAGTGGTGCGACACCGGTCCGGAGGGGGCAGGTCCCTTTCCGGCGCGCCCCGATCGCGACCACGACGGCGATGGCCGCCAGGCTGGCGATGCCCGTGCCCAAGCCCACGTCGAGGAACAGGCCGATGCCCTCGAAGGGGGTGTAGATCAGATCGAAGAAGGGGTTGGGCAGGGGGTAGATGTCCAGGCGTCCGGCGGCGGAAAAAACGGGATTGCCGGCCATGTCCGCCACCGTGGCCAGGGGGCCGAACCCGGCGGCGGTCAGGTTGTGGTTCATGGCCAGGACCAGGGCGGCGCAGGCCGTGATGACGACCCAGTCCAGCGACTTGGCCGGAAAAGGGGGCGGGACGGTTCGTCCCAGTCGGCCGGCGGCGAAGGCCAGCAGGCAGGACCCGGTGGCCAGCACAGCCATGTACGGGGTGGTGGCGGCCGCAAAAAGCAGGCACAGGGCCATGCCCCGGCCGCTGCCGCGTAGCCAGGCCAGGAGGAACAGGGCCAGGGCCGGGGCGGCGAAGGCCCGGGACAGGCCTCCCGCGATGTTGTCCATGAAAAACGGCAAAAGCCATACGGACGCGGCGCAGAAAAAACCCAGCGGCCGGTCGCCGAGCCGCCGCCCGATGCCGTAAAAAGCCAGGCTCAGGACGCAGAAAAGGAGACCGGCCAGGACCTTGGTGAAAAAAAGCGGCTCGATGACCGGCGCGGCCGCGAAATACAGGGCCTCGACCCCGGCCGGCACGTAGGCCGCCGCGAAATCGTTCAAGAGGTTCGGGGGGTAGAGGGCCGCGTCGCGCCAGCGCTGCATCCAATAGATCTGCTGGCGGGCGTCGTCGTTGAGGACGAAGGGATCCAACCCGTGGCGGTGGGCCCAGGCGAACACCAGGGCCGAGAGCAGGAGGACCAGGAGCGCGTCGGCCGTGTCCCGAGAGGGGTCAGAGGGCGCGGTCATAGAGGCGGAAGGTCTTGTAGCGCCTGCCGTCGTAGGCCGCCAGGGTCTTGTTCCACTTGATCAGTGACTCGGGGATCAGCGAACAGTCGCAGTAGCGCATCTCCGGATGCTTTTCCAGGAAATTGATGAATATTTGCAGAATGATGGCGTGGTGTAGGCGCTGCCATTGGTGTGATCTGCTGACGCCCATGATGATGGCCCGGCAGTGGGTCAGGGGGGCCACCCGGCAGTCGAACCACAGCCTGAGCATGTTCAGGGGGCCGAGGCGGCCGTCGAAGTGGCGCAGGGAGCGGTTGACGTCCGGGGCCACCGCGCTGAAGGCCACGATCCGGTCGTTTTCCAGGATGACGTTAAGCAGGTCGCGGCGCATGATCGGGGCGAGCTGGACGAAGATGTCCGTGAACTGGCGTTCGGTAAACGGCACATGCCCCCAGTTCTTGCCCCAGATGTCGTTGAACAGTTCGCGCACCTCTTCGGCCCGGCGCACGAACTCGCGGCGCGGCGGGTGGGTGATGCGGCAGCCGGCCTTGGCCAGGATGTCGTCGCGGCGTTTTTTGAGGGCGGCCACGTCGTAGGTTCCGTTGAGGATCTTGTAGGCGTACCAGTCGAAGGTCTTGCCAAATCCCCACCCGAGGACCAGGTTTTCGTAGTACGGCGGGTTGTGGGTGTGCAGCATGGACGGCATTTCGTCGAATCCGTCCACCAGAAGGCCCACCTCGTCGTAGATGGCGAAGTTCAGGGGGCCGTGCAGCCGGGTCTTGCCCTGGGCCCGGACCCAGGTCGCGGCCGTGTCGAACAGGGCGTTGGCCGTTTCCTGGTTGTCCTCGCACTCGAAAAAGCCGAAAAAGCCGGTCGAGGGATCGTGCAGGGCCTCGTAGGCGGTGTTGACGTGGGCGCTGATGCGGCCGACGACCGTGTCCCCGCGCTTGGCCAGATAGTATTCCGCCCGGCCCACCTCGAAAAACGGTCCCCGGCGCTTGTCCAGGAAGGCCCGCTGGTGGGCGATGATCGGAGGGACCCACAGGGGGTCGTTGGCGTAGACGGTCCAGGGGTAGCGGATAAAGGCCAGGAGATCCGCCTCCGTGAGAACGGGCGTGATGCGGACGGCGGCGTCAGGCATGCGGGCTCCCTTTCCGATTCGCTACTTGCGGGGAACGACCGTGACCTGTCCCTTGAGCCCCTCGCGCAGGGCGTGGTCGGGGTTGGGGATGGTGAGCTCGATCTCGTAGTAGGAGGGCTGTTGGAGGTTGGCCGGAAGCGGGGTCCAGGGGATGCGGCTGACCGTGGCCGAGAATTGGCGTCCGGGCAGGGCGTCGAAGACCACGGAGGCCGTGTCGCCCTCGGTGAGCTTGTTGGCCTCGATCTCGTGGACCTGGGCGCGGATGAGCATGGGGTCGAGGGACCCGACCTGGAACATGGCCGGGGTGTTTTCGAAGTAGGCCCCCTTGCGGGCGTCGGGGTTGATCCACAGGACGTACCCGTCCACGGGGGAGCGGATGATGCCGTCCCTGGGCACGTTGCCGGGGCCGGCTTCCCGGCCGAACCGCTCCTTGGCCAGGATCAGCCGGTCCGCAAAGACGTCGCGGGCCAGGGCGAGCTGTTCCTGGATGGAGGTTTTTTCCTTGCGCGCGGCCTCAATCTCTTTCTCGTTCTGCTCGATGCTTTGCTGGGAGGCCATGTTGTGCTTGCTCATGGCCGAAAGTTCGCGGTTTTTGGCCTGCAGCTTGTCCAGGTTCACATCGACCTGGGACAACTTGTATTCCAGTTCCTTGATGGTCGTGGTGCTGAGCTTGTTTTTTTCCCCCATGTACACTTCCTGGCGCAATTCGTAACGAGCCAGTTCCTGGCCGGATTTGACCTGCTGGCCGACCTGGACCGCGATATCGCGGATGTACGAGGGAAATGGCAGGGGAACCGCCAGCTTGACCGTGCTGTACAATTTTCCCGTGAATTGGACTTCCGACGGGCGCAAAGCGCCGGTAGGCGCCGGTTGTGTCGCGGCGGGGGGTTGCTGGGCGTCCTGAGCCCCGGCCAGGGCTGCGGAGCAGAGCAGAAAAAACGCCGCAAAAGCGGTTCGAAAGCGCATTTACAAGGTCTCCTGCACGGAACTGTTGATGTACGAGTTCTGGAGATGGCCGGAGAGGAAGCGCAGTTCCAGAAGGGCGGTGCTTTTGTTGAGCTCCTTGAAGAGAACATCCTGTTTGGAGGTCAGGTACTCGTCCATGGCTGAAACGATGGCGTCGAATTCCGACTGCCCGGTCTCGTAGCGATACTGGGTCTGCTGCAACTTGAGCTGGGACAGATCGCTTTTGGCCTTGGCGTACCGCAAGTCGGCGTCGGCCGTGGCCAGATTGGCCATGGCCTTCTGAAAGTCGCTGACCAGCTTGAATTCCTTGGTCCGGCCTTCGGATTCGACCTGGCCGAGCTTTTTGTACTGGCGGCTGACGTCCCGGCCTTTGGTCCACCAATCCAGGGGCAGCGACATGGTCACATAGGGATAGAAGGGCAGGCCGTCCTGCTTGGCGGTGCTGCTCAGGGCGTCCACGGTCTGGAACCCGAAGTTGAAGGTGGGGATGAATTTGACGTAGGCGACGGTGATGTTCTTTTTTTGCAGAGACTTGTTATATTCCTGAATCTTCAGTTCATAGGAATTGTCGCGCAGGGTCTCGCCGGTGACCGCCGCGGGATCGAAGGCGGCCACGACCTGTTTGCGCGCTTCGCCAAGGTCGAGGTCGATTTTCTGGATGAACGGCACGCCCAGGATGAACTTCAAATCGTCTAGGAGCATGAGCCGGTTGTTGCGGACCTTGTCCGACTCGGCCTTGATCAGGTTGATCTTGGACTCGGCGATGCGCACGTCGAGGTCCGTGCCCTGCCCGAGGGAAGAACGGGTCTGGGCGTATTCCATGTACTGCTTGGCCATTTCGGCCTTTTCCTTGACGACCTTGTCCTGGTCCTCAAGCATGCCCAGTTGCAGGAAGTTTGTTCCCAGGCGTTTGAGACCCTCGGCGATGACCTGCATATGGCTCAGGATCGCGATGTTGACCATGTCCTTGCGGGCCTGGACTTCGAAGATGGTCAGGACGGGATTCCAGTTCCCGGCGGAAAAAGAGACGGTGAACGGGTCCTGGGTGGAGGAGGAGGCGGGCCGTCTCAGGTAGCAGGTGGTATTGATGCTGATCGTGGGAATGAAGTTGGAATAGGAATCGCCCAGATCCAGCCGTTTGGTTTCAATTTCGATGGAGCTTTTGACGAGCAGGGGGGACTGGGCCAGGGCCACCCGGATGCATTCGTCGAAATTCGCCGGGGAGCGAAGCGGCGTGGCGGCCTCGACGAGACCCTTGGGGACGGCGTTGTTCCTGGCCGGGGCGCTCTCGGTTTTGGGTGCCGTCTGCCCGTTTTCGGGCTTGGTCTTGTTTTTCGTGTACCGGCCGGAGGGATCGGCGGCCAGGGCCAGGGACGTGCCAAGAAGCAGCAGGACACAGACCAAGGCGGCTATGGCGCCGCGCGGAGAAACCCACATGCGTCCCCTGTTCGTGCGAAAACAGCGGGAAGGGTTGCCGGATACCGGATTCCGTCCGTTCCCCCCGCGTCTCACGGCAATGCCTCCCATCCCCTTTCCCCCTGGATTTATCCGTTCAGGACACCGTCGGAGAGCACGCAGGTCCTCTGGCAATGCTCTGCGGTCATGGCGTCATGGGTGACCACCACCATGGCCATGTTCGAACCCTGCGTGATCTTGTTGAAATACTCCAGTACACGCAGGCTGTTTTCACGGTCAAGCTGACCGGTCGGCTCATCGGCCAGGATGAATTCCGGCTGGTTGACCAGAGCCCTGGCGATGGCCACACGCTGCCGTTCCCCGCCCGAAAGTCTGTTGGACGGTTGGTACACGCGGTGTTCGAGATTGACCCTGGCCAGGGCCTCGCGGATCCTGTCGGGTCGCTCCCTGCGCTTGACCCCGGCATAGACCAGCGGCAGTTCCAGGTTCTCGTATACCGTTGAATTTTCAAGCAAATCACAGCTTTGAAACACGAACCCCATCATTTCCCGGCGGAAGATGGCCTGTTCGGTTCGGCTTAAGGACAGCACGTCCCGTCCCGACACCAGATAGGTCCCGGATGTCGGCGGCAAAAAAAGCCCCAGCACGAACAGAAACGTGGACTTTCCGGAGCCCGACGGCCCCATTACCGCCACCATCTCACCGCGGCGCACATGCAGGTTGACGTCTTTTAAAACCTGGATCGTCTCCTCGCCGTTCTGATAGTTCTTGGTAAGGCCGGCGATCTCGATGACCAGATCTCCCTGCTCCCCGAATCTGGTCTGGCTATTCATACCGCATGGCTTCCACGACCTCCATCCGACTGGCCCGGATGGAGGGATAAAGCCCCGCGCCCACGCCGATGACCACGGCAAAGACCAGTCCGGCGGCAAGGCAGAACAGGAAAAGTCCTTCGGGAGGGCGAGCCCCCAGCATGTGACTCATGTATTCCACGCCCGCTCGTCCCAGGACGATGCCCAGGAAGGACGCGGAGACGGTAACGCAAAGAGACTCGAAAAGGAACTGGAAAAAGATGTCGTTGTCGAGTGCGCCCATGGCCTTTTTCAGGCCGATTTCCCGCGTCCGGCTGACCACGGCGGCCATCATGATGTTCCAGATGCCGAGTCCCCCCAGGACCAGGGTGGCGGCGATGGAGGAGTAGATGAAAAGCGACACCCACCAGAAGATGCGTTGCACCTGCTTGAGCGGCTCCCAGGCCACGTTGACCCGCAGCCCCTTGGCGATCTGGTTGGCGGCCACCACGCTCGGCACGGCGGCGGCGACAGGGGCCACGTCGTCCCAGGTGGCGCAGCGAACATAGGCGCTGTAGGGCTGAGAGATGTCCACCACCCGGGCCTTGGCCGTGGTGATGGGCAGAAACAGGAACTGGCCCCGGTCTCCGGCCCGGACCCCGCCCAGGACCCCGACGACCTGGTAGAGGTTGTCGTCGATGGACAGGATCTGGCCGATGGCCTGCTTGTGGCCGCCGAAGATGGTCCGGGCCAGGTCCGTGCCCAGCACGCAGACCCGGGCCCCCTCGGCCACGTCGCGGTCGTCGAAGAGCCGTCCTTCGGCCGCCGAAAAGGAGAAGACCCGCCAGTAGGCGTTGTCCACCCCGACCAGGTTGAATCCGTAGATGCGGTCCTGGAACGTGGTGATGGCCCGGGGTTTGAGCACCGCGCCGGTGACGTCCACCACCCCGGGGATGCGGGTCAGGGAGATGAGCGTGCGGTCCCGGAACCATTCCAGGCGTTCCATGCCTTCCTGCTCGAAGTAGGGGTTGATGATGGTCGCCCCTCCGAGCATGTCCAGATCGTTGTTGAAGTTGGCCTTCAGATCGCGGCCCATGGTCACGATGGTGATGAACCCGGCTGTGCCCAGGGCGATGGCCGCGATGACCCCCAGGTAGCGGCGCCGCTTGCGCAGCACCTCGCGGATGCTGACCCGCATGATGTCGCGCATGCGCAACAGCGCCGTTCCACGTTTGGAACGGTGGGCCAGATAGTCGGCCAGACGGTTTTTGTCATTCGCCATGTGCTGCCCAGACGGCCGGAAGCTTCACGCGCGGGATCGGTTGCCGGGTGTTCTGGCCGAGCATCACAGATAGGAGAGCTTGGCCCTGGATGACCCTTCGGTGTCGGACCCGGCGGCAAGCTGCTGCGCGGCGTCGTTGACTTCGTCCTCTTCCACGTCCTGCGCACGGATGCGGAATTTCCGGGCCAGCCGGTCCAGGACCTCGAGGACGAAATCCATCTGGCGATCTTCGTGGGTGCTCATGTAGGCCGTGCGGATAAGGGCCTGACCTCTGGGCACCGCGGGGTAGATGGCCGGCAGGGCGAAGACGCCCTCCTCGAACAGGGCCTGGGAGAACATGAAGGCCTTCTCGTCGGAGCCGATAAGGATGGGGATGATCGGGGAGGCGGACTGTCCGATGCGCAGGCCGATCTCCTTGTAGCCCTCGCGCATGCGCCGGGTGACCTTGTGCAGGCGCGTGACCCGCTCGGGCTCCTTCTCCAGGATGTCCAGGCAGGTCAAGACGGCCGTGGTGTTGGCCGCGGGCAGGGCCGCCGAGAAGATCTGGGTGCGGGACTGGTAGCGCATGTACCGCAGGACCTCCTCGTCGTCCGAGGCGATGAAGCCGCCGATGGAGGCCATGGCCTTGCTGAAGGTGCCCATGATCAGGTCCGTGCGGGGGGCGGCGTCGAAGTGCAGGGCCGTGCCCCGCCCTCCGGGGCCCAGGACGCCCAGGCCGTGGGCGTCGTCGAGATAGATGATGATCTCCGGGAACTGGTCCTTGAGCCGGGCCAGTTCGCCGAACACGGCCACGTCTCCGGACATGCTGAACACGCCCTCGGTGATCAGGAAGATGTCTCCCTCCGGACGGGTCTGCCTGGCCTCGGCGATTTTTTTCGCCGCATTCGCGGCATCGTTGTGGGCGAAGGTGGAGATACGGGCCTTGGTGGACTTTATGCCCTCGAAGATGCTGGCATGGCTTTCCCGGTCGCACAGAACCGTGTCCGCCGGGGTGATGAGGCAGCCCAGGGCGCCCAGGTTGGTACTGAAGCCGGTCACATGCACCACGGAGCCCTTCTTGCCCACGAACGCGGCCAGACGCTCCTCCAGAAGCTGGTGCAGGACCATGTTGCCGCTCAAGAAACGGGAGCCGCCGGGGCCGGTGCCCCAGGCGTAGATGGCCTTGGCCGAGGCGTCCATGACCCGGGGGTCGTGGCTTAACCCCAGATAGTCATTGGAGCCGATCATCACCAGGCGTTTGCCGGCAACCTCCACCTCGGAGCCCCAGGTCTTGGCGATGGGCCGGAAATAGGGGTTGATGCCCTGACTGGCGATCTCGGCATGTACCGCGTTGAAATGCTCACAACGTTTGCTTAGTCTCATGGCGTTCCGGTATGCCCCGGCGATATGGTTTTGGATGATCCGCCGCGTCCGTCCGGATTCTCGCGGGAGGGGAACGGATCTCCGCGCCTGGGGCGGTTGCATTGCATATGGTCTGCCGTGCCGTAAAGGCAGAGGCACGAACATAAAGAAGTTGTCGTCATTACGTCAAAGGCGCCGGTAAGGCAAGCCCCGCCGGCCTTGGCCATCCGGTCACCGTCCGTCGGGCGGGTCGCGCACCTCGCGGACGTTGCGGGCCAGTTGGTGCAGGAGCTTGCCGATGGCCAGCCTGGCCCGGTCCACCTGCCCGGGATGGGAGCGGGTGTAATAGATCTCGTCGTCGGGCGTGGCCAGAAGCAGGGAATAGTTGCGCAGCCACTGCGTGCGCTTGGTGCTCCATTCGAGGTAGATCCAGGCCAGTTCGGTGCCCCCGTCCGCGGCGCGGCACCTGGCCACCCCCCAGACATAGGCCTCGGAGCCCCGGGTGACCTCGCGGTATTTCAGGAAGTCGAAGTCCTCGAAGGAAAGCCCCTCGGCATGGGCCAGCCCACGGGCGGCCAGTTCGGCGGCCTCGCGGTACTGGGCCTTGGAGAACCCCTCCAGACGCCAGGCCGGGAAATACCAGGCCCCGAACCACAGAAGCAGACCGGCCGTCACGGCCGTCAGGCAGGCAATCCCGATCACGGCCCGGCTCACTAACCGGCGTGCGGTCATGGGGCGGCCTCCCCGGACGTCGCGCCAGCACGGGGTGTCAGCTCCAGGGGCATGCGCCATCCGTCGCGTTCTAGGGCGCGCATGCGGTCGAGCTTTTCCCGGGCCAGGACCACATAATCGGCGTCGCGCTCCCGGATGGCCATGCGTCTGGCCACGGCCCGGCGCAGAGATTCCTCGTTGACCAGGCCCGGGTCCGGGGTGCGGCCCATTCTCTCCAGTTCCTCCAGGCGGAGGCGGACGGCCTTGGCCGTGGCGTCGCCGAAATCGAGGTGGCGTTCCTTCATGATCAGCGAGTTCTCGGCGTCATTGACCAGTCCGTTGAAGAAACGCCGGGAATCGACGTGGCTGGCGTATTCCGGGGTGCGGCCGAGGCCCTTGTACACGGTCAGGACCAGGGCCGCGAAGACCAGGACCTTCAGGACGCGTTCGAAGGAGAAGGCGGCCATGGCGCTAGGCTCCGGCCTTTTTGCGGTAGACGGTCAAAGGCACTTGGGGCGGCTCCAGGGTGATGAAAGAATGGT
>JBMONM010000088.1:0-14481 GCA_049324675.1 Thermodesulfobacteriota bacterium
CTTCCCGTACAAGTTCAAGTTCAAGTTCGACGGCTGCCCCAACGGCTGCGTGGCCTCCATCGCCCGCTCCGATTTCTCGGTCATCGGCACCTGGAAGGACGACATCCGCATCGATCAGGACCGCGTGAAGGCGTATGTGGCTGGCGAATTCAAGCCCAACGCCGGCGCCCACAGCGGTCGCGACTGGGGCAAGTTCGACATCGTGGCCGAGGTTGTGGACCGCTGCCCGACCAAGTGCATGAGCTACGATGGCAAGAAGCTGACCATCGACAACAGCAACTGCACCCGCTGCATGCACTGCTTAAACGTCATGCCCGCGGCCCTGAAGATCGGCAAGGAGACCGGCGCCACCATCCTGTGCGGCGCCAAGGCTCCGATCCTGGACGGCGCGCAGATGGCCTCCATGCTGGTTCCGTTCATCCCGGTCGAGGACCCTTACGACGAGATCAAGGAAGTCATCGAGAACATCTGGGATTGGTGGATGGAAGAGGGCAAGAACCGCGAGCGTCTGGGCGAGACCATGAAGCGCCTGGGTTTCCAGAAGCTGCTCGAGGTCACCAACATCAAGGCCATGCCCCAGCACGTCAAGACGCCTCGGGCCAACCCGTACATCTTCTTCAAGGAAGAGGAGGTCCCGGGCGGCTGGAAGCACGACGAGAAGGGCTACCGCGAACGTCACATGAGATAAGTGGGGGGATACCAACATGGCATTCATTTCTTCCGGATATAATCCCGCAAAGCCGATGGAAGGCCGTATCACCGACATCGGCCCGCGTCACTTCGAGGATTTCTATCCTCCGGTCATCAAGAAAAACAAAGGCAAATGGGACTATCATGAGATCCTCAAACCCGGCGTCCTGGTCCACGTGGCCGAGTCCGGGGACAAGGTTTACACCGTGCGGTGCGGCACCGCCCGGCTCATGAGCGTGTCCCTTATCCGGGAAGCCTGCGAGATCGCCGACAAGTACTGCGGCGGCCACCTGCGCTTCACCACCCGCAACAACCTGGAGTTCATGGTCGATAACGAAAAGACCCTGAACGCCATGATCGCCGATCTGGAAAGCCGCAAGTTCGCCGGCGGGAGCTGCAAGTTCCCCATCGGCGGCACCGGCGCCGGCATCTCCAACATCGTGCACACCCAGGGCTGGGTCCACTGCCACACTCCGGCCACCGACGCCTCCGGTCCGGTCAAGTGCGTCATGGACGAGATGTTCGAGTACTTCCAGTCCATGAAGCTGCCGGCCATGCTGCGCATCTCCCTGGCCTGCTGCCTGAACATGTGCGGCGCGGTGCACTGCTCCGACATCGGTATCGTCGGCATCCACCGCAAACCGCCCATCGTCGAGACCGAGATCATCGACAACATCTGCGAAGTGCCGCTGGCCGTGGCCGCCTGCCCCACCGGCGCCATCAAACCGACCAAGATCGATGTCGAGGGCAAGAAGGTCAATTCGGTCGTCGTCAACCCCGAACGCTGCATGTATTGCGGGAACTGCTACACCATGTGCCCGGCCATGCCCCTGGCCTCCGGGGAGAGCGACGGTATCGTGCTCATGGTCGGCGGCAAGGTGTCCAACCGGATCTCCATGCCCATGTTCTCCAAGGTCGTGGTCGCCTTCATCCCCAACGAGCCGCCTCGTTGGCCGACCCTGACCAAGACCATCAAGCACATCGTCGAGGTCTACGCCAAGAACGCCAAGAAGTACGAGCGGCTGGGCGAATGGGCCGAGCGCATCGGCTGGGAAAAGTTCTTCGAGGCCTGCGGCCTTGAGTTCTCCCACCACTGCATCGATGACTTCCGCGATCCGGCCTACTACACTTGGCGGCAGAGCACGCAGTTCAAGTTCACCAGCCACGTGGAATAACGACGCAACACCTCCGGGCGCGGGGATTCCCCGCGCCCGGACAAAAACAAAGAGGCGACGCGATGGAAGCGGAAAAACAAAAGGTCATTGAGTTCCTCGAAGGCAAGACCGGCAAGAGCAAGTTCTACTTCACCGATTTTTGCAAGATTTTCCCGGACATGAAGCAGCGTGACGTCAAAAAGATTCTCACCGCGTTGGTTCAGGAAGGAAAAATCATGTACTGGTCCAGCGGTTCGACCACGATGTATGGTCTGGCCGGCGTGGGCAAGCAGGCCGCCGAGGAAGAATAGCGCTAACACAACGGTTCGTTTTCGGACCGTTTCCGCGCAACGGCACTCCCGGCGACACGCACAGACACTCGTGAGCAACCGGCCGCGTCTGGTTCTGGCGGGACTTTCCGGGGGAGCCGGCAAGACCATCGTCACCCTCGGAGTCTGTCGGGCACTGGCCCGGCGGGGACTTGCGGTACGACCTTTCAAGAAGGGTCCGGATTATATCGATGCCTCCTGGCTCGGCCTCGCCGCCGGCCGAGAGGCCTCGAATCTGGACCCTTTTCTTATGCCTCCGCGCCGGGTGCGGGGCCTTTTTTTCGAGAAATCCGACGCCTGCGACCTCTCGGTCATCGAGGGCAATCGCGGCCTCTTCGACGGCAAGGACCTCGAAGGTTCCTGCTCCACAGCCGAATTGGCCAGGCTCCTGGATGCCCCTGTGGTCCTGATCGTGGACGCCACCAAGATGACCCGAACCGCCGCGGCCATCGTGGCCGGATGCGCCGCTTTCGAGCCGGGACTTTCCCTGGCCGGGGTGATCTGCAACCGCACCGCCGGAGAGCGCCACCGGTCCATCCTGCGCCGGACCATCGAGCACTACACGGGCATCCCGGTCCTGGGGATGCTGCCCAAGATGCCCGAGAACCCCATCCCCGAACGGCATATGGGCCTTCTGTCCAACCGCGAGCACGACCGGCAGGAATCTGTTCTCGACGCCGTGGCCGGATTCGTGGCCGACGGGGTGGACCTGGACCGCCTCCTGGCCCTGGCCGACGCCGCGCCGGACATGGCCCCTCCGGAACCAGGGGACGTCCCGCAATGGCCGGACCCGCCCGTTTCGGCCGGACCCGGCGATCGTCCGGTCATCGGTGTGGCCCGCGACGCGGCCTTGTGGTTCTATTATCCGGAGAATCTGGAGGCCCTCGATCGCGCCGGTGCGGAGATCGTGTACGTGAGCCTGGTGTCCCCGGACCGTTGGCCGGAGTTGGATGGCCTGTATCTGGGCGGCGGCTTCCCGGAGACACTGGCCCAGGCTCTGGCCGACAATACGACCGTCAGGGAACGGGTTCGGGCCCATTCGCTGGCGGGCATGCCCATCTATGCCGAGTGCGGCGGATTCATGTACCTGTGCCGGGAACTTCGCGTGGGCGATGCGTCCTTTCCCATGGCCGGGGTCTTTCCCCTGACCACCACCCTGTGCCCCAGGCCCCAGGGGCTGGGATATTGCCAGGCCCTGGTGCGTCGGGACAACCCGTTTCATCCTGTCGGATTCGAATTGGCAGGGCACGAATTTCACTATTCGCGCTGCCTGGCCTCTCTCGACGAATCCGGTTCCCCAAGTCTTGATCCTGGGTCCTTCTGCCTGATGATGCGGCGCGGAACGGGCATGCTGCATGGCCTGGACGGACTCGTGGAAAATGCCACCTTTGCCGCCTATACCCACATCCACGCCCTGGGAGCCCCCCACTGGGCCGGGAATTTTGTGGCCGCGGCCCGGGCTTTTCGCGCCTCACGCGAAACGACCAGCCCATGAGCGGACACGAGACCGGGGCCGGGCCGCGCGTCACCTTCGCAGTGGCTTCGGCCACCGGCGACATCCCCTTCGATCAGGGCCTGCGGGACGTGCCGCTGGAGGGCTGCCCCATGTCCACCACCTACGGGGAATACTTCGATGGGGTGCGCGGCTTCGTCCTGGGGCCGGGGCTGCCGGCTCTGGTCGGGGAATTGGCGCGCCAGACCAAAAGGCCCGTGTCCGAAGGGGAACTCGCGGCCATCGTCATCAAGGCCCAGAAACACGGCGCGCTGTATCATCCGGCCAGCGTTCAGGTCACGGGACCGGCCGGAAGCGCCACTCTCGGGGTCAACGTGGCCGCAGGCCCCCACGGCTGGGCCGCCCTGGCCAGGGAGCATAAGGTCCTGGCCCGTCTGTCCCGGGACGTTCCCGATGCGGGGTTGCCCCGACCGTTGTGTTTCCATGAGGGTGACCGCCTGGATTTTCTCATGGTGAACTGGTTTTCGGGATTTCACGAATTTCATGTCGGAAGCGATGGCCGCATTGTGCTGTGGGATTATGAGGACGGCGGCCTGATCCCCCTGGAAATTCCCATGGCCCGGGAGGTGTATCGGCAGTCGGCGCGCATCCTGGCCCTGTGCTACGACCCGGTGACCGGGGATCGCGTCTGGCCCTGGCGGCACGCGGCCGGGGATTTCGTGGCCAGTCTGGCCGGAGGCCGGGTCCGGACCCGGCTGATAACCGCCAGGGGGTACGGGGTACCCGCCGGAGTGACCATGGACATGCTCGGAGCCCTGCGGCACTTTTTATTAACCACAACGCTTTATATGCGGCTGGACCGGTTGGATGGAGTGGGCGAACGGAAGTTCCTGCCGGCATGGTGCCTGGAGGCGGCCGTGGAGGGCATCCTGGAGACCGTTGTCGAACATTCTGACATCCGCGAACGTCTTCCCGGGGCCGGTGAGGCGGTCCGGGCGCTGTCTCCTGAGGCATGGAGGGATGTCCTGGCCGCCGATCCGGACTTCGCCGCCGACCCGGACGCGGAATTTCTTCTTTCCCGCCTGGATGGCCATCTTGCCGATTTGGTATGTATTCTTTCCGCGCGGAATTGACTTTCGCGGCGGACGTGGCCACATGCTTGTCGAATGAACGTCCCGGACAAACCCGTGCCCGGCAGGACGGCCCTGACCCTTCGTCATTTCATGTCCCTGTTTTTGCCCCTGGCCTTGTTCGTGATCGTGGGGGCCTGGGCATATCTTTACGCGGACGGCCAGGCCCGGCGGGAGGCCATCATGACCCGGGAGATGGCCCGGGTCAGACGCGAGGCCGAGGTTTTCACCTCCATCATCGAGGCCAGGGCCACGGACACCGCCTTTCTTGCCGCGCACATCACGGACATGCTTCAGGAACCAGGGGCGGCACACCATGACCGCATTTTCCGACTCCTGTGGTCCTTCGCCGCCAGGAAACGGTGGTACGTGCAGGTCCGTTTCCTGGATGTCCGGGGAATGGAGTCCGTCCGGCTGGATATCGGTCCCGATGGACCGGCGCGCGTCCTGGAGCACGGACTCCAAGACAAGTCCCGAACGGCCTATTTCCGTATGGGAATCGGGGTGCCCTTCGGGAAGGTCCGCGTCTCCCGGTTCGATCTGAACGTGGAACATGGGAAGATCGAGGAACCATGGCTGCCCGTGTTGCGTTTTTCCAGCCCGGTCATGGGCTCGGATGGCGCGTTCGCAGGGCTCGTGGTCCTCCACATGGACGGCCGGATTGTCCTGAACCGTCTGCGCCAGGCGGCTGTCGCGGCGCTTGGACGTCCGCTTCTGGCCAACGGGCAGGGGTATTGGCTGCTTGGTCCGTCACCGGATACGGAATGGGCCTTCCAGGTCGGGGATGGCCGGCATGGGACCGTGGATGCGGTGTGGCCGGGGGTGTGGAGCAGGATTCAGAGCGGAGGGCAGGGCCAGTTTTTTCTCGACGGCGCATTGTATTCCTTTGAGACGGTCAGAGCGGATGACCAAGGCTGGGCCGACGCGTCCACGGAGCGTCTGGCTGAGGAGGACTGGCGGATCGTGGCCCGGGTTGCTCCCGAGGATATGCGTCCGCCCCTGGATACGGTGTTCGTTGCCATGACCGTCTTGTTGTTCATGTTGCTCGGGGCCATGTCCTGGATGTGGGCCTCGGGCCGGGCCCGGCGCGAGTTGGTCCAGGCCGATCTATCGGCCAGCGAGGAGAAGTTTCGGGCCATGAGCGAGGCTTCCCGGGACGCCCTGGTGATGATCGACGACCAGGGCCGGGTGGCCTTTTGGAATCGCTCGGCCGAGGAGATGTTCGGTCTGTCCCGGGACGAGATGATGGGGCGTCCCCTGCATGACGTGGTGGCGAAGCCGGAAGATCGGAACCTCGTCATGGCTGGATATCCGGAATTCGCATCCACCGGTCGGGGCCGGGTGGTCAACGCGATCACCGAGGTGACGGCGCGCAGGGGTGATGGGAGCCTCTTTCCGGTGGAACTGTCCGTGGCCACGTTTCGGCAGGCCGATCGTTGGTGGGCCGTTGGGGCGGCCAGGGACATCAGTGAACGCAAGAGAACCGAGGAACTGCTTACGCGCCTCGCCACCACCGACAGTCTGACCGGCCTTTTGAACCGCCGGCGATTTTTGGAGACAGGAAGCGCCGAGCTTGATCGCGCTGGCCGGTTTCGTCACCCAGCAAGTCTGATCATGTTCGATGTGGACCATTTCAAGACGGTCAACGACACCTTGGGGCACGCCGTCGGGGACATGGTGCTTTCGACACTGGCCCGGGTCGCCGGGGAAACCTTGCGCGGCGTGGACATCCTGGGCCGGATCGGGGGCGAGGAGTTCGCGGCGCTTTTACCCGAGACCGGGATCGAGGACGCTGCATATGCTGCCGAGCGCCTGCGCGCGGCAGTGGAGTCCATGGAGATCGTGGCCGGGAAGATGCCCCTGTCCGTGACCATCAGCCTGGGAGTGGCGCAATGGGAGGGGGCCGAGAATCTGGAGGGCCTGCTCGGTCGGGCGGACGCGGCTCTGTACAGGGCCAAGGAGGCCGGGCGCAACCGGGTGGAGCGGGGCTGATCCCATGAGTGCGCAACGGCCGGATCGTTCCCATCCTGCGGCGGTGCTGCTCACTGCACACGGACCAGGACATCCCATGTCTCCGGTAATCGGAAGGGACGTTGGAACTGAGTCAGGCACTAGTCCACCATATATGACCGGGCGATACGGAAGATGTCCTCGTAGGCGTACTTGTTGCGGATGCCCAGGGCCATCTCCGTGGCCATACGCATTTTGAGGCGGGCCGCGGTCAACAGATGACGCTTTTGGATCGCGAGGCGCTTTTCCATGAAATGCGGGTCGAAACCGTCGGAGAGCAGGGACCAGTTCTCCGTGAAAAAAAGCGACCGGGCGTGCTTGAGCAGCGGCAGCCCGGCGACCTTGCCCTCGCGCCTGGCCGTGAGCGCGTAGTGCAGAAGTCGCAGGATCAGATGCTCGGGGCGCGCCGCGTGGTCGATGTCGGCCATGACCGCCGGATCCACTTCCCCGCGCTTGATACGCTCGGGCAGTTGATAGGCCATGTCCATGACCTCGGCCTCCTTCACCGGGGGGAAGGGAAAAAGCGAGAGCATGGCCACCAGGGTCTTGCGCGGATTCTCGTTCCGGGCCACGGACAAAAGGGTCACGACCATAAGTTCGAGCTTGCGTCCCGTGTCGTGGATCAGGGCCTGTTGTTTCGCCAAGGCCAGACGACGCACGATCTCTTCCGGCAGAGCCGAGCACACGATGTCCAGCAGATGCCGGATGTAGATCTCTTTTGTCGAGGCCTGTTCTTCCTGGATGATTTTTCCCCCCTTGCGGGAGTCCTGGATCTTTTTCAAGGACAGCCAATAGGCGGCCAGTCCGGACATGGGCATTTCAAGTATGTCCATCTCACGAGGGGCGGGGGCATCAGGTCGTTTTTTGGTCATGGTCGTCCCGAGTGGCCTTTTCGGGCCGAAGCGGCTATGTGTGTGCCGTGGCAAGAAACAGTCCTGGCGCACTATGCGCCGGAAAAGGTCTGGCATCAAGACCGGACGCCCGCCGTCCGGGATAGGGAGTGGGATGAATGAGCAAAAAGAATCTGAAAATGCTCATGGTCGTCGTGGTGCTTGTCCCCGTGGCCCTGACCGCCTATCTGGCCAAGACCCTTTACGAACGCCACGGAGTCCCCGAGGCCGTGGAGTCCCTGGCCAAGCAGCTCTTCAAATCCAAGGAGGAGGAGCGTCAGGCGGTGGAGCAGGTCCGGGAGTTGGAGAAAAAGACCGAGGAACTCAAGACCGCCTATGACGCGCTTCTGGCCGAGCTCCAGGGCGAGGTGGACTCCCGGGACGTGCGCATCCGTCGCTTCGGGGGCAAGATCGAGATCAACTTCGTGGACAAGGTCCTTTTCGTTTCCGGCAGCGCCGAGATCACCGCCCGGGGGGAAACCATTCTGGCCAAGGTCGGGCAGGTGCTTGGCAAGGTCAAAGACCGTCGCTTTTTCGTCATCGGCCACACCGACAACGTGCCCATCCGCTCCTTTGTCTTTCCCTCCAACTGGGAGTTGTCCACAGCCCGGGCCTCGTCGGTCATCCGCTATCTGAGTGAGCGCCAGGGGGTGGACCCGGCCCTGTTCACCGCCCTTGGCCGGGCCTTTTATCAGCCTGTGGCCTCAAACGACACCCCAGAGGGCCGCCAGGAAAACCGCCGGGTGGAGATCATCATCGCCGATCTGCCGTTGTTCGAGGGCGAGGGAAGTGGCGAAATGCGTTCTCCGGCTGCGCCTCCGCCGGGCGGTGAACAGCCGATCGAGTCTTCTGCCCCGCGCGAACGCGACCTGACCCTGCCCGAGGCCACACTGCCCAAGGGCGCGCCCACGCCGGACGGGATGCCCGGGGCCGAACCGGCGTCAGCGACATCGGCCGGGCAGACCGGGCAGGATGGCGCGCCGCAATCCCCCGACGTCCCGGCCGCTCCGGCCACGTCGGAGCCTGCCGGATCGCCGCCCGGCGTTCAGACCCCTCCGGAGTCCGGGAAGGCACCTTCGGAAGCGGCCCCGGTGGGCGCGTCGTCCACGGCCCAGCCGTCCGCGCCGCCTGCCGCGCCCGCGCCGTAAGGCCCGGCAAGACGGACCTTATGGATGACGGAACTATGTTCTGAAAGGTGCCAAGGAGGGGAGCCTCATGCGACCGAAGGAACTTGTCGCGAAGTGGGTCGAGGCCTTCAACAGGGCCGATGTGGCGGAACTGGCCGCTTTTTATGATGATAATGCCGTCAATCATCAGGTTGCGAACGGACCGGTGCGCGGGATGCGGGCGATCCGGGACATGTTTGCCAGGGAATTCGCGGCAGCCCCCATGACCTGCATCGTGGAGAATCTTTTCGAAGACGGCCAATGGGCCATCCTGGAGTGGCGCGATCCGTTGGGACTGCGCGGGTGCGGTTTTTTCCATGTCCAGGAAGGAAGGATTGTTTTGCAGCGCGGCTATTGGGACAAACTGACATTTTTGCGACAGTACGGACTGCCCTTGCCCACGGAGTAATCCTCTTCGGAGTGGCTGGACGGCCTCGATTGGCCAGGACGTTCGCGCTCGGGCGCAGTGTCGTGTTCCTCCCCCCACCCGATGACTGTGCGGCCTTTTGCTGATTCCGGAGTGGCCGAGGCCTTTTTTCCGGGGTCAAGGTGCGGGCTTGGACCCTTTCTTTTCGCCGCAGGCGGGCACGGGCGGAACGGGCTTTATGTTCCAGATGTCCCGGGCGTACTCGGCGATGGTTCGGTCGCTGGAAAAGAACCCCATGCGCGCGGTGTTGAGGATGGACTTGGCGGTCCAGGCCCGGGTGTCGGCGAAGTCCCGGGAGATGGTCTCCTGGATGGCCAGGTAGGACATGAAATCGGCCAGATGCAGGTAGCGCTCGCCCGGGGACAGCAGCTTGTCGTGCAGCCAGTGGAACGAGCCCGGGTCTCCCGGGGTGAACAGCCCGGCGGATATGGCGTCCAGCACGCGGCGCATCTCCGGATGTCTGGCGTGAAGCTCCCAGGGATTGTAGGCGTTGCGGGCCAAAAGGTCCTCCACCTCCGGGGTGGTCAGGCCGAAGAGATAGAAGTTTTCCGGCCCCACAGCCTCGCGGATCTCGATGTTGGCCCCGTCCAGGGTGCCCACGGTAAGCGCCCCGTTTAGAGCGAACTTCATGTTTCCGGTCCCCGAGGCCTCGGTGCCGGCCGTGGATATCTGTTCGCTTATGTCCGTGGCCGGGACGAGCTTTTCGGCCAGGGACACCCGGTAGTCGGCGGCAAAAACCACTTTCAGGAGTTCGGCGGCCTTTTTGTCCCGATTGATGACCTTGCCCACGGCCAAGATCAGCCGGATGATCTCCTTGGCCTCGAAATAGCCCGGGGCGGCCTTGCCCGCGAAGACGTAAACCTTCGGCACGGGCGGCACGACGCCGTCCTCCACGATACGCAGGTATTGGTGGATGATGTTTAAGACGTTGAGGAGCTGGCGTTTGTATTCGTGGATGCGTTTGGCCTGGATGTCGAAGGCCGCGTCCGGGGGGACGGCGATGCCCGTGGTGGAGAGGATGTAGCGGGCCAGATGCTCCTTGTTGCCTCGTTTGACTGCGGCCGCGGCGTCGGCGAAAGCCGGATCGTGGGCCAGGGGCTCCAGGCGGCGCAGTTGATCGAGGTCGGTGACCCAGTCCTCGCCCAGGGCCTGGGTGATCAGCCCAGCCAGACCCGGGTTGGACTTGTACAGCCAGCGTCTGGGGGTGATCCCGTTGGTTTTGTTGTTGAATTTTTTCGGCCACATCTCGTGATAATCCGGAAAGAGTCTGGTTTTTACCAGTTCCGAATGCAGGGCCGAGACGCCGTTGACCGAGTGGGAACCCACCACGGCCAGGTTGGCCATGCGCACCTGCTTGACCGGGGTCTCCTGAATCAGGGACATGCGCCGGAGCCTGTCCGTATCTCCGGGAAACGACAACTCCACCTGCTGCAAAAAGCGGCGGTTGATCTCGTAGATGATCTGGAGATGCCGGGGCAGGACCTTCTCCATGAGATCAACGGGCCACATCTCCAAGGATTCGGGCATGAGCGTGTGGTTGGTGAAGGCCAGGGTCTTCGTGGCCATTTCCCAGGCCTTTTCCCAGGGCAGCCGGCGTTCGTCCACGAAAAGGCGCATCAGTTCGGCCACGGCCAGGGCCGGATGGGTGTCGTTGAGCTGGATGGCCACGTAGTCCGGGAAGGTTTCGATGGACTTGTTCTGTTTGAGGAAGCGCCGGGTGATGTCTCGAAGCGAGCAGAACACCAGGAAATATTCCTGGACCAGGCGGAGTTCCCGGCCGAAGGAGATGGACTCGCTGGGATACAGGACCTTGGTGACAAGTTCGGAATAGATCTTGTCGTGGATCGAGCGGATGTAGTCACCCTGGTCGAAGATCTGCATGTCGAAGCTCTCCGGGGCCTTGGCCGCGAAAAGGCGGAGAAAGACCACGCTTTCCCCCCCGAAGCCCACGATGGGGACGTCGTAGGGCACGCCCACCAGGTCCTCCCAGTCCACCCAGGAGGGCATGAAGGAGCCGTCCGGGAACACGTGATCCTCCACGCGGCCGTACAGTGGGACCATCATCGCCTGATCCCGCCGTTCCAGCTGCATGGGCATGCCGTCCGCCATCCAGTAGTCCGGCTTTTCGACCTGGCGGCCCTTCTCGATGGCCTGTTTGAACAGGCCGTATTCGTAGTGGATGCCGTACCCGTAGCCGGGCATGTGCATGGTGGCCAGGGAGTCCAGAAAGCAGGCCGCCAGACGTCCGAGACCGCCGTTGCCCAGGGCCGGGTCGCGTTCGAGCTCCCGGATGTCCTCCAGACGCACGCCCATGTCCGCCAAGACCTTTTCGCAGGTTTTGTCCAGGCGCATGTTGCAGGCGTTGTTGCCGATGCAGCGGCCAAGCAGGTATTCGATGGACAGGTAGTACATGCGTTTGGCCTTGGCGTCGCGGAAGCGGGCCCTGGTCTCGAGCATGCGCTCCATCATCAGATCGCGAAGGGTCAGGGCCGTGGACCCGGCCAGGTCCCTTGGGGTGCGCTCCTCGTAGGTTTTGCCCAAGGAGTGGGTCAGATGGCTGAGGATGGATTCCGTTAATGACCTCTCCGGGGAATTTCTGGCGGGGCGGCGGGCTCGGGCGGGCATGGCTCCTCCGGTGGGCAAGGGTGTGACGCGGTTCGATACCTGAAGGAAATAACAATATGGTGACGGAGTTGTCCAATTTCCGGAAGGTCCTTTCTGAAAAAAAAGAGGGACGCGACCCTAAAGAACGTCCCTTCGCATGCCGATAAGTGCTTCGATAACGCGTCATTCCCCGCTGTGAGGAGGGGCCTATGGAAATCGGAAGCACGTCGGAAGTGGGCCTTTTGGCCAGTGCGCTGCAGCAGGAAACCTTCGGCGCCCAGGTCGTGACCAAGACCCTGGACTACCTGAACAAAGACAAAAGCTCAGGCGGCATCAACGCGGATTACGATTTCCAGACCAAGGTGCTGTCGGCCGGGTTTGGAAGCACCATCGACTGCGACGTCTAGCGCCGGCGGGGAATGACGCCCCTTTTTCGCCGCGTGCCGGAGGGACCGCCCGGAGCCCGGGACCGCCCGGACTTCGGGCGTTTCGTTTTGCGGCGTTGTTGGCGCGGCTGTTTTGGCGAGGGTTCGCCGGGCCGATTTCTTTCCTTGCGTTTCAAGGGATTTTACGCGATGCGCCGGGGGGGGAGAGGCCGGATATGCCATCGCGCCATATCGTGCATGTGGACATGGACGCCTATTTCGCCTCGGTGGAGCAGTTCGACGATCCGTCCCTGCGCGGCCGTCCGGTGATCATCGGGGTGAGCGACCGGGGCGTGGTCTCGGCCGCGTCCTACGAGGCCAGGGCCTTCGGGGTGCGCTCGGCCATGCCTGTGGTCCAGGCCAGGCGGCTGTGCCCGGAGGGCGTCTTTCTGCCCGGCCGCTTCGCCAGATACAAGGAGCTTTCCAGGGTGGTGATGGCCTGTCTGGCCGACTTTTCTCCCCTGGTGGAACAGGCCTCCATCGACGAGGCCTACGTGGACATGACCGGATCGGAGATGCTTTTCGGCGGACCCCACCGGTTCGGGGCGCGCATGAGAGAGGCTGTCAGGGAGGCCTCGGGGTTGTCCTGCTCCGTGGGGGTGGCCCCGATCAAGTTTTTGGCCAAGGTGGCCTCGGACTTTCAGAAGCCCGGAGGTCTGACCGTGGTCACGGATGCGGACATGCCCGGCTTCCTGGCCGCGTTGCCGGTGGGCAGGATCCCCGGCGTGGGACGGCGCACCCTGGAGGCCCTGGGCCTTTTGGGGATACGCACCGCCGGGGACATGCTGGCCCACCAGCCGGAATTTTTCGCCCGTCGGTTCGGCGCGGCCGGCCTGGAACTGTACGACAAGGCCCGCGGCATCGACCCCTCGCCGGTAGTCACCGGTCGTCGGGTCAAGTCCGTAAGCGCCGAGAACACCTTTGAACGGGACGTGGCCTCCCGCGAGGTCCTGGCCTCCTGGCTTTTGCGCCAGACCGAGCGGGTGGGTCGGGAACTGCGACGCAAGGGGCTTTGCGGCCGCACGGTGACCCTCAAGCTCAAGTATGCGGACTTCCGGCAGATCACCCGTTCGAAGACCATGCCCGAACCCACGGATTGCGACGAGACCATCTTCGCGGTGGCCAGGGATCTGCTTGAGGCCGTGTCCCTGGACCGTCCGGCCAGGCTTGTGGGCGTGGGCGTCAGCGGATTTCACGCCGTCCAGGTCCAGCCGTCGCTATGGTACGATCCGGACGCATCCGGGTCCGCCGGTCGCTACCGGCGGCTCGACGGAGCCATCGACGCCATCCGGGATCGCTTCGGCCGGGAGGCCATCCACCGGGGCAGATTGTTTCCGGGGGTGCAGGGGCCGCGCGGCGGTGGCGGGACTTCCGGCCAAAGTTGACCGCAGGGGGCTTTTTGTTCATAGCAAAAGGGCTTGCGGCCGGGCCGTGCTCCCCCGGGACGACCCGGGAGCGCCCGTTCCCCTGGACCGGACAAGGAGGATCGCCATGTCCGACCTGGTCATCGACCTCAAAAAACAGCTTCGGGAACTCAAGGCCGGAGAGAGGATGGCGGCCTTCGCCGGGTTCTCCCTGCCCCTGGGCCCGGACCAGTCGGCCAAGGACGGCGTGCTCAAGATCGCGGACTTCATCAGGCCGGATGGCTCAGGCTACCTGACGCTGACCTTCCAGCTCGATCTTGGCCCGGATATCGCGGAACACCGGGCCGTGGCCGAAACGTTTCGCCGGCTCGCGACCTTCGCCTCCCGGGCCGACCGTGTCCTTGGCCAGGCCCGCCTGGGCAAGGGGTTCGATTCCATGCTGTGCATGGACCAGGGGCTGGCCGAAGGCGAGGTGTGGTTTTTGGCCGAGGCCGACATCTACTATTCGTCCTTGCGCGGCAGGGTCCGGGATCTGGTGGAGGGCACCGTCCTGCCCGGGCTGTCCGAGATACTGGGCGCGGTCTTCGAGGCCCCGAACTGGTGGGACGACCGGAAGGACTGAGGCCGGGCGTCGGGATGTGGACGAATGACCCGGCCCATGCCGTGGGGCGGACTCGCCCCGCGGGCCCCGGGCCGCAACATGTGTGGGTTTGATGATTTCCAGTTCGCACCGTTCCCGTCTGATCACCGCCGCCTTGGCCATTCCGGCCGTGGTGCTCGTCACCCTTGCGGGCGGGTGGTCGCTTTTCGGGGCCGTGCTGCTTGTCTCTTCCCTGGGC
>JBMONM010000089.1:0-5397 GCA_049324675.1 Thermodesulfobacteriota bacterium
GCGGCAGCCCCTCCCCGAACCACCCTAGAAACGGTCGGCGGCTTTTTTAAAGGCCTCGCGCAGTTCGGCGAAGGCGGCGGAGAAGCCCTTGCGCATTTCCTGGAACGCCTGGCCGCCATTGGCGGAGAGGTCCTTCAGGCGGCTGACGGTATCGTCGTAGCGGGCCTGAAGTTTCTCCACACCCACGCCGCGCCGGGCCAGGGCGGCCTTGATCTCCTTGAGCGGGGCCTCCACGGTGCGGACGAGGCTGCGGTAGTCGAGCCAATGGGAGCCGCCCCATTCGTGCTTCGAGGCGGCGGCGGCCTCTTTGAGTTCCTTGCCCGGGGTGAACCTGACGACCTTTTTGGCCGGAATGGCCATAGATTCGCCTGTGCGGGGATTTTTCCCCGTGCGGCCGGCCCTGGTCACCACGACGAAGGTGCCGAAATTTTTCAGAGCCACGGAATTGCCTGCGGCCAACTCCTCGCGGATCGAGCCCATGATGGCGTCCACGGCGGCCATGGCCTGGGTCTTGTCCGCAAGTTTGGCCTTCTCCTTGACCATTCCGGCCAACGATTCCTTTCCCATGGTTCCTCCCGGGGTCATGGTTCATGGATTCGCCCGGAGTCCGGGCTCTGCTGCGTGGGCGTTCCAAGCCCTGTGAAGCATACGTGCATGCTATGCTCAAAAACTCATCCGTGACAAGGGATTCCTCACATGGTTCGGACACAGCAACTCCGCAGGCGCGCGCGAATTCCGCGACCGTGAACCAACGATCCGGCCACCCTTTCCCCCTGCCCCGGGCTATGCTACGAACGGGTCATGCAGACAAAACCGTCGTTTTCAAGCCCCAAGGAATGTCCTATGCCCCCCGCCCCCACACGCGCCGGCTTCATTCTGACCCTGACCTTTTGCCTGTTGTTTCGGGTCGTCCCGGCTCTGGCCCAGCAGACGGCCGCCCAGGTCCCGGACAGGGAGGCCACGGCCCAATCGCGGGACATCGTCGAATGGTACGAGGCTGTGGGAACCATCCGGCCCAAGACCGAAACCACGGTGGAATCCCAGGTGCAGGCCAAGATCCTGGACGTGAAGGTCCGGCCGGGCCAGACGGTGGAAAAGGGTGAGCTTTTGGTGGTGCTGGACGACCGGGAGCTTTCGGCCAGGGCGGAACGGGCGGACAGGGCCGTGGCCTCCGCGCGGGCCTCCAGGAATCAGGCCCGGGAGGCCATCGCCGCGGCCAAGGCAGCCTTCGACAACGCCCAGGCCGACAATCAGCGCATCAAGACTCTTTTTGCCTCGCGCACGGTCACCGCCCAGGAAATGGACCGGTCCGAGGCCGAGTTCCTGCGGGCCCAAAGCGCCCTGGAGCAGGCCCGCGACGGATTCGAGGCCGCCGAAGGGCAGGCGGCGCAGGCCGAAAAGGCCCTGGAGGAGGCCAGGATCGCCGCCGGCCACGCCCGGATACAGGCCCAGGCCGCCGGCGAGGTGGTCAAACGCCTGGCCGAGCCGGGCGATCTGGCCCTCCCCGGCAAGCCGCTTCTGGTGCTGCACACCGGACGGGCCCTGCGTCTGGAGGCCCTGGTCCGGGAGGGGCTCATCTCCAGAGTCAGGCTCGGGGACGCCTTCCCCGTGCGGGTGACGGCCCTGGCCGTGCCCGGAGCGGCCCCGGGGCTTGCCGGCGGGCCGGAGGCGGGGGGGGCCGGAGGGCTTTCGGCCACGGTGGAGGAGATCGTGCCCTCGGCCGATCCATTGACCCGCACCTTCCTGGTCAAGGCGGCCCTGCCCGAGACCCCGGGATTGTATCCGGGCATGTTCGGCCGGCTTTTCATCCCCCTGGGAACCCGACAGGCCGTGGTGGTGCCGCGAAACGCGGTGCGTCGGGTGGGACAGTTGGAGATGGTCACGGTCAAGGACGGCGACACGTCGCGCTCCTACGCGGTCAAAACCGGCCAGACGCTGGAGGACGGGCATGTGGAGATCCTCTCGGGACTGGCCGGAGGCGAGACCCTGCTCATCCCGGGCCGCACGCAATAATCCCGAAGGCCGCCCGGAGACATCATGAGCCAGCATCCCACACCGCCGATTCAGGGTCCGGAAGCGATCCGGGGGTTCATCCCGGCCGTGGTCCGGGTGTTCTTGGAGTCCCGCATCTCATTGGTTTTCATAATTTTTTCCATATGTCTGGGCCTTTTTGCCATCATCTTGACCCCGCGCGAGGAAGAGCCCCAGATCACCGTGCCCCTGGCCGACGTCATGGTCAGCGCGCCGGGGGCCTCGGCGGCCGAGATCGAACAGCTGGTGGCCACGCCCCTGGAGCGGCTCTTGTGGCAGGTGGACGGGGTGGAATACGTGTATTCCGCGTCCCGGCCGGATTCGGCGGTGGTCACGGTGCGTTTCTACGTGGGCGAGGACCGGGAAAAATCCCTGGTCAAGCTGCACAACACGATCATGATGCACCAGGATCTGGTGCCGCCCATCGTCAAAAGCTGGCTGGTCAAACCCGTCGAAATCGACGACGTGCCCATCGTGACCCTGACCCTGTCCTCGAAGCGCTACGACGAATACGACCTGCGCCGAATCGGCGAGGAAGTGTTCGCCCGGCTGACCGAGACCCCGGACATCTCCAAACTGACGCTGACGGGCGGGCTGGCCAGGGAAATCCGGGTGGAGCTCGATCCCGAGCGGATGGCGGGCATGGACCTGTCGCCGGTGGAGGTGGCCGAGGCCCTCAGGCGCGCGGACATGTCCGTGCGGGCCGGAAAGTTCGAGGCCCTCAACCAGGAGTTCGCGCTCACGGCCGATTCCTTCCTGCGTTCGTCCCGGGAGGTGGGCGACCTGGTGGTCGGCGTGCACCAGGGCCGGCCAGTGTACCTGCGCGACGTGGCCGAGATCAAGGACGGCCCGCAGGAGATCGAAAGCTACACCCGACGGGGTCTGTCCGACGCCCAGGCGGCGAGACTGGGGGAAACTCCCGGGGATTCCACGGCGGCCGTGACCCTGGCCCTGGCCAAAAAGAAAGGCACCAACGCCGTGTCCGTGGCCGACGACATCCTGGCCCGGGTAAACGAGCTGAAAAAAAGCATCCTGCCTGACGGGATCATCGTCGAGGTCACCCGCAATTACGGGGAAACGGCGCAGGAAAAGGTCACGGAACTGATCTGGTCCCTGGGCGAGGCGCTCCTGACCGTGGTCATCCTCCTGGCCCTGACCATGGGCCGGCGGGAGGCCTTTGTGGTGGCCCTGTCCGTACCGGTCAGCTTCGCCCTGGCCCTTTTCGTGAACATGCTGCTCGGCTACACCATCAACCGGGTCACCCTCTTCGCCCTGATCCTGTCGCTGGGGCTTGTGGTCGACGACCCCATCGTCAACGTGGACAACATCCAACGCCACATCCTGGCCGGCCGCCTGCCGCCGAGGCGGGCCACGCTTTTCGCGGTCAAGGAAGTCCTGCCGCCGGTGATCATGTCCACGCTGGCCATCGTGGTGTCTTTTCTGCCGCTGTATTTCATCACCGGCATGATGGGGCCGTACATGGCCCCCATGGCCGCCAACGTGCCTCTGGCGGTGGGTTTTTCCATGCTCGCGGCCCTGACCGTGGTGCCGTGGCTGTCCTACCTGCTGCTTCGAAAAAAATCCCCCCTGCCCGATCTGCCCGAGGACGCCCCGCTCCCCGAACCGAAGTCCGGCCCGGAACCGGTCGAGGCCCCGGCCCTGGACGCGCCGTCCCAAGGCGGCGTCCAGACCATGGCCACGGCGGGCGAGGGGGAACCGGCCCAGGCCGAAGCCCCGGAACCCTCCTCGGAGCCTCCCGCGGCCGTTTCTCCCGAAGACAAGGCCGTCACCGGCCGCCTGGGGCAACTCTACCGCCGCACGGTATCCCCGTTTCTGGATTCGCGCGGCAAACGCATGGGACTTGCCGCCACCGTGGTCGGGCTGCTTTGCGCCTCGCTGCTTCTGGCCGGCCTGAGCCTTGTGCCGCTTAAGATGCTGCCCTTCGACAACAAAAACGAATTCCAGATCGTGCTCGACCTGCCCGAGGGATCGACCCTGGAGACCACGGACCGGACCGTGCGCGACATCGAGACGTACCTGCGGGGCGTGCCCGAGGTCACGAACTACGTCAGCTATGTGGGCACGGCCTCACCCATGGACTTCAACTCCCTGGTGCGCCAGTACTATCTGCGCGGCGAATCCAACCAGGCCGACATCCGGGTGAACCTTTTACCCAAGGATGCCAGGGACATGCAAAGCCACGCCATCGTGTTGCGCCTGCGAAAGGACCTAGAGGCCCTGGCGTCGCGGCACAAGGCCAGGATGCGGCTGGTTGAGACCCCGCCCGGACCGCCGGTGGTGTCCACCGTCGTGGCCGAGGTCTACGGCGCTCCGGACATGCCCTACGAGGCCCTTGTGGAATCGGCCCGGGGTCTTGGCGGCCTGTTTCGGGACGAGCCCGGGGTCACGGACGTCTTCGACTCCACCCAGGCCCGGCGGGAGCGGATCAATTTCTTTCTGGACAAGGAAAAGGCGGCCCTGCACGGAGTGGCCGCCGAGGACGTGAACGCCAGCGTGTCCCTGGGCATGTCCGGGGCCACCCCGGCCATGGTTCACGAACCGGCGGAACGGCGGCCGCTTCTGACCCGGCTGGTCCTGCCCCGGGAAAAACGCTCGTCGATCTCGGCGCTGGAGCGCATCCCGGTCAAGACCGACGCGGACAAGATCGCGCCCCTGGCCGAACTGGGGCAGTTCCTTCCGGTGACCGAGGACCAGCCCATTCTGCACAAGAACATGCGCCGGGTGGCCTACGTGTTCGGCGAGACGGCCGGCCGGGCTCCGGCCGAGGCCGTATTCGGACTGCAAGACCGGCTTTCCTCGGACCCGCCCCGGAAAGGCATCGAGATCGACTTCGCCGGCGAGGGCGAATGGAAGATCACCGTAGACGTGTTCCGGGATCTGGGCATCGCCTTCGGCGCGGCGCTTCTGGGCATCTACATCCTGTTGATCATCGAGACCAAATCGTTTTCCCTGCCGCTTCTGCTCATGACCGCGATTCCGCTGACCCTGCTGGGCATCCTGCCGGGGTTTTGGCTTTTAAACGGCCTGGTTGGAAAAACCGTGGGCGGTTATGCCGATCCGGTGTTTTTTACGGCCACGAGCATGATCGGGATGATCGCCCTGGGCGGCATCGTCATCCGCAACTCCCTGGTCCTGATCAACTTCATCGACGAGTCCATGCGCCAGGGCATGGCGCTTCGGGAGGCGGTCCTGCGAAGCGGAGCCATCAGGCTGCGGCCCATCGCGCTCACGGCCCTGACCACCATGCTCGGGGCCTGGCCCATCACCCTGGACCCGATCTTCTCCGGGCTGGCCTGGGCGCTGATCTTCGGGCTTCTGGCCTCCACGGCCTTTTCGCTGTTGCTT
>JBMONM010000089.1:5407-14480 GCA_049324675.1 Thermodesulfobacteriota bacterium
CCGTGGCCTACTATGCGGTGAAGGCCAAAACGGCCCAGGTCCGGGCGGCATAGCCGAGGGCGGATCGGAGACGACGCCTCGAACGAAAAAACCCGGCGTACGCGCCGGGTTTTTTCATGAAAGATGGGGTGACTGATGGGACTCGAACCCACGGCAACCAGGGCCACAACCTGGGACTCTACCAACTGAGCTACAGTCACCGCGTGAATTTATTTTGATACCTGAAACGAAACCAGGCGTCAAGATCATCTCCCGTGTTTTTCCCGTACCCGATCCGGCGGATGCGGCCCCCGAGCCCAGGCTTGCCCCCATCCCACCGGCAGGATATGGTTTGCCGGACCTATCCCTTGTTTTTCCCATCACCCGAAATTTCAAAGGATTATTCCGAATCATGGACAAACTTGTCATCCGGGGCGGACGTCCCCTGCGCGGGACCGTCCGCATCAGCGGTTCCAAAAACGCCGCCCTGCCCATCCTCCTGGCCGCACCCCTGATGGACGGCGACATCGAGTATACCAACGTCCCGCGCCTGCGCGACATCTTCACCACCCTCAAACTCTTGAACATCCTGGGTCTGCCCACGACCTTCGAAGAAAACCGGGTCACCGTGGGCTCCTCCTCCTCCCTCAACCACGAGGCCCCCTACGATCTGGTCAAAACCATGCGGGCCTCGGTCCTCTGCCTGGGACCGCTTCTGGCCCGCCTGGGACGAGCCCGGGTGGCGCTGCCCGGCGGCTGCGCCATCGGCGCCCGTCCGGTCAATCTGCACCTGACCGCCCTGGAAAAAATGGGGGCCACGTTCGACCTCGAGGCGGGCTACATCGAGGGCCGCTGCAAGACCCTGCGCGGCGCGCACATCATCTTCGACTTCCCCACCGTGGGCGGCACGGAAAACCTGCTCATGGCGGCCTCCCTGGCGCAAGGCCGGACCGTTCTGGAAAACGCGGCCCGGGAGCCGGAGATCTGCGACCTGGCCGAATTCCTGAACGCCATGGGGGCGAAGATTTCCGGGCACGGCACCAGCATCATCACCATCGACGGCGTGACGTCCCTGCGCGGCGGGCGGCACACCATCATGTCCGACCGCATCGAGGCCGGCACCTACATGGTGGCCGCGGCCATCACCGACGGCGACCTGCTGCTCGAGGGATGCCCCTTCAGGGAACTTGACGCCGTGGTCTTCAAGCTGCGGGAGATGGGCGTGGGCTTCGGGGAGAACGGGCGGGGCGTGAGGGTCTTCCGAAACGGGGACCTGACCAACGTGGACGTGGCCACCCTGCCCTACCCCGGCTTCCCCACGGACATGCAGGCCCAGATCATGGCGCTGATGTGCCTGGCCAAGGGAGCGGGGTCGATCAAGGAAACCATCTTCGAAAACCGGTACATGCATGTACAGGAGCTGGTCCGGCTGGGCGCCAGGATCAAGGTGTCCGGACAGAACGCCTTCGTGCACGGCTCGAAACGCCTGGTTGGAGCGCCGGTCATGGCCTCGGACCTGCGCGCCAGCGCCTCCCTGGTCCTGGCCGGCCTGGCCGCCGAAGGCACGACCGAGGTCCAACGCGTCTACCATCTGGATCGGGGCTATGAATCCATGGAGGTCAAGCTCTCCCGGGTCGGGGCGGATATCGTCCGCGCCAGGGAATAACCGGCCGACGGGCCGCGACACGCCACAAGGAGCCGCGCCATGAAGACGTTGAACATCCTGACCGTGCTGACCGTCCTGTCCCTGGCCGCTCCGGCCCATGCGGAAGTCTTCGCCTGCCTGGATTCCCGGGGTGCGGTCCTCTGCCACGTCACCGCCGCCCAGGAAACCGGAGGGGACCCGGCCAGGGCCGCCGCGCTGTGCAACGCGCGCTGCCCGGGTTGCAAAAACGCCTGCAAGGCCGAGCGCCTGACGTCTGAGGGCGGTTCCGCCCATATCCGGATCTACGAGAACCCGGATGCGGACTGGGGTCCCAATACCGTGGTTCCCGGTCCGGATAACCGGGAAACGGCCAAGAAAATCATCGAGGGCGGCCTGGTGGAGACGCCAAAATAGACTCGCGCCCGTCTCCCGCCTTGACAAAGCCGTCGATCCGGGCATAGGTGTCTTTTCATGTTACGCAGAACTCCTCGTCACGCCGCCTCCGCCCAGGGTCCGTATTATTACGGCTACACCTGCGCCCGTGGTCCGGCGGGGTGCGAGGCCGTGTAGCCGAACACCGCAACACACCGCCAGAAGAGGGCCGCGGGCGAAAAAGCCGGCGGCCCTTTTTGTTGCGGACCGCCAAGCCCCCCTTTTCGGGCCAAACCACATGGGAGAGCCGCCATGCAGATCGGAAAAAGCATCCGCAACGAGCGCATCTTCAACCGGGACACGGGCCGGACCATCATCGTCCCCCTGGACCACGGCGTCAGCGTCGGTCCCATCAAGGGCCTGCAGAACATGCGCGACACCGTGACCGGCATCGTGGAGGGCGGGGCCAACGCCGTGCTCATGCACAAGGGCGTGGTGCCCTGCGGGCATCGGGCCAAGGGCCGGGACATCGGGCTCATCGTCCATCTCTCGGCCAGCACCAGCCTGTCCCCCTATCCCAACGCCAAGACCCTGGTCTGCACCGTGGAGGAAGCCATTCGTCTGGGGGCCGACGCCGTGTCCACCCACGTGAACCTGGGCGACGAAACCGAATCGCGGATGCTCGAGGACCTGGGCCGCATCACCGAAAGCGCCGCCTCCTGGGGCATGCCCATGCTGGCCATGATCTATGCCCGGGGCCCGAAAATCAAAAACGAATTCGACCCGGAGGTGGTCGCCCACTGCGCCCGGGTGGGCATGGAACTCGGCGCCGACGTGGTCAAGGTGCCCTATACGGGGGACAAGGATTCCTTCGCCGCTGTCTGCGAGGGCTGTGCCGCTCCCGTGGTCATTGCCGGCGGCCCGAAGACCAAAACGACCCGGGAATTTCTGAGCATGATCCGCAACTCCCTGGACGCCGGCGGCAAGGGTCTTTCCGTGGGCCGCAACATCTTCCAGGATCGCGACCCCAGACGGCTGCTCCAGGCCGTCAACCATCTGGTCCATGTCAACGGCAGCGTGGACGAGGCCATGGCCCTGCTCGGGGACCGCACCTGAAAACGGCCCCGCCGCACGACGGGCGTCCTCCCTCCTCCGGGACGCGGGGACGCCCGTCTAGTGGTGTCCTTTCCCGTCATCCCCCAGGGCCACCAGTTCCAGATCGCCGACAGCCCCGACGCCCTCGCCGACCTGGGCGAAAACGCCGCTGACCCCCTGTCGGAACAGTTTTTTGGCGTAGGCCAGCATGGGCTTCAGATCCTTTTCCGAGACCAGGAGATTGGCCAGGGCCGTGGCTGCGGCGTCGGCCAAGGCCCCGTCCGCCGACAAGACCGCCACCATGTCCGCCTGTCCGAGGCTTACGGAATGCCCCACCCGGCCCGACGAGGTGCACACGGCCAGGGGAAAGCGGCCTGCGGGGATGCGCAGTCCGAGACGCACGCCCTCCACGGGCCGGGCCAGGAGTCCGACAATGCGCTCGACCGTGGAATGCATGAAGATGTCGCCGCCGTTTTCCACGAGAATGTCCGGACTTTGCGGGGCGAAACGCTCGGCTGTGGCCTGGGCGATGGCCCCGGCCACGGCGGCCATCGGTCCCACCCCGCACGCCCCGGCGGCCCGGGCCATGCGCCGGACAAGGTCCGGGGCGTCCTGTGGCGCGGCCACAGGGGTCAGACTGGCGGCAAAGGCCGGATCGAGGATGATGTGATTTTTGAGCCCGGCGCGGATCTCATGCACGAACGCGCCTATTTCGGCGGAAAGGTCCCTGCGGGCCACGATCCACAGGTCGGTCTGCTCCACCACCACCTGGAAGGCGGTCTCCCCGGGCCGGGGGCGCAGGGTCTGGCGGTAGGTGCGTCTGGGGTCGAGATGCATGGCGTTTCCCGTTTTTCCGATCATGCCATGGTCAGGCCGCGAGCGGAAGAGGCGGGGAATTGGCCTTGCCGCCCGCATGCGCTATCATGATTGAGGAGGGGCAATGACCACGGTATCGACGATCATCCCCACATACAACCGGGCCGGCATGGTCGGCGAGGCCGTGGCCTCGGTACTGTCCCAGACCTTTGCGGACTTTGAGCTTCTCGTGGTGGATGACGGCTCCACGGACGACACGGCCGGGGAGCTTTCCCGGTTTCGGGACCCGCGGCTCACGGTGAGGCGCACCCCCAACCGGGGGGTGTCCGCGGCCCGGAACCTGGGCATCGCCATGGCCCGGGGACGTCTCGTGGCCTTTCTCGATTCCGACGACCTCTGGCTGCCGGAAAAGCTGGCCCGGCATGTGGCCTTCATGGAACACACCGGACACGCGGCCAGCCAGACCCAGGAGACATGGCTGCGCCGGGGGCGGCGGGTCAATCCACGCCGCATCCACCTGAAAAAGGACGGGGATTTCTTCCAAAGCGCCCTGGCCCTCTGTCTGGTCAGCCCCTCAAGCGTCATGATCCGAAAGGAATTCCTGGACCGGGTGGGCGGCTTCGACGAGAATCTGGCCGCCTGCGAGGACTACGACCTGTGGCTGCGCATGCTGCTTCGTGCCCCCATCGGGCTTGTGGACGAGGAACTGACCGTGCGCCGCGGGGGACGTCCCGACCAATTGTCAGCCCGGTTCGTAGGCCTTGATCTGTTCCGGATACGCTCCCTGGCCAAGATCCTCGGCCGGGAGGCCATGAGTCCATGGCATCGGGATTGCATGGAAAAAGAATTGATGCGAAAATTACGTATCTATACCGAGGGATGCGTCAAGCGTGGCCGCGTGGAGGAAGCGCTCAGGGTTCGGGAAATGGCCAAACGGAGTCTGCCCCCCTCACGAAACGCCCCGGATGTCGCCGACGGGACGCCCGGGGGCGGGATGGCGCACAGGCCGGAGGCCGGAATCTGGGAGCCGGAATCAGGATGAGGCCAAGGATTCCCGCTTGGTCACGGCCTCGGACTTGATGCGGTCGAGGGTCCAGGCCAGGGCGGCATGAACGTTTTCCCGAATGTCCCCGGCCACCACGATAAAAAGCAGATCGTCGCCGGGAACGAAATTTCCCGAGCGGGCCTCGACAAGGATTCTGAATATGCCCGGACGGCGTTCCCCCTCGGCCCGAATGGCCTCGATCCCGGCGAAATCGGGAATGACCTCGATGGCCGAGACCGGTCGGCCGTCCCGGGAGGTGGCCCTGGCCACGCCGTTGTGCACGAGGACCATGCCCACCTTCTCATGGAAGCCGGGTTCCTTTTTGAGCTGCGCGATAGCTTGTGAAATGTCCATTCCGGATACCTAGGAAAAACAAACGGGATTGTCCATGCTTTCCTTCTCCACCGTTCTAGACAGGGCTCCGAAGATCCCCCAATCCCGTATGGTGCATTCCGGGATCGCGGTCTGGACCGTGTGGTCGGGCCAACTCGATCCGGCCTTCGGCCAGATGTTCCAGGATTATGGCGGATTCCTGATCGCCGAGGAAAACTACCAATCCATATGGTGCTTTTTCGGGGAAGAGGCCTTAAACGCCCTGGCCCGGATGCACATATGGGGCCGGGTGAACAAGCTGTCCATGAGCCTCGTGGCCATGCCCATGTCCATTCTGATCGGCCCCAAGCTGGACATGTCCGTGGGCGCCACGGTGGATGCCTCGCGCCAGAAGCTGCTCCCGGCCGAGGAAATCCAGATATGGATCCATCCCAACCTCAAGGGGGCGATCTCCGGGATACCCGGCCTGTCCACAGTGCCCGCCCAGGCCCCCCAGGGCCTGCTCAAGGCGGCCTGGGAACTGCTCGACCCGGCCCCGGGCCTGTCCTACGACTCGGGGCTGGGCTGGTATTTCATCACCAAGCCCCTTGGCGACCCCCTGGACAAAAACACCTCCGAGGGCTGGCGGACCATCTACGGCAAGCTGCAGCACCTGCTTGAACGCATGGGCATCAAATACGTCTCCCACGAAGGGTTCATCCTGTGCCCTCTGGAGGGGTTGCGGCAGTTCCGCACCTGGTGCCGCGAAGTCCTGTCCATGATTGTCGGGCTCAAGGAAAACGAGGAAGAAAACAAGTACTGGCCAAGCGTGATGGCCGCAGTCCCCAAAAAGGGGTACGCCTTTGCCAAGGATCTGCCGCGCAAGATCAATCTCAACTGGGACCGGCTCACCCCGGATTTCCCGCACATGAGCTACAGGTCGGCCTTTTTGCTCGGGAAGGAATTCAAGATCAACGACGCCCGATCCGCCTCGCGGGGCAATTCCGTGGAAGACTGGTGCAACGTGGGGCTCGCCGACGAGGGAGGCAAGGCCCAGGCCGGAGTTCTGCCCATCGAGTATCCGGCCCAGCTTGTCACCGGCGACCTGCCGATGTGCTATTATTGCGGCCTGACCAACCACGCGCCGGCACAGTGCCCCTCGAAGGCCCTGACCGCCTGGAACCCCGGCCTGTGGCACAGTCTCTCGGACTTGGACATCACGGACATGAGCGAACGCTTCAAGGCCCTTGACGCGGCCCTGTCCGGCGACCCCCGCTCCGCCTGCATATCGCTTCTCTCTTCGTCGGAACCCAAGGCGCTCTTGCTCAAGGCCGTCTTCGAGGTGGATTTCCCCTCGCAAACGCGCATGCTGGAAGTCTTGTGGCGCAGCAAGGGCAAGGAACTCCCCTCGGGTCTGTCCCAGATCGCCCCACGGGAGGGGGAATACCTGTGGCAGGCCCTGGACAGCCTGCGCGCCGGGCAGATCGAAAACGCCGAGCAATTCGTATCCCAGGCCCTTTTGCGCTATTCCCGGGGATACCAGCCCCGGGCCTTGCAGGGTTTTTTGGCCATGGAGGCCGGCGACTGGGTCAAAGCCGTCTATTACTGGCAGGAGGCCGGGCGTCTCTCCTACACGGCCATGCAACGCGGCTATTTCTTCTATCTGCAGGGCCGGGCCATGGAAATGCAGGGAGATTATCAAAAGGCCATCGGGCTTTACAAAATGTCCGGGAAGGAATGCCCAAAATGGATGGACCCGGAATATCGGCAAGGGGTGTGCATGGTGAAAATGGGCTTCGCCGATCAGGGCATGTCCCTTTTCGCCATCCTCATGCGGGCCGAGCCGACGATTTTCAACCGGATACTGATGGACCCGGAACTCGAACGGGGGCGCATCCACGTGTTGTCGGGACTGTGGAGGCCCTGGACCGAGGCCGGGGAAGCGGCCGCCCAGGCCCTGGAGGGCCTGTCGGCCCTGTCCGGAACCATCGCGATCCATTTCCCGCCCGAGGACGCCTACCTCAAGGAAACCTCGGCCCGAATCCAGGAATTGGCCAAAATCGGGGGCATCAAGAACTACGTGGCCTTCAAGGAGGTGGTGCAGGGGGTCGAAACCCTGCGCAACGACCTCAAGACCAAGGTGGAAAAAGAGATATCCAACATCCAGTCCCGGCGCCTGGCCCAGTTTGAAGAACTCAAAAACATCCAACGCGAGGCGGCCTGGTTTCCCTTCCCCAAGCTGCTGCGGGACTTCAACCGGGATTTCAACTTCTGCGTCGCAAAACTGAACTGGATGCGCACCACCATCCTCAGTGTCCCGGAAAATTTCCGGAAAAGCCAGGAGGCCCTCCCCCTGGTGGACGAACGCATCAAGACCCTCCGGGCCAGGCTCGTCAGTCTGCGCATCGTGCGCGATTCGACATTCTTCGTCATGCTTCTGGGCCGGAATTTCATGTGGATGGAGATTGCCGGGCTGGCCCTGGCCCTGGTTCTGGTGCCGCTTTTTGTTTACGGGCTGCAGCATTTCGGACAATTGGCCATGGCCGACATGGTGGAACGTCAAAAATGGCAATTGCAAAAAGGCATGGTCCTCGTCTTAAGCATCATGGCCATGGGCCTTGCGGCCATCAAGACGGCCATCACCTTCGAGGGGAAGAAAAAGGCCCTCTTCAAAATGGCCGACGAAGGCAAGCTGCCCGGGAAAAAACAGAAAAAAACAAAAAAACGGGCACCGTCCAAACAGGTCGCCGCCCGCCCCCAAACAGCCCTGCCGCCCGGGGCGGGAACAGGAAAAAAAGGCCAGCCCGCCAAAGGAAAATAGCGACCCACCTCTTCAAGGCCGCGAACACCCTCTGCCCATTTTGCACGCAACGCCGGGCCAGCCGGGCGCACAAACATAAAAAGGCGGGGAGAAACCTCCCCGCCTTTCTTGAATCGAGAAAAGCGCTGACCTAGACGCAGCCGGTGGGCTTGGGCAGGCCGGCCATTTTGCAGGCTCCTTTGCCCGGTCCCGACGGGAACAGCTCATAGATGTGCTTCAGCTTGAACCCGGTCACCTTGGACAGGATGCGGACCATCGGGGCAATGCCGTTTTTCTTGTAGTAGTCCTGGAGGAAGTCGATGACCTTGCGATGTTCGGCGGTAAGTTCCTTGATGCCTTCGGAGTCTTTTACGTAGTCGACCCACTCTTCACACCAGTCCTCGAACTTCTGCAAGAAGCCGTCTTCGTCGACATCAAAAGTTTTTCCTTTGAATTCAACAATGGCCATGCGCATCCTCCTTGAATGTTGAGAAAGGTGTCATTACGCCGTGAGCACTGTGTGTAATGACGGTGTCAAAATAGCCCCGCTCCCGAAACAGGGGCAACCTCATCCATAAAAACAGCTATCCGCTGTTTCTTGTCAGATGACGCGGGGAACCGCCGTGCCAACCGCCGCCCGAAAGCCGCGGGTCTGTCACTCCCCGGCAACTTTCGTCTCCGATTTTTTGCGTTTCTAAAAGCCGGAAGCGGTCTTGTCAATCTCTTTCCTCGAACTCTTTTGTCACTCCCGTTCCGCCGGCCACCGCGCAGGAGCACGAAACCTTCCGGCGCGGCACACAAGTACCACATTCCGATAATTTGTCCAATTATTGATCAGACAAATACCCGCTATCCCAAAAGCTCTTCCAGACGCCGCCTGGCGAATTCGAGATCCGGGTCCAGGTTCACGGCCGTCTCCAGGCAGCCCACGGCCTGGTCGACATGCCCCAGACGATCGTGACACAGTCCCAGATTGGCCAGATCCACGGCCGATCCGCTGTCCAACGCC
>JBMONM010000090.1:0-14301 GCA_049324675.1 Thermodesulfobacteriota bacterium
CCCCGGCGCGGCGCGCCGGGGAAAAACGGCCGGAGCCGGGGGGTCCGGGGGGAATGATTTCCCCCGGGCGGGGTTCGGGGCGGCAGCCCCGAATCAGCGGGGTTCGGGGCGGCGGCCCCGAGTCACTGGAACAGGTAGCCGTAGGTCGCGGCCATCTTGTCCGTCTTGGTCAGAACGGCCTCCACGGTCTGTTCCAGGGTGGCCGCGTCCACGATGCCGGTATCCGAGGACAGGTAGTAGCGCAGGGTGCCGTCCTTGGCCGAATAGAGCCAGGCCACGGAGTAGATGGAGCTCACGGCCGGGCGGCCGGTGAATTCGGTCCGGGTCTGGATGGCCAGGACCAGTTTCTTTTCGTCCTTGGTGGTCAGGGACATGAGCGAGGAGCGGCCCAGGAGTTCCTTGAGGTGGTAGACCATCCGGGTGCCGACCACGTCCGTATCGCCGTGTTCCACGGCCACCGGGGTGCGCCGGCCGTCCACGCCCGTTTCCTTTTTCGGGGTGTCCGGGATGGCCTGGCCCTCGGGCTTGGCCGCGGGGGCGGGCTTGTCGGCCTGGGCCGGCGCGATCGTCGGGACGGCCAGGGCCATCAGGGCCGCGACGGCCAGGACGGTCAGGACGGGGGCGAGGCGGTAATGACGCGGCATGGATTCCTCCCGGGTTGACGCGCACGGCGCGGAGTATGGGTCAGGGTAAACGAGACCCGGCCATCTTTCAACACGTCCCGGCCCATGTTTTCGGGCGGTTTTCGGCGCAAGCCCTTGAGCGCCGGCCGTATTTCGCGTAAGCAGGCCTATTCCCTTTTCGTGCGGTCCGTTTTGCTGGGTGCGACCAATGCGGGGTGGCGGTTCTTCGTCTCCATCGTCCAGGACAACCGTGTCTATCGAATCAAGGAGGGGTCCATGAAAACGAACCTGATCGCCGCGCTGGCCCTGGCCTGTGCGCTTGTCGCGGCAAACGCCCTTGCCGGGGGCGAACCCATCAAGATCGGGGCGGTGTTGTCCGTGACCGGCCCGGCGTCCTTTCTTGGGGAGCCCGAGAAAAACACCCTGAACATGCTCGCCGAGAAGATCAACACGGCCGGCGGCATCCTCGGCCGGCCCCTGGAGATGATCATCCTCGACGACGAGGCCGACGTGAACAAGGCCGTTTTGGCCTCCCAGCGGCTGCTGAAGAAGGACAACGTGGTCGCGGTGCTCGGCCCCACGGTCTCGGGCAACACCCTGGCCATCATGCAGAGTTTTTCCGCCGCCAATGTGCCGCTTATCTCCTGCGCCGCGGCCGAGAAGATCGTCTCCCCGGTCAACCCCTGGATATTCAAGACCGCCCAGTCCGACCGCCACGCGGTTTTAAGCATCCTGGAGCACGCCAAGAAGCAGGGATTCAGGAAGCTGGCCATCATCACCGTGTCCGACGGCTACGGCCAGGCCGGCCGCGAGGTCCTCAAAGAGCTCATCCCGGCCGGCGGCTTCGAACTCGTGGCCGACGAGGTCTACGGCCCCAAGGACACGGACATGTCCGCCCAGCTGACCAAGCTCAAATCCGCCTCCCCCGACGCCATCATCTGCTGGGGCACCAATCCCGGCCCCGCGGTCATCGCCCGCAACCGGGTGCAGTTGGGCATGGCCACGCCTTTGTACATGAGCCACGGCGTGGCCTCGAAAAAGTTCATCGAGCTGGCCGGAGACGCCGCCGAAGGGCTGCTCCTGCCGGCCGGCAAGCTCACCGTGGCCCCCCTCCTGCCCGCCTCCGACCCCCAGAAGCAGGTGCTCATGGACTATGCCAAGGACTATCAGGCCGCCTTTGGCCAGCCCGCCTCCTCGTTCGGCGGCTATGGTTACGACGCCCTGACCCTGGTGCAGAAGGCCATCGAGGCCGGCAAGTCCGCCGAGCCCCAGGCCATCCGGGACAACCTGGAGAAGATCAAGGGGTTCGTGGGGGTGAGCGGCGTGTTCAATTTCAGCCCCACGGAGCATAACGGCCTGGACCAGTCCGCCTTCGTCATGGTCACCATCAAAAACGGCGACTGGAGCATCGTCCAGTAGCCCGGCAGGTGCGTCAGCGACCCCGGGACGGGCGCACCCCGTCCCGGGACATCCGCCCGAAACGGCGCGGCCCGACCGGTCGCGCCCGGCCACGCGGACGCGGGAAACACCGCCTGTCCGCGCTTAGTAAGGAGAGAGGCATGAACCGAGCGTCTTTCGCGGCGTTTTTGGCCTTTGCCGTCTTTTCCCTGGCCCTGCCCGGCCGTGTCCTGGCCGACGACACCATCAAGGTCGGGGCCGTGTTGTCCGTGACCGGGCCGGCCTCGTTTCTGGGCGAACCCGAAAAGAACACCGTGCTCATGATGGTCGACCAGGTCAACGCGGCCGGCGGCCTTCTGGGCAAACAGCTCGAGGCGGTCATCCTCGACGACGAGACCGACGTGAACAAGGCCGTGCTCGGGGCCCAGCGCCTGATCCGCATGGACAAGGTGGTGGCGGTGCTCGGGCCCACGACCTCGGGCAACACCCTGGCCATCATGCAAAGCGTGGCCGCGGCCGAGGTGCCCATGATCTCCTTTTCGGCCGCCGAAAAGATCGTCAGCCCCGTCAACCCGTGGATCTTCAAGAATCCCCAGTCCGACCGCCACGCCGTGGCCCGCATCCTGGAGCACGCCAAGGGCCGGGGGTATAAGAAACTGGCCATCCTGACCGTGTCCGACGGCTTCGGCCAGGCCGGCCGCGAGGTTTTGAAGGAACTGGTCCCGGCCGGCGGCTTCGAGCTCGTGGCCGACGAGGTCTACGGCCCCAAGGACACGGACATGACCGCCCAACTGACCAAGATCAAGTCCGTCTCGCCCGACGCGGTCATCTGTTGGGGCACGAATCCGGGTCCGGCCGTGGTGGCCAAGAACCGGGTGCAGCTGGGCATGACCACGCCCCTGTACATGAGCCACGGCGTGGCCTCGAAAAAGTTCATCGAACTGGCCGGCGAGGCCGCCGAGGGGCTCATGCTCCCGGCCGGCAAGCTCATCGTGGCCGCCCAGCTTCCGGATTCCGATCCCCAGAAAAAGGTCCTCATGGACTATACGAAAATGTACGACGAGAAGTTCCACCAGCCCGTGTCCACCTTCGGCGGCCACGGCTGGGACGGGGTCATGCTCTTCGCCGAGGCCGTGAAAAAGGCCGGATCGGCCGAGCCCAAGGCCGTCCGGGACAGCCTGGAGAAGATCACGGACTTCGTGGGCGTGGGCGGCATCTTCAACTTCAGCCCCACGGACCACAACGGCCTGGACGCCTCGGCCTTCGTGATGATCGAGGTGGCCGGCGGCGACTGGAAGATCCTGACCAAATAGCGGCCTGTTTTCCGCGAGGCCGTCTCCGGGACGCGCCGGGGACGGCCTCGCGGACACGCCTGAAAAAACGTTCCCCAAGGACCGCCCCGAAAGATGTTCGCCGCCGCCCAATACCTCGTCTCCGGCCTGACCGTGGGGGCCACCTACGGCCTGACCGGACTCGGGTTCACCATGATCTTCAACACCACCGGCATCATCAACTTCGCCCAGGGCGAGTTCGTGATGCTCGGCGGCATGATGAGCGTCTTTTTCCGCTCCTGGCTGGGACTCGACCTCTTTTCCTCCATCGTGCTGGCCGTGGCCGCCACGGCCGCCGTGGGCGCGGCCATGGAGCGCCTGACCATCCGCCCCATCCAGGGCGCCTCGCCCATCAATCTGGTCATCGCCACCATCGGCGTGTCCATCCTGGTGCGCGGCGCGGCCATGCTGGTGTGGGGCAAGGACACCTACAGCCTGCCGCCCTTCGGCGGCTCCGCGCCCATCGCCTTCGCCGGGGCCGCGATCCAGCCCCAGAGCCTGTGGGCCCTGGCCATCACCCTGGCCCTTCTGGCCGCCCTGAAGCTGTTCTTTTCGGCCTCCATCCACGGCAAGGCCATGCTGGCCTGCGCCTGCGACCGCAAGGCCGCGAGCCTCATGGGCATAAGCGTCACCCGCATGTCGCTTTTCTCCTTCGCCCTGTCGGCGTTGACCGGGGCCGTGGGCGGGGCGATCCTGGCCCCCATCACCATGACCTCCTACGACGTGGGCATGATGCTGGGCCTCAAAGGCTTCGCGGCCTGCATCCTGGGCGGCCTGGGCAATCCCTTCGGCGCGGCCGTGGGCGGCCTGTGCATCGGGGTCATGGAATCCTTCGGCGCGGGCTACGTGTCCTCGGCCTACAAGGACGCCTTCGCCTTCGTGGTCCTTCTGCTGCTTCTGTTCGTGCGGCCCTCCGGGCTTTTCGGCAAGGCCGGGGTGCAGCGGGTATGAGGCCCCTGCTCTCACGAAACCCGGCCAAGGCCGCGATCTTCGCCGCGATCCTGTTCGCGGCCCCTTTCTTTCTCCCCAACGAATACTACATCAACATCCTGATCCTGGGGTCCATCAACGCCCTTATCGCCCTGGGCCTGAACCTGCTTTTGGGCTACGCCGGGCAGATTTCCCTTGGCCACGCCGCCTTTTTCGGCCTGTCCGCCTACGCCACGGCCTACGCCACGGCCAGGCTCGGCCTGCCCATCCCGGCGGGCATGGCCCTGGGGGTGGCCCTCTCGGGCGCGGTGGCCTGGCTCATCGGCATCCCCACCCTGCGCCTTCGCGGCCACTACCTGGCCATGGCCACGCTGGGCTTCGGCATCATCGTGCACATCGTCATGAACGAGACCGTGGGGATCACCGGCGGGCCCTCCGGATTCGTGGGCATCCCGCGCCTGAGCCTGCTCGGGGTGTCCTTCGACTCGGACCGCTCCTACTATTATCTGACCGCCGCGGTTTTGGCCCTGGCCGCGCTTTTTTCCCTAAACCTCATCGACTCGCGCATGGGCCGGGCCCTGCGGGCCATCCACACCAGCGAGCGGGCGGCCCAGACCGCCGGGGTGGACATCGCCGGGTACAAGCTCTTCGTGTTCGTGCTTTCGGCCGTGTTCGCCGGGGTGGCCGGGGTGCTCTACGCCCATTTCCTCTGCTTCGTGGCCCCGTCCTCCTTCGGGTTCACCTTCTCGGTGCAACTCGTGGTCATGGTCGTCCTGGGCGGCATGGCCAGCGTCTGGGGGGCCGTGGCCGGGGCCTTTTTCCTCACGGCCCTGCCCGAGGCCCTGCGCGGCTTCGAGGAGGTGGACATCCTGGTCTACGGGGCCATCCTGGTCCTGTGCGTCATGTACCTGCCGCAGGGGCTGGCCGGCGCGGCCTCGGGACTGCGCCGCAGGCTCGTCCGAGCCCGGGGGGCCGGCCATGCCTGACGCGCCCCTTTTGTCCGTGTCCGAGGCCTGCGTGCGCTTCGGGGGCGTGGACGCCCTGATCGAGGTGGACTTCGCCATCGAGGCCGGCACCGTGACCGCGCTCATCGGCCCCAACGGCGCGGGCAAGACCACGCTTCTGGGGGCGGTCACCGGCATGGTCCCCATGCACCGGGGCCGCATCGCCCTGGCCGGCCGCGACGTGACCGCCATGCCCCCCCATGCCCGGGCCAGGGCCGGGGTGGTGCGCACCTTCCAGAACCTGGAGGTCTTCGCCAACATGACGGTTCTGGAAAACGTCATGACCGGCCGCCACGCCCTGGTGCGCTACGGCATTTTCGACGGCATCCTGCGCACCCCGCGTTTCCGGGCCGGGGAGCGGGCCTGCCGCGAGGCGGCCCTGGACAGGCTCGACTTCGTGGGCCTGGCCGACAAAAAGGACCTTCTGGCCGGGGAGTTGCCCTACGGCAGCCAGCGGCTTCTGGAGATGGCCCGGGCCGTGGCCGCCGAGCCGACACTTCTGCTCCTCGACGAGCCGGCCGCGGGCCTGAACACCAGGGAGACCCAGGCCCTGGCGGCGCTTATCGCCCGGGTCCGCGACGAGCTTGGCATCACCGTGGGCCTTGTGGAGCACGACATGGACCTGGTCATGGGCATCAGCGACGCCGTGACCGTCCTGTCCTTCGGCGCGGTCCTGGCCACGGGCACCCCGGCCCAGATCCAGGGGAACCCCGAGGTGGTGGCCGCCTATCTGGGCGACTGACGCCCCGGACCTTGCGGAGAAATCATGCTCGCCCTTGAGAACGTCGACGTCTTCCACGGCCGCATCCACGCCGTGCGCCGGGTCTCCCTGCACGTGGACCCGGGCGAGATCGTGGCCCTGATCGGGGCCAACGGCGCGGGCAAGACCACGCTTTTGGGCGCGGTCTCCGGCCTGGTCCGGGTCGGCGCCGGCCGCATCGTCCACGACGGACAGGACATCCACACCCTGGCCCCGGACGCCATCGTCCGCCGGGGCCTGTCCCAGGTCCCGGAACGCCGCCTGGTCTTCGGCCCCTTAAGCGTCGAGGACAACCTCCTGCTCGGGGCCTACACCCGGCGCGGCCGCTCCCGCCGGGCCGGGGTGGCCGCCGACCGGGAGGACGTCTACGCCATGTTCCCGGTCCTGCGCGACCGCAGGAAGCAGGCCGCCGGAACCCTGTCCGGGGGCGAGCAGCAGATGCTGGCCATCGGCCGGGCGCTCATGGCCAGACCCCGGGTGCTTCTGCTCGACGAGCCCGGCATGGGCCTTGCGCCCACCATATGCCGGGAGATATTCAGACACATCGTGAAGCTTCGCGACGAGCGGGGCCTGACCGTGCTCCTGGTGGAACAGAACGCCAAGAACGCCCTGGCCGTGGCCGACCGGGGCTATGTCCTGGAGACCGGGCGCATCCTGCTCCAGGGGACATCCGAGGAGCTTGCGGCCAACCGCGACGTGCAGCGGGCCTACCTGGGACGGGAGAGGGACGCGTCGTAACACATGCCCGGGAAACGATCGCCGCGACCATCGCCTTTGCCACGCCTCGCCCGGCAAGGGTCCGAACACCGAGATATCGCTCATGATCCGACGGGCTGGAGGCGGAGATGAACATCGAGATGGGAACCAAGGTGCAGCTCGAATTCTCGGGAAGCGAGGAGCGGGTCTGCGGCGTCCTGGTGGGGCTGTATCCGGACGGCTACCTCATCCTGTACGTCCCCTTCACCACCTCCATGAAGAAAAAGGCCAGAAAAAAGAACGTGGTCACCGCCCGCTACGTGCACGCCGGCACGGTCTACGGCTTTCGGGCCATGGTCATGAACTACATCGTGGACCCGGCCTCCCTGCTCTTCCTGGAATATCCCCCCCACGTCGAGATACTGGAACTGCGCAAGGAGCCGCGCATCCCCTGCCTGTTCCCGGCCTCGCTGCACCGGGAGGGCGAACCGCCCCTGACCGCGATCATCTCCGACATCTCCCCCAGCGGCTGCCGGGTGAGCCTGCGCGGCGCCGGCCGCGCCCCCGACGACGGCCGCTTCGCGCCCGGTGAACGCATCAAGCTCGAGTTCTACGCCATCGAGGAAAAAAACAGCTACAGCATCTTCACCCACGTCACCAACGCCTTCTGCCAAAGCGGCGTGCTGCACCTGGGCCTGCGCTTCGACACCGTGCACCGGAGCTTCCGCAAGGCCATCACCCATTTCGTGGGCACCCTGGCCCTGGAACTGGAGCACGTCCCCCTGTCCCCCAAGCCGTAACCCCCGACACGGGGCCGCGCGAGGAGCCTATGTACTGGGAGCCGAAAGAAGAGACCGTCAGCCGCGAGGACCTGCGCCGCCTGCAACTGGAGCGGCTCCAGGCCACCCTGACCCGGGTGTCCCGCAACGTCCCGCACTACCGCAAACGCTTCGCGGAGATGGGCATCGATCCCGACGAGTTCACCAGCCTCGACGACGTGCGCCGCCTGCCCTTCACCACCAAGAAGGACCTGCGCGACGGCTACCCCTACGGCCTTTTCGCCGTGCCGCTGCGCGAGGTGGTCCGGCTGCACGCCTCCTCCGGCACCACCGGCAAGCCCACCGTGGTCGGCTACACCCGAAACGACGTCAAAAAATGGTCCTCCCTGGTGGCCCGGGTGCTCGTCGCCGGCGGCGCGGGCCGCGACGACGTGGTCCAGATCGCCCTGGGGTACGGCCTTTTCACCGGCGGCATCGGCTTCCACTACGGGGCCGAGGCCATCGGCGCGGCCGTGATCCCCTCCTCCAGCGGCAACACCCGCCGCCAGGCCATGATCATGGAGGACTACCGGACCACCACCCTGGTGTGCACCCCGAGCTACGCCCTGCATCTGGCCGACGCCCTGGAGGCCATGGACATCAACGTCAACGCCCTGTCCCTGCGCCACGGCCTGTTCGGGGCCGAGACCTGGACCGAGGCCATGCGCGCCGAGATCGAATCGCGCCTCAAGCTCACGGCCACGGACAACTACGGCCTCAGCGAGATCATGGGCCCCGGGGTTGCCGGGGAATGCCTGGAACGCCGGGGCATGCACGTCAGCGAGGACCATTTCCTCATGGAGATCGTGGACCCGGCCACGGGCGACCCCGTGGCCGAGGGCGAGGTCGGCGAACTGGTCCTGACCACGCTGACCAAGGAAGCCTTCCCCATGATCCGCTTCCGCACCGGCGACCTGACCCGCGTCCTGCCCGGACCCTGCCCCTGCGGCCGCGCCTTCCGACGCATAAGCCGCATCCTCGGGCGCACCGACGACATGCTCATCATCCGGGGCACCAACGTCTTCCCCTCCCAGATCGAGGCCGTGATCCTGGAGGTGGAGGGCACCACTCCGCACTACCGGGTGGTGGTGGAGCGCGCCGGGGCCCTGGATGAGGCCACCGTGGAGGTCGAGGCCACGGAGACGGTGTTCTTCGACCGCATCGGCGAGCACCAGAATCTGGTGGAGCGCCTGAAACGCCGGCTGGCCTCGGAACTGGGCGTGGCCTTCCGGGTCCGGCTGGTGGAACCCAAGAGCCTGGAGCGCGCCGAGGGCAAGGTGAAAAGGGTGGTGGACAAGAGGGAGATGGGAAAGAGGGAAGAGTAAGGAGCGGGGGGAAACCTTTCTGAAGAAAGGTTCTCCCCCCGGGCCCCCCTTCCAAAGACTTCTGGTAAGGGGGGAGCCCCATCAGCCCTTGGGCCTGCGGGTCGCCTGGCGCCAGAAGAGGTAGGACACCCGCAGCCCGGCGGCCAGAAACGGCGCGCCCATGGCCACCAGGATGACCACGGCGAAGTTTTTTTCCATCCAGGGAATCCGGCCGAAGAAATAGCCGCCGAAGACGTAGATCGCCGCCCATACGGCCTTGCCCAGGGCGTTGAAGGCCAGAAAGCGCGGAAGCGCCATCCCGGCCACCCCGCCCACCAGCGGCACGACCAGCCGCAGGATGGGCACGAACCGGGCCGCGACCACGGTCATGCCCCCGTGCAGGGCGTAATACTCGTGGGCCTTGGCCAGGGCCTCGGGGCTCACGAAGGGGACCTTTCCCCGCGACACGAACCGGTCCCCCAGGAAAACCCCGGCCAGATAGGCCGCCGCGTCCCCGGCGAAGGCCGCCAGGCAGAAGCCGGGATACAGCGCCCACAGCGGGAACATGCCCTTGGCGGCCATGGCCCCGGCCGCGAACAGCACCGTGTCGCTGGGCAGGATCGTGGTCACGACCAGCCCGGTCTCGGCAAAGACCACCCCGAAAAGCAGAACATAGGACCACAGGCCGTAGTCCGCGCTTACGGCCGCCACGTGGCGGTCCAGATGCAGCACGATGTCCCAGGCGTCGGTCATGCGCCTCCCGCCGGCCGGCGGTCCCGCGGTCCGATGCGGTCCATGATCGCGGCGAACACCCCGTCCACGTCCAGCCCCGAGGTGTCGATGATCACCGCGTCCGGGGCCGGCCGCAGGGGGGCCTCGGCCCGGTTCCGGTCCTGCTCGTCGCGGCGCAGGATGTCGGCCAGGATCGCGGCCTGGTCGGCGGGCTTGCCCATGGCCGCGAGCTGGGCCGTGCGCCGGGCGGCCCGGACCTCGGGCGCGGCGTCCAGGAAGAACTTGCGGGTCGCGTCCGGAAAGACCACCGTGCCCATGTCCCGGCCCTCGGCCACCAGGGACCCGCGCCGTCCCAGGTCCCGCTGGGCGTCGCGCAAGAAGGCCCGCACCTCGGGCAGCGTGGCCAGGGTGGAGGCCAGATAGCCCACGGCCTCGGTGCGGATCTCGTCCCCGGCGCGCTCGCCGCAGGCCAGAAGCTCGGTATCCGCCCCGGCCCCGCGCAGGGAAAAGGTCAGCCCGGACAGGGCCTCGCGGATGTCCTGGCCCGGCCGTTTCCCGGCCCCCGGACCCAGGCGCAGGGCCGCCACCCGGAACATGGCCCCGGTATCCATGTAGGCCACGCCCAGGGCCGCAGCCACGCGCCGGGCCAGGGTGGTCTTGCCCGCCCCGGCCGGACCGTCGATGGTCACCACCAGCCGCGTCTCACCCATGGCCCACGATCTCCCCCATGGCCTCCAGGAAGGCCGCGTTCTCCTCGTCGGAGCCCAGGCTCACCCGCAGCAGGTCCGGCAGCCCGTAGCTGGTCAGGGGGCGCACGATGATCCCCCGGCGCAAGAGCTCCTCGAAGACCCCGGCGGCCGGACGCGGCGGCAAAAACATGAGGAAGTTGGCCATGGACGGATACACCCGGCAGCCCAGGCGGGTCAGCTCCCGGGACACGGACTCGCGGCCGCGAAGCACCGTCTCCCGGGTGGCGGCCAGGAAATGGGCGTCCTCCAGGGCGGCCAGCCCGGCGGCCTCGGCCAGAAGGTTCACGCTGAACGGCAGCCGCACCCGGCGCAGGTAGTCGGCCAGGGGCGCACACATGGCCCCGAAGCCCAGACGCAGCCCGGCCAGCCCGTACATCTTGGAAAAGGTGCGCAGGACCACCACGTTCGGCAGGTCCCGAAGGCGGGGCAAAAGGGTGTACCGGCCGGCCGGCTCGGCGAAATCGGCATAGGCCTCGTCCACCACCAGGACGGCCCGTGGCGGCAGTTTTCCGGCCAGTTCGGCCAGTTCGTCGGCCGGCACGGCGTGCCCCGAGGGGTTGTCCGGGTTGGTGACGAAGACCAGGGCCGTGTTTTCGTCCACGGCCCCGAGCAGGGCCTTGAAATCGAAGGAAAAATCCTGGCGAAGGGGAATCCGGCGCAGGGTCACCCCGCACAGGCGGGTCTGATGGACGTAGATGGAGAAGCACGGCCGGAAGGCCACCACGTTGTCCGCCCCGGGCCTGGCCGTGACCCGCACCAGAAGGTCGATGACCTCGTCCGAGCCGTTGCCGGTGACCACCCCGGCCGGGTCCAGGCCGAAGGCCCGGGCGATGGCCGCGACCAGGGCCGGATTGCCCGAGCGGGGATAGCGGAACACGTGGCCCGCCTTGCGGGTCAGGGCCCGGGTCACCAGGGCCGAGACGCCCAGGGGGTTCTCGTTGCTGGCCAGCTTGATGACCCGGTCCAGGCCGTATTTTTCCTTGATCTCGTCGATGGACAGTCCGGGCGAATAGGGTGTGAACCCGCGCACCTCGTCCCGGACAAAGGGTTCGTCGGACATGAAAAAGCCCCCCGCATGGTATGGACGTCGCACGAGGGGCGAAGACTATCCGCTAAGTCCCGGCGGGTAAAGGCCCCAGGCCGCCTTGGCCTCGGGCCGCTATTTCGCCTCGGCCAGCGGACGGACGGTCAGCACCGGGCAGGTGGCGCTTTTGACCACCTTCTCGGCCACGGACCCGAACAGGATGCGGTCGATGCCCTTGCGGCCATGGGTGCCCATGACCAGGAGATCGGCCTTCTCGCTTGCGATCGCGGCCAGGATCTCCTCGGCCGCATAGCCGGTGAGCACCTTGCCGGTGCACACCACGCCCTCAAAGCGCTTGGCCACGAACTCCTCCATGGTGGTGTCCGCGCCGGCCACGATCTCGCCCACGAAATTCTCTATGGAACTGGGGGGCACATGGAAGCCCAGGTATTCGCTGAGCGACGGGGCCACGTACAGGCACAACACCTCGGCCCCGAAACCGCGGGCCAGCGTGGCGGCGAAGTCGGCCACCCGGGGGCTGTGTTCGGAAAAATCCACGGCGCACAGAATCTTTTTGATCTCGGCCATGATCACGCCTCCTTTTCCGGTTTTCGGACAGGCATGCGTAAAGTTCCGGTCCCATCCGCCGAAGAGATCATCGCACGGCACGTTTTTTATGTCCAATTCATCGAAAATGGACAAGCCGGCCGTCAGGGCCTATATGTGGAGGAAACCGTCCGGGCCGTACGGACCGGGAAAATGCTTCCCCCTGGCCGAAAATAAAAGCTCAATGATTTCAAAAGAAGAATGCGCATCTGCCTTTGGCAGGCAAATTGCTAGAAAAAGGCAAAACGTCGCAACGAGGTGAGGGCCATGAAGATAACGCAGGATACCACGAGCGCTCTCCAGCAGGCCGAATCCCAGGAGCGGAACCGGACGTCCTCGGATGCCGAGGTCTTCGGCGACATCCTGGCCCGGGAAGTCCAGGGCACGGAGGCCCAGGGGACGGCGCAGACGGCCGTCCCACCCATCGACGGCGGGATGCTTGAAATCGCCTCCCTGATCGAGGCCGAGGGAACGGCCCCGACTGCGGACCTGACCGAAAAAGAGCGTACGGCCATGGAAAACGTGGACAGCTTGCTGACCGAATGGGAAAATTATGCCGATCAGCTCGCCGCAAGCGAGCAGGGAGGCGGCCTGCGCCAGGCCTACGGCGTGCTTGAGCATATCGAAAGCGGCGTGCAGAAGCTCAAGCAGGATTGGCCGGGCATGGACCAGGAAAACCCGAACATGGGATCGTTGGTCAACGAGCTCGAAGTCATGGCCGTGACCGAAAAGATCAAGTTCAACCGGGGCGATTACATCTAGTCCCGCGCCATTTCGGGCCGGGTGTCCGCACGGATGCCCGGCCCCCGCATCATGACCGGCCGGCCTCACCGGCCCCGGCCGTCACGCGCCCACCCCCCGCCAGGAATTCCCGAAGGACCTCGTAGCGGGGCCCCCGAGGCCCGAGAACGCTGCGGAACAGGACGAACCTGTCCACCGCGCATCGCGGCCACACGGCCCCGGCCAGCCGCCCGGCCACCTCGTCCCAGCTTCCCCGGCCTTTACGGCGGCCCCGGTCGTCCCGGACCCGGGCCACGGTCAGGTGCGGGGTGAAGGCCCGGCCCTCCGGCGCAACGCCCAGGGGCGCCAGGGCCGCCTCGACCCGGGCGGCCAGTTCCCGGCAGGCCGGCCCCCCCTCGGCCAGCCCCACGTAGACCACCCGGGGCCGGCCCGGCCCCGGAAAAAAGCCGCCCCCGCCCCCCCGAAGCGCAAATCCCTCCCAGGCAACGCCCTCCAGGGTCCGGGCCACGGCCTCGACGCCCCCCGGCCCCTGCCGGGGGATGTCGCCCAGGAATTTGAGGGTCAGGTGCCACGCCCCGGGGCGGGTCAGCCCCAGCCCGGACGGGGCCGCGGCCGCCAGGGCCGGCCCCAGCGCGGCCAGGCCGTCCTGATAGGCGGGCGGCAGGGGGATGCCGATGAAGGCCCGGATGTGTTCCATGTTCTGCCCCTTTTTTGCCGCACCCATACCCTTCGGGCGGCGCCGGGAAAAGAGGGGCCGCGTGCGGCCGGGTCAGTACGGGACGCCTGGGGGAAACTGGGTGAAATAGCGCTCCACGAACTCGTCCACCACCACCTGTGGCCTTTCGCGTTCCACGATGCGCTTCTCGAACAGGCGGATCTGCCTGGGGTTGGAGGGGAAGGGCCACCGGTAGACCACCCGGGAAAAGTGCTCGGACAAAAAGGGAATGAGTTCCTGGCAGAAGGAGTCGCGGAAGACGACCGCCCGGGGCAGGGCCGGGTCCGGATGCTCGTAGGTCTCGGCCGGCTGGAAGTCCCCGGGATCGCCCGCCCCGGAGGCGTCCACGCGGCGCGACCGGAATCCGTCGCGCGGGGCGTACACGAAGATCGTCTCCGGAAAGAGATCCACGAGCCCGAGCATGGCGGCCAGACCGCCCTGGGCTGTGGGGTTGTCGGCCATGTCGTAGGCGTGGGGGTCCCCGGCCGCGAGCCCGGGGAACCAGCCGGACAGGGCGCGCACGATCGCCCGGTAGGCGACGTAGGCCCCGTGCGGGGTCCAGTGGCTGTCCGTGCGGTAGTAGGCCTGCCGGTTCTTTTTCTCTTCCAGGAGCGTGGGCCTCAGATCCAGGACGTCCACCCCGGCCCGCCGCAGCCCGGCCACGAGCTGATCGGTCCTGGAGACGTCGCCGGCCCGGCGCAGGCGGGCGGGAAGCTTCTCCGGATAGATGGAGTGCTTGTTGGGCGCGACCACCACCAGATAGCGGATGCCCAGGCCGGCCAGCCAGTCCCGGCGGGAGGCGAATTCCCCGACCCAGGCGGCGATCTGCGCCGGGGAGAAGGGATGGATGGACCGGTAGTCCTCGACGAC
>JBMONM010000091.1:0-14276 GCA_049324675.1 Thermodesulfobacteriota bacterium
GTGGACGCGGCCCTGGCCCGGCCCGGCAAGCCGCGTATGGCCGCGTCCGAGGCCGTGGGGGCCCTGCCCCTTTGCCTGCGCGGCCCGGCCCCGCCCGAACCCGACCCCGGGGACGACCTCCCCGAGGTGTCCTGGAACGACCTGTTCGCCCTGGCCGAAGCGGTCCCGGTTCCCGACGCCCCGCCCGGCCCGGCGCGAACCGCGCCGGCCGGCCTGTCCCGGGCCGGACGCACGCTGCTTGCGCCCCTGGCCGACGGCCGGACCGTGTTCGCGGTGAAATTCGCGCGCCGTGGCGAGGACCCGGCCGGGCTGGCCCTGGAGGCGGGCTGGATGGAGCGGCTGGCCGTCCTGGCCCCGGATATGCCCGCGCCCTTCCACGTCCCCCGACCCATCCTGGTGGCCGGCCGTCCTGTGTTCAGAGTCCAAGACGCGCCGCTTGGCCGGGCCGGCCTCGCTCCCGCCGCCCTGGCCCAGGGGCCCGGCGCGGGCCTGGCCATGGCCTACACGGCCCGGGCCGACTATTTCTCCTATCCCAACGAGCACGGGCCGCGGGGCGGCCTGTCCGGCGGGGAACTGCTCGAGGTCCTGGCCCGAAACGCCCTGCTCTTCGGCCGCCTCGCGGGCCATGGCATCGTGCACACGGCCGTCATCCCCCTTTTCCACAACCGGGTGCAGCGCGAGCGCCGGGCCGACGCCGGCCTGTACGACTGGCGGCGCATGGGCCGCCTGGACCGCTGGCTTTCTTCCACCCGCTTCCCCAACTTCGGGACCACCGGGCCGCGCGACTTCGAGCACTTTGCGTCCCACCAGGGGCCGGACACGGCGCTGTACCGGAGCGTGGGCGACCACCTCCTGGGACTGGCGCTCGTGGCCGGGAGCTATTTCCGGTTCAAGGACCCGGACCGGGTGGGGCTCGCGGCCGACGGCCGGCCCGTGGACGCCCGGGAACTGTTCGATCCCGATCTTTTCGCCGCGGGTCTGGCCGCGATCTTTACGGCCTATTTCGAGGGCTTTACCGGGCGTCCCGCCGCAGGGGACCCGCCCTTCGACGCGCAGGCCCTGGCCGGCCGGCTGGTGGAGGAGATGGGGGTGGACCGGCACATGGTGGAGATGGTGCGGGTGGCGGACCAGGAGGCCATGGACGACGCGGCCTTTGCGGCCTTTCTGACCGGGCGGGGTCTGCCGCCGGAGGAGGCGGCGCGCCTGCGGCGCGGCGAGCGGGACATCGCCCTGCCCACGGGGCCGCACCTGGGCGAGTTCAACGGCCCGATCTCGGCCCCGGAACTGATTACTTTCACGGCCGTGGCCGCCGCGAAGTGCGTGGCCGGGCGGTATTTCGCGCAGCACATGACGGGAACGCCCCGTTGCCCAGCATCCGGATGACGCCATGGTATAATTTCACCATTCTCCTTGACGATGGTCAAAATCAACCTATATTCCGTCACGAGGACGCTGCTTCATCACCAAGCAGAGGACTTTCCATGGTCAGGCTCATCCAGAATGTCAGGATCGCCATCTGGCTGGGAGACAGTCTCAAAAATCAACGCACGTTTCCCGAAGACGTTCAGGACGTTCTGGGACACGACCTGGATGAAGTCCAGGGCGGGAACATGCCGGATTCCGTCAAGCCGCTTCCCGAGTATGGGCCGGGCGTGTACGAAATCGGCGAGGATTACAATACGGACACCTACCGGCTTATCTTCCTGCTCGGTTTGAAAAAAGGGGTCTATGTCCTGCATACGTTCAAAAAGAAATCAAAATCCGGAAAGGGCCACCCGAAAAACGACAAGGCCATTATCAAGCAAAGGATCGGACGCGCCAGGAATGAAGACGTGTCCTGAACGCGAAAGCGATACGGCAACGCCGCGACACATATCGGCGGTCATTGCCATCCGGAAGCGAGGAGAACGTCATGGCCGACAACTCGGAAGCATTCTATGGCAGCGGCAACGTGTTTGACGACATGGGGCATCCCGATGCGGAACTGAAACTGCAAAAATCGCGGCTCATCTCCGCCGTAAGCCAGCTTATCAAGGACCGGGGGTTGACCCAGAAGCAGGCGGCGGAAATCTTCGGCGAGGACCAGTCGAATCTGTCGAAGATTCTGCGCGGCCATCTTCGCCTCGTCACGTCCGACCGCCTCATGCAGTGGATCAACCGGCTCGGGGAGAATGTCACCATTTCGATCACCCCGTGCCCGAAAGAGCAACGGCCCGGGGTTTTCGTGGAAATCTGTCACAGCCTGTAAGAGAAGGAGATGTCACCGCGCGGCGGGTTCGGCGACAGGGGCATGCCAGGCATGGCCTTTCCCCACGGGGGCCGCACCTGGGCGAGTTCAACGGCCCGATCTCGGCCCCGGAACTGATTACTTTCACGGCCGTGGCCGCCGCGAAGTGCGTGGCCGGGCGGTATTTCGCGCAGCACATGGCGGAGGCGGGATGGTGACGGGCCGCACCGACACAACACTTCTGTTGACTTTTGCTGTAAAACTCGTATTTTTTCTTGCGGAGCACCCCGAACCGCAATCTCTGGGCGGACGCCCGTGAAGGTCCGGATGTGAACGCCAAAGAGTTCAAACGTTGGTTACGAAACGGGGCTGCCTCTTCGAGAGCCACAAGGGCGGCAGCGGACATCTGACGGTGATTTTGGGCGACCGGATCTCGCAGTTGCCCATGCACGGACAGGGCCGTGTGTTGGGAACCGGTCTCGTGGAAAAAATCAAGAAAGACCTGGGACTGAAAGACTAAGGGCTCGGGGGAAGGGCGGGTCTTCCCCTGGTCCACGCGGGGAAACGGACATGCTGGCGTATCGGATCGAACTTGTGCGCGACGACAATGGAACATTTCTGGCCACCTGCCCCGACCTGCCCGAGGTCACCACGTTCGGGGAAGACGAGCGCGAGGCCTTGATCCACGTCGAGGACGCCATCGAGGAGGCTCTGGCCGCGCGCATGGCCAAACGCCGGGACGTTCCGCCGGGCTGCGCGGCCACGGCGTCTCCCCACGTGCACTTGCGTCTGCAAACGGAAATCAAGGTCGGGCTGTATTGCTCCATGCGCGATGCCGGCCTGCGCAAGGCCGACCTGGCCCGGCTTCTTTCCGTTCACGCCCCGCAGGTGGACCGGTTGTTCGACCTGCGGCACGCCTCACGGCTGGACCAGATGGAGGCCGCGTTTCGGGCCATGGGCAAACGCCTTGCCGTGGGCGTGGAGCCGGAACCCCGGCCGTAAGGCTCGAGAAGACACGGCGCGCCCGGCATGTGCCACGGCGCGCCAGAACTTGGTCAGCGAAAAAGATCCGAATGCGTGCCCGTGGCGATGAACACCACGCCGTCCGCGTTTCGCGAATACAGCAACAGCCAATCCGGCATCACGTGGCACTCCCGGACGCCCCTGAAGTCGCCCACAAGCTCATGGTCGCGGCAGCGCGGCGGCAACCGCCTGTCGTGGATGATACACTCCATTATTTCGTCCAGCTTCCCGAGGTCTTTCCCTCTTCTCCCCGCTCGCGCGTAGTCGTTGCTGAATTTTTTGGTGTAGCTGAAGCGCATGCCTTCTCCTTCAGCGATTTGAAAAGTTCCCCTGAAGAAGCAAAGGTCTCGAGGTTCTCCCCCGAGAGGGCGTCCTTGATGGCCTTCCCGGTGTCCGGTCTCGGGATTTTCACCGGAAACGGCAACCCGTTATGCAGCACGACCTGTCTGTAAAACAGATTGATCGCCGCGCTCGGCGAAAGCCCGAGGTCCGCCAGGATGCTTTCGACCCCTTGCTTCAGCTCGGCGTCCATCCGTACGCGAATCATGTCGTTTTTCATATGTGGTGGATTACTTCGAGTTGGAACTCGGTATCAAAGGTGACCGGGGGGGTATCCTCCTCCCATGGACAGAATGCGGGCCTGCCTTGAACGGTCTCACGGGCCAAGGCCGCCCGGCCGTGTCCCCGTATGGACACAATGTAGTCACGTCGTGTCCCCACGTCAAGGCACGCGACCGCCCGACGTCGGCACGTCGCATCCCGCCGGGACCGGCGCACGGCGCTCACCCGGCGCGCGGCGACCACCCTCAGGATTTGCCCTGTGGCGCCTGGAAGCTTGTTCCGCCATTGAAAACCGTGAACGCCCGCGTCTGGCGCGGCATGAACGGGAGGATGGCTTGCGGCGTTTTTCTGAAGGTCTTTTGCCCGGCAAGGAGTCCGGGCCGAGCGAGGAGAACGGGGATATGGGGACAACCTGATAGCTAGTCCGCCGGGGTGGGGCTGTCAGGTGATAACCATCTCAGCACAGCTAAAACAACCAGATGTGCTCCAGCTCCTCTCCTGACCGTCCGCCGGTGCGCCGCTCCCGGATGACCTTGGCCGGTATCCCGGCCGCCACCATGTTCGGCGGCACGTCATGCGTCACCACCGCCCCCGAGGCCACGATGGCCTGCTCGCCCACCGTCACCCCGGGCATGATCGTGGCCCCGCCGTAGATCTTGGCGTAGGCCCCGATTCGAACCGGCGCATACGTCCGGGTCATGTGCGAGGCCTCGTCGTGGCCGTGGGTGAACACCCGCACGTCCTCGGCCACGCCCACCGCATCCCCGATCTCGACCCCGCCCTTGGTGTCCAGGAACACGTTGCGGTTGAAAAACACGTTGTCCCCGACCGACAGGAACTGCCCGAAATTGAAGCGCACGTTCTCCTCCACAACCAGGGCCCGGCCGCACCGGGCGAACAGCCGCTCGGCCAGGATGCGCCGGAAGGGGATGGAAAAGGGCACGATCAGACACAGGGGCAGCTTGTCGAAGGCGTCCCACAGAAAATGCAGATAGCGTTGTTCCGGGGTGAACGGCCGCTCCTCGGCCTTGGGCAGGGTCTCGCTGTACAGCCGGGCCTTTTCCAGAATCTCCTTGGAGACGTACGGGGACTCCAGAATCTCCAGCACCCGCATGACGGCGTCGGCGTCGAGCCCGGCGTCGATAATTTTTCTGATATGCGTAAGCATCTGGTCGAAAACGTCGGCCATGCCGATACCCCCGCGCGGCGCGCCGGAAACGGTCTGACGCCACGACTGTCTTCCCCCCCGGACCGCCGCGGGTTTCCAAAGGGCGAAGCCCTTTGGCCGCCGGAGGCATTCTTCCCCCCGGGCACGCCCGTTCGTCGTGCCGCGTCCCCTGAAAAAACCCGCCGTATTCTTTCAGTGACGCGAGTCTACTTCGCGCCGCTGGCCCCCTGCATGCCGCGCAGAAGCTGCGGGCAGTACCACAGCTCCCTGTCCGTGGCCGTGCGGCCGGCCGGCACGAACTCCGTCCCGTCCTGGTAGAAAAGCGGCCCGGCGTACAGGTCGAGTCCCCCGGCCCCGAGCGCGGCCGTAAAGATGTCGAGGGCCTTTTTGGCCTTTTCCGAAAGCCCGGGGCCGGGCATGAAACCCGCCGGACTCGTGTCCGGATCGTTCATGTCCGCGAAATCCGGGGGCAGCCAGGCGAAGGTCGGCTGGTAGGTCCCGGCGGCCACCTCGCGGGCGATGATCAGAAACGGCGGGCCCCAGTTGAAGTAGGGCACGCCCAGGCAGGCCTCGGGCGCAAGCTGGCAGGCCGGCTTGTACACGTAGGGCAGGGCGTGCGCGTCGGCCCCGGCCTTGCGGCGGGCCCCGGCCACGATCAGGGCCTCGGGCGCGTCCAGCCCGGAGATGACCACGTCGAACCCCTCGTCGAAAAACGCCCCGGCCACCTGGTTGGGGTCCGAGGTCACCCCGGGGATGTTGAACCAGAACCCGATCCAGCCCACCTTGAAGGTCAGGGCCTCGGGCCGCTCGCCGCGCACGTGCTCCCAGGCGTAGCGCGCCCCGAGGTAGGCGGCGTTGGCCACCCGCCTGGTCTCGTCGTTCACAAGCGGCCCCAGGTAGCCGATCCTGCCGGTCTTCGTGGTCATGGCCGCGGCGAACCCGGCCATCATCTTGGGGTATTCGATCCTGGCGAACAGGTTGCCCAGGTTGGTGGGGGCCTTTCCCGTCCATACGTCGTCGCCCGAGACATGGATGAAGGTCATCTCCGGGTGCCGCGCGGCGGCCTCCAGGATGCCGTCGCGCATGTCCTCGGAGCCGGCGATGACCAGCCGCGCCCCCTTGGCCGCCATGTCGTCCACGGCCTGGGGGATGGTCAGTCCGGGGCGGTCCGTGGGGTTGACCTGGTCCAGGGAGATCATCCTGGCCCCGGGCAGGCGCGCCTCGACGTACCGGCCGCCCTCGTACTGGGCCTGGCTGTAGCCCTTGTCGTTGTGGGGTCCGACCAGCAGCAGGCCGAAGACGAACGGCGCGTCCGCGGCCCGGGAGGCGGCGGGAACGGCCAGAAGCAGGGCCAGAATCGTCAGGAGGATACGGCTGTGCGGCATATGGCGTCCCTTCGCGGCGCGCCCGGGCGCGACCGGCCCGGGCGGCGCGGGCGGCGGGGACGCGGCGGATCGCGGTGTTTTTCCTAGAAAATACCGGCCTATTCTTTCAGGGACGCCCCCCTAGCCCATGGTCGGATCGGCCTTGCGGCACTCGGGGCACACCCCGTACAGATACAGCTTGTGCCCGGTGAGCACGAAGCCGTGCCGCGCCGCGACCTCCTCCTGAAGCTTCTCGATGGCCGCGTCCACCACCTCCACGTTGCGGCCGCACCGTTCGCAGATGAGGTGGTCGTGATGGGACTGCCCGTATTTGAGTTCGTAGCGGACCACGCCGTCGCCGAATTCCACTTCCTTGGCCAGCCCCGAATCGGCCAGAAGCTTCACGGTCCGGTACACCGTGGCCTGGCCGATGGAGGCGTTGCCCTCCTTGACCTTGCGATAGAGCTCCTCGGCCGTCAGGTGACCGGCGGAATGCAGAAAAACATCAAGAATATGAAGCCGTTGTGGCGTCATCTTGAGACGTTTCCGGGAAATGAACTCCGAAAACACGGCCATGGGATCTTTGAAGTCTTCGACCATACGGTTCCACCATGATTCCGTTTGCCGCCCGGATGCCGTCGACAACCGCCGGCGGCCAGTTCCGGCCTAAAACAGCGTCAATCCGTACATCCCTTTCAGGGCGGGCAGATTGTTTCCGCATGACTCCAGGACGCCGGCCTCCCAGGTGAACATATGGCCCACGACCGAGGCCAGGACCCTGGGGAGCATCTCCGGGAAGCGCTCCGCGGCCTTCTGAAACTTTTCCCGGCTTAAGACCAGGCAATCCCCGTCGCTGACGGCCCGGACCGTATACAGCGATTTGACGTGGGTCAGCAGGGACAGCCCCCCGAAAAAAAAGCCCTTGCCCACGGTCTTCAGGACCACCGGCTCCCCGCCTTCCGGGGCGTGGGAGATCTCGAGCTCGCCGCAGATCACATAGCGCCCGCAATCGAGCATCTCGTTCTGGCCGCACAGATGGTCTCCGGCCCGGAAGGACTCATTCCCGCTTAAGTAGGCCAACACCTTGATCACGTCCAGGGACATGCCCGTGAAAAACGGCACATCCCTGAGGATGTCCAGATGGGTGGTGAAGCCGCAGGTTCCTTCGCTATCGCCCTGATGTTCCGTGGACGAGTTCATAGAGCATCCCCTTTTTCTCCATGAGTTCCTTGTAGGAAGCGCATTCCACGATACGCCCGGCCTTCATCACCGCCACCTTGTCGAAGCCCTTGATGGTATCCAGGCGATGCACCACGGAAATGACCGTGCTTTTGCCCTTCCATTTCGATTCCAGGAGGTTCTGGATGCGGGTCTGGGAGGCGTTGTCCAGGGCCGCCGTGGCCTCGTCGAGGATCAGAAGCGGCGGCTCCTTGAGGAAGGCCCTGGCCAGGGCCACCTTCTGGCGCTGCCCGCCCGAGAGCCGGTCGCCGGAGGTGCCCACATGGAACTCCAGCCCGAGTTCCACGATCCGCTCCAGCATGTCCTCCTGGATGAGCAGGCTGACGATGCTCTTGTTGATCTGGTCCAGGGATTTGGGATTCTCGGTGCGGATGCGGCCGAAGAGGATGTTGTCCATGATGGTCTGGGAATGGATGTAATCCTCGCGGCGGTAGAAGGTCACGGCCTCGGGGTCCTGCTTGCCGATCCGGTCCATGAACATGGCCCGGCCCTGGAGCACGAGTTCCTCGGTGATCCTGGAAAGTCCCACGATCTTGTGCCGGCCCGGGGTGAAGCGCAGGGCCAGGGTCAGAAGCCGGCGCTCCTCGTCGGGATTGATCTCGTGCAGCCTGACCCGGTGCAGACGGTCGACCAGTTCGGCGTAGGCCGCGAACTCGTCGACCGCGACCGGGGACTGTTCGAAGAAGGAGGCGTCCGGGGAGGGGACGTTCTTCAAGATGTCCACAGTGCGGGCCGCCAGTTCCCGCCCGAGCTGCACCAGAAGCTGGCGCAGGCCCGCCTCCTGGAGAAAGTCCAGAAACGCTTGGTTCCGGGCCAGATTGTCCGGCAGGTATTCCTCGCGGTTGGGGTTGCCGAACAGGATATTGGCCGCGACGGGGCTGTAGTAAAGATATTTGTCGATGTCGAAGAATTCGACGATGTCTTTTAAGATCTCGCCCTGCTCCTGGTAATAATTTTCCCGGATGTGCACGATCTTTTTGACCAGGTTCTCCTTGCGGCCCTTCTTGAACACGGTGTTCAGGCCGAAACGCAGCACGTCCTGGAAAAGCCCCACCTGCTGGATGGCCTCGATGATCCGGTCCAGGCTCGGCAGGCCCTCCTCGCCCTCGACGCCGTGGGCCGCGCGGCGGGCGTTTAGGGAATACAGCAGGTTGTCCCCGATGGTGCCCTCGAAGATGAACGGGTGCTGGGCCACCACCCCGATGTTGTCCGCGATGTCGCTTTTGGGGGTGATCTCGATGTCGTAGCCGGAAAGGGCGGCCCGGCCGGCCGAATACTTGTTGAGCTGGCAGATGCACAGGGCCAGGGTGCTTTTGCCGGAACCCGAGTAGCCCACCAGGGCCACCTGTTCGCCGGGCTTGACGTCCAGGGACACCCCCTTGAGCAACTGGATGCCGCCCGGGACCTCCATGACCAGGTCCTGCACGGCGACCGCCCCGTCCAGGGCCAGGGGCGGGCGCGGGGGATCCGGTTCCAGGGGAAATTCCGGCGCGCCCTCGAAATATTCCATGATCCGGCCGTAGCTGACCTTGGCGTCCTGATAGACCTGATAGAAGTCCATCAATTCCTTCCAGGGGTCGTAGAGCTTCTCGTTGGCCGACAGAAAGGCCACCAGCGCGCCCAGGTCGAAACGGCCGTTGATGGCCAGGTAGCCGCCCACCAGAAACAGGACGAAGGGCCCCAGGCTCTGGAAGAAATTGTTGGAGACCTTGATGGCGTACTTGTACAGGTTCCAGACCACCCGCACCTGGGACAGCCTGTCCACGAAGCCGGCGTAGCGGCGGTTTTCCAGGTTGAAGCTGGCGTTGGCGTGCACCTCGTGGATGCCGGACACGGTCTCCCCGATCATGGTGGACAGCTTGCGTCCCGTGTCCACCCGCTCCTTGTTGGCGGTGTTGGCCCGCTTCTGCAGGAAGGGAATGACCACGATGGCCACGGGGTACAGGGCCATGCTGATCAGGGCCATCAGGGGATTGAGGTAGAACAGGTAGGTGGCGAAGGCCAGAAGCGTCAGGAGGTTGGTCACCGGAACGGCGATGGCCTGCCCCACGAACTCGCCGGTATTGGCCACCTCGGACACCAGGGACTGGACCACCATGCCCGGCGAGGCCTTGCGGAAAAAGGGCATGGGCAGGGTCAGGATGTGAGCGTAGAGTTTCTTTCGCAGATCCGCCAGGGACTGTTGTCCGATGTAGGTCTGCAACGTGTTGATGACCAGCTTCAGCCCGGACGCGGTCACCACCGCGGCAAGGTAATAGCCGCAGTATATGAGCAACAGGTCGAGCTTCTGCAGGCCGATGGCCTGGTTGATGATCTTCTTCTGCATCTCCAGAGGCAGGACGCGGGCCCCCACGGTAACCACGATGACCACCAGCAAGATGCCCTGAAGTTTCATATTGCTGGTCCACACCCAGGAAAAAAGGGAACGCTGCGTGATTCTCTCGGGAATGTCCGGGATGAATTTCATGGCCTGATTCCGGATACGGGGTTAGCGATGCCCCTTTGTGCCTTCGTTTCGCAAGAAAAGCAACGCAACGAGGCGCGATCTCGTGAAATCCCGGACAAGCCGGGCCGGGCCGGGATTGCCCTTCGCATTTTTCTTCTGTATAGGGGGCATTCGTCGTTTCAGCGGCACGCCCCGGGGAACGCCCCGGGGGATAGGCGCGGCCGGTCCGGGAAGGCCCGGCCGACGCCGACACGATCCGGCGCGACACCGCGCCGACCCGGCCGGAACATGCTCAAATCCGGATACCAGATATTCCTCTTTCGGCGCAACAAGGGAGCGACCCGCCTGATCACCCTCCGGGGGTGGCTCATCCTTGTTCCCGCCTGCCTTTTGGCCGTCCTGGCCGCGCTCAACATCGCCCTGTGGAAATACTACGCGGGCCACACCGCGCTTCTGCGACACAACGAGGAGCGGCGCGGGGCCCTGGCCGAGCAGAAATCCGAATCCCTGCGGCTCAAGGAGCGCATGGAGCGGGTCGAGGCCGAGGTGACCCGCATCGAGTCCTTCAACAAAAAACTCGGGGTCATGGTCTCCTTCAATCCGGCCCAAAACGCCGCGCCCGCGGGCGTGGGCGCGCCCGGACCCGATCTGGCGGCCTCCTCGGGCCTGTATTTCTCCCGCCAGGGGGCCCTGGTGCGCAGGATGAACGAGTTCATCGAATACCTGGGCCAGGAAATCGCCATGCAGGAGATTCTGCAGCAGCAGCTTCGCAACACCCTGCGGGAAAAGAAACTGGAGTTCGAGGCCAGACCCTCGCTGTGGCCCATGCGCGGCTACATCACCTCCGGATTCGGCCCCAGACGTTCCCCCTTCGGCAGGCGGCCCGACTTCCACAACGGCGTGGACATCAAGGCCCCCCACGGCACCCCGGTCCACGCCCCGGGCGCGGGACGGGTCACGGAAGTGGAGTATCAGCGGGGATACGGTCTGGTCGTGGTCGTGGTTCACGATTTCGGCATAAGCACCCTCTACGGCCATCTCAAGTCGGCCGTCGTCACCCCCGGCCAGGAGGTCAGGCGCGGCCAGCTCATCGCCTATTCCGGCAATTCCGGCCGCACCACCGGAACCCATCTGCACTACGAGGTCCAGGTCAACGGCGAGCCGGTCGACCCGCTCCGGTTCATGCTCGACTGATCCCTTCGGCCCCGGACTTTACGCCCCACCCGGGTGATGCTATCTGCGTACCGGCCGGCGCGACGGGCCAGCCCGTAACACCGGCACCATCCCCAATTTCACGGAAGACCCCCTGTATGGCGAACCGCCCATTCCTCCTTTGTGCCCTGCTTTGTGCGGCCCTGACCCTTTTCGGGGCCGGATGCGCGAAATATCCCGCCTATGAAATAAACGTCGCCTACATCAACGACGACCTGCTCGCCCAGGAGCAGACGATGGCCCTGGAACAGTTGCGCCAGACCCGGGCGCGCTACGCGGAGGCCCTGCGGGGCGGGTCCGGCGCATCCGCCAGAACCGTCAAGAAGGAATACGACGCGGCCCGGCAAAAATACATCGTCATCAGAAAGGAGCAGGAACGCCGCAAAGGCCGGACCCTCTCCTTCCGGGAAATCTCCGACGACCCGGAACTGGCCGAACCGAAGCCTGCAACCGCGTCGCCGCGCGCCGGCGGCCAGGCCGCTCCGGCCCCCAAGACGCCCGAGACGCCCGCCGAACCGTCCTCCAGCCGCCCGGCCACAACGGACCCGGCCGTCGCCGCCGGCCCGGTCACGCCGCCGCCCTCCCGGCCGTCCCCCTCCGAGCCGGCCATCGCCCCGCCGTCCGCCGCTCCCGCTCCGAACACCCCGGCGGATGGCCATGCCGACCAGGCCGCAACGGAGCCCGCCGCTCCCGCCTCCACCTACACCGTGGCCAAGGGCGACACCCTCGGAAAAATCGCCAAACAACATGCCGTGAACCTCGCCAGACTCGCCGAATACAACGCCCTGGCCGACAGGGATCACCTGAAACCGGGACAGGTCCTCAAGATCCCACCGCAATAGCCGACGGGTTCCGTCCGGGCGCCTTCCCCGGGTTTCGCTTGCCCCGGCCCGCCCGCCGGGATACCATCCGTTTTCATCGCCATCCTGAAACCGGAGTAAGGCCATGAACGTGCTCGTCGTTTTCTATTCCCTTTACGGACACGTCAGCGCCCTGGCCCAGGCCGCCGCCGAGGGCGTGGATCAGGTTCCCGGCGCCGTGGCGGTCCTGCGCCGCGTTCCCGAAACCCTTCCCCCCGAGGTCATCGAGAAGATGGGGGCCGCCGAAGCCCAGAAGGCCTTACGCGTGGTTCCGACATGCACCCTGGACGAACTCGCCCAGGCCGACGCCATCCTCTTCGGCACCCCCACCCGCTTCGGCAACATGTGCGGCCAGATGCGCCAGTTCCTGGACGCCACCGGCGGCCTGTGGGCCACAGGGGCCCTGGTGGGCAAACCCGGCGGCGTGTTCTGCTCCACCGCCACCCAGCACGGCGGCCAGGAAACCACCCTGGTCAGCTTCATCCACACCCTTCTGCACCACGGCATGGTCGTGGTCGGACTGCCCTATACCTTCGCCGGACAGTCCAGGGTGGACGAGATGACCGGCGGCTCGCCCTACGGGGCCACCACCATCGCCGGTCCCGACGGCGGCCGCATGCCCTCGGAAAACGAACTGGAGGCCACCCGCTTCCAGGGCCGGCATCTGGCGACCATCGCGGCCAAACTCAAGGGCTGATCCGCCCCCCGGCCGCCCTGCCCGGCAGGGCGTCGCCCCGAACCGTCACCTTTTCGCCGCCCCGCCGGGGCGGACAGGAGCGTTTTTCATGCGCGTCGGAATCGTCGGCGCCGGACTCGCCGGATGCGAGTGCGCCATGGCCCTGGCCCGCGCGGGCGCGGATGTGGCCCTGTTCGAGATGAAGCCCCGGACCTTCTCCCCGGCCCACACCTCGGAAAACCTGGCCGAGCTGGTCTGCTCCAACTCCCTGCGCTCCGACGACCCGCACGCCGCCGTGGGCCTGCTCAAGATCGAGATGGCCGAGGCCGGAAGCCTGATCATGGACGCGGCCCGCCGGACCGCCGTGCCGGCCGGCAAGGCCCTGGCCGTGGACCGCGAACTCTTTTCCGCCCACGTCACCGCCCGCATCCTGGCCGAACCCCGCATCCGCCTCGAACGCCGCGAAATCCGGACCCTCGACGACCCGGCCCTGGCCGGCCTGGACGCCGTGGTCCTGGCCGCCGGCCCCCTGGCCTCGGACGCCCTGGCCCGCGACCTGGCCCGGACCATCGGCACGGACAGCCTCTTCTTCTACGACGCCATCGCCCCCATCGTGGACGCCGCCTCCATCGACCTGTCCGTCGCCTTCCGGGCCTCCCGCTACGAGGAGGGCGAGGGCGACTACCTCAACTGTCCCCTGGACGAAGCCCAGTACCGCCGCTTCGTGGCCGATCTTGTGGCCGCCGACAAGGTCAAACCCCGCGAGTTCGAGACCCACCAGCACTTCGAGGGCTGCCTGCCCATCGAAACCATGGCCGAACGCGGCGAAATGACCCTGGCCTTCGGCCCCCTTAAGCCCGTGGGCCTGACCGACCCCAGAACCGGCCGACGCCCCTTCGCCGTGGTCCAACTGCGCCCGGAAAACACCGCCCGCACCATGTACAACATGGTCGGTTTCCAGACCAAGCTCACCTACCCCGAACAGCAGCGCGTCTTCCGCACCATCCCCGGCCTGGAGCGCGCCGAGTTCGTCCGCCTGGGCAGCATCCACCGCAACACCTTCGTGGACGCCCCCAAAACCCTCTCCCCCTGCCTGGAACTGCTCGCCCGGCCCGGCGTCTATCTCGCCGGCCAGATCACCGGCGTCGAAGGCTACGTGGAATCCGCCGCCTGCGGCCTGTGGCTCGGGCTGCATCTGGCCGCCAGGCTCCGCAACCGTTACCTGCCCCCGCCTCCCCCCGAATCGGCCATGGGCGCCCTGCTTTCACACCTGCGCACCGAGGCCAGGCACTTCCAGCCCATGAACGTCAATTTCGGCCTCTCGCCGGCCCTGCCCGGCCGCAACAAAAAGGCCGACCGCAAGGCCCTCTACGCCGCCCGCGCCCGCGACGCCTGGGCACGGTGGAGGGAAGAAAACGTGTAGAACCGGGGGGAATCATTCCCCCCGGACCCCCTGACCCCGGGGGGGGGGGGGGGGGGGGGGGGGGGGGGGGGGGGGGG
>JBMONM010000092.1:0-14172 GCA_049324675.1 Thermodesulfobacteriota bacterium
GGGAAAAAGAGGGCGCGAAAAGTAGTGGCCCTGGCCGGCCTGGACCCCCATGGAGGCCAGGGAGGTCAGTTCGGTTTCGGATTCGATGCCGACCGCGATCACCCGGCCCTTGATCTTCTCGGCCAGGTCCACCAGGGTCTCCACGATCATCCTATTGAAGGGGTTGGAGTGGATGCCGCCGACCACCGAAACGTCGGTCTTGATGAAGTCCGGCCGGATGCGGCACAGGGTCCGCAGGGTCATGCTGCCCGTGCCGATGTCGTCAATGGCCGTGCGGAAGCCCATGTCCCGATACGGGGCGAGCTTTTCCAGCATGATGCCCAGGTCCCCGGCGCTCTGGCGTTCGGTGAACTCGAAGACCACGTTTTCCGGGCCAAGGTCGTGTTCGGTCAGGAGATCGGGCAGTCCGGCCGGGGTGAACTTCGGATCGGCGAAGGCGGCCGGGTGGATGTTGAGAAACAGCATTTGCCGGGGTTCGATGGCGCCCAGCCCGGCCACGGCCGTCTCCAGGAAAAGCCGCTCCAGGGTGAACACCTGCCCGTTTGGCTCGGCAAAGGACAAAAGCGTCAGGGGATCGAAAAACGGAGTGTCCCGCGGACCCCGTAAAAAGGCCTCGTAGCCCATGACCGTGCCCGAGGCGAAGTCCACCACGGGTTGGTAAACCGGCTCCACGAGCCTTTCCCGCAGGATCCTAAGAAAGAGCTCTCTCCGGCGCGCGCCTTCCTCGCGCGAAAGGTCGCCTTCCTCGCTTCCCAGGCGCACGGCCCGCAGGTAGGCCCGCAGCATGGCCAGGTCCATTTCCGCCGGACCTTCGGACAGGGGCATATCGACGGGGCTGTAGCCGATGGCGAAGTCCGCCGCGTCACTTTCCGGCCCGCTGATCTGCCGGCCGAAGCCGGCCAGGGTGCTCCGGAGGATGCGCGGATAGGCCTTGGCCAGGGCGGATTCCAGGCCCGGGGCATGGGCCAGGACGATCGCCGCCTCCCCGGGGCCGGCCTTGAACAGGGAGATGGGGCGGCATCCCGGGCATTCGTGGCGCAACGCGTCGCAGGCCGTTTCCACGAGGCTCTCCAGGACGAACAGACCCCGCTCCGGGCCTGAGGCCCCGGACCGGAACACGGATTCGGACATGCGCAGAGTCAGGATGGACAGGTTTCCGCTTCCGGACTCCTCCCGGATCACCCCCAGGATATCGTCCGGCAGGAACCGTCCGGCCGTTTTGGCCAGGGCGTTTCGCGGCAGGGTTCTGTTTTGCTCCAGCATCCCCGTGAACATGATGGATGAGGCGATTTCCGGATGGTTCATGTCCGTTCCTCCAGGATTGGACATTCCAGGGTGCGGCGGCATGGTGATCCCGCCGGCGTCGTTGCGGCTTCAAGACCGGCCAGTTCCTCGAAGGGGGCCGGCCGGGCGAAACGGTATCCCTGCCCGTAGCGGCACTGCATGGCCAGGAGACGGTTCAACTGGGCGTCGGTCTCGATGCCCTCGGCAACGACCGACATGCCCAGGTTTCGCGCCAGGGCCATGATGGAGTGGACGATTTTGGAGTTCTTATCGCCGGCCAGACCGAGCCCGCTGACGAAGGAGCGGTCGATCTTCAGCGTGTCGAAGGGCAGGGCGTGCAGATGGCTCAAGGAGGAATAGCCTGTGCCGAAATCGTCCATGGACAGCCCTACGCCCAGGTCCCTCAGATCTTTCAGGAGCAGGGCGGCCTGCTCCGGATTGGCGGCGATGGCGCTTTCGGTGACTTCGAGCTTGAGCAGGGCCGCGGGCAGTCCGGTGCGGCCGAGGATGCCCCGGATGTCGCAGGCCAGGTCGTCCTGTTCGAACTGGCGGGCCGAGAGGTTCACGGACACGAAAAGCGGTTCCCGGGCGGCCACGGCGTTGTGTTCGGCCACCCGGCGGCAGGCTTCGGCCAGGACAAAGGCCCCGATGGGCACGATGAGCCCGGTCTCCTCGGCCATGGGGATGAACTCCATGGGCGGCACCAAGCCCTTTTCCGGGTGCCGCCAGCGCACCAGGGCCTCGACGCCCACCATCCGCAGAGGCTCAAGGGACAGGATGGGCTGGTAGTGCAGTTCGAATTCCCCTCGTTCCACGGCCTTGCGCAGATCCGTCTCCAGGGCCAGGAGGCCTACGGCCTGCTTGTGCATCCGGGAATGAAACACCCGATAGCCGCCTTTCCCCCTGGCTTTGGCCTTGAACATGGCCGTGTCCGCGTCGCGGATGACCTGGTCCGGATCGGAATATTCCGGCGAGCTGAACACGATGCCGATGCTGGCCGAGGCGAAGACCTCGCCCTGGTCCATGGCGAAAGGCCGCGTCAGTTCCTCGCGGATGCGTTCCGCCACCCGGATGGCCTGGCGGTCGTCGTCGATCTCGTCCAGAAGCAGGATGAATTCGTCGCCCCCGAATCGGGCCACGGTGTCCACCCGTCGCAGGCATCCGGCGATCCGGCTGCCGATCATGGTCAGCAGCCGGTCTCCGGCCGGGTGCCCCAGGGAGTCGTTGACCAGCTTGAAGCGGTCCAGGTCCACGAAAAGGACCGCGAACTGGTAGCCGGGCTTGCGTTTGAGCCGCGCGATGGCGTGGGTCAGCCGGTCCAGGAACAGGGCCCGGTTGGGCAGGCCGGTCAGGGCGTCCAGGAAGACGTGGCGCTTGAGCTGTTCCTCGAAGGCGGTGCGTTCGGTCACGTCCCGGCAGTTGAGGATGATGCCGGAGACGGCGTCGTCGTCCAGGCAGTTGGTGGCCGTGACCTCGAGGTGGGCCATGGGGCCGTCGCGCCGGCTTCGTCTGAAGGCGAAGACCGGGTTGTCGTCTGGGTTGGCCAGCACGGTCGTAAGGACCCCGTCGAGCATTTTCCGGTCCTGCGGATGGATGTGCGCGTGAAGCATGGTCCCGGCGACCTCCTCCGCGGGGTGTCCCAGATGTCTGGCCGCGGAGGGGCTTTCGTGCAGGATGCGGCCGTCTTTGTCCACGATGGTGATGATGTCCGTCGAGCGCGCGATGATCGAGCCGTGGAAGCGTTCGCGTCGGACAAGCTCCTCCATGGTCCGGCGCTGCCTGGTGATGTCGGTGCCCACGCACAGGACCCCGGTGAGGACCCCGTTTTCCATGATGGGCCGGTTGGACCAGGAGATCCAGACCCGCTCCCCGTTCTTGCGCAGGTTCTCGTTTTCACCGCACGGCAGCGATCCGGGATCGCTGCACATGCCGCGAAGGAGCGCCGCAAGGTCCCGGCCCGTGGATTCGACGGGCGGCACGATGGTGCCCAGGGCCTTGCGGCCCACAAGCTCGTTGTCGGAGTAGCCGAGGAGCCGCTTCCCGTATTCGTTGAGAAAGGTGATCCGGCCGGCCAGATCCAGGCGCAGGATGAGGCAGTTGGCCAGGTCCACCATCTCCCGATATTGTTCCAGGCTCGCCCTGGCCGGGGTCGTGTTGCGCACGACGGCCAGAATCGACGTCCCTTCCAGCGGCGAGAGGCTGGCCGAGAGCCAGAGCCGTTTTTCTGTCCGCCCGAAGGTGAATTCCACCCGTTGCGTGGCCTGTTCCTCCCTGGCCCGGGTCAGGGCGGCGCACAGGGCGTCCCGGTCCCGCGAATCGAGAAACCGGATGAGGCTTTCGCCCACATGTTCCCGCAGATCGATGTCCATCGGATCGGAAGCGGGCTTGAGAACCCGCAGCAGGGTGCCGTCGGGGTCGAGTTCCAGGACCATGCTGTCAAGGGCGGAAAGCAGGGCCCGCATGGCGTCCCCGTTGCCGCGTCCGTTGCCGGAAGCACGCGGCTGGAGCGGAGGCTTCGGATTCGTCCGCCGTGTCGCCGCCGTGGCCGCCACGGCCGCGGTCGTGCCCCAGAGAGCGCGAAGCAAGAGTATCAGGAAACAAACGGCGAGGATGGCGCCGAAAAGACGTCCCGACATGTGTGAGTCTCCCAGTGTATACGAGTGCCGGGTCTTGCGCGGCGGAAACGGAAGTATCCTGGACCAGGCAGGTGACGGCCCGATGTCGTCCGTGTTGCGACCGCGTGTTTCCTTGTCGTCCTCGTCGGACCGGGATCGCGGGGGGACGTCTTGACGGAATGAACCTCTTGGTTTAACCGGATGGTTAAACAAGAGGGTTAAGCGATGGAAGCAGGCATCGGGGTGAGACGCCGCATTCTGGAGGCGGCCGCCGAGGTGTTCGCCAGGGAAGGGTTCGCCGGAGCCCGGGTGGAACACATCGCCAAGACCGCCGGGGTGAACAAGGCCGGTCTGTACTATCATGTCGGCAACAAGGCCCGGCTGTTCGAAGAGGTGATGGTCGAGCATTTTTCGGAGGTGGCCGCGCGCATGGAGCGGGCGGTGGCCTCTTCCGAGGACCCTGAACGGCGTCTGGACGCCCTGGTGCGCGTTTTGGCCGAGGCCTTTGAGGAAAGGCCGGCCAGGGCCAGGATCATGCTGATCGAGCTGGCCCGGGGCGGGGTCATTGCCTCCGAGACGGTCATGCGCCAGTTGGCGCGAATCTTTCGCTGCACGTCGACAGTGGTGTCCAGTGGTGTCCAGAGGGGGGTTTTCGCCCCGGAAAATCCGTTTTTCGTGCACATGTGCCTGATCGGCAGCCTGGTCCTGTTCATTCTTTCCGGTCCCCAGCGCGAGCGGGCCGCGGCTGTGGGGCTGGGCAGGGAATACGGGATCGATCCGATGGCGCCTCTTGCTGACATGACCGCGTTTTTGTCCGGCGTGCTCAGGCGGGGGATGGCGGCCTCGGGAGCGCACAACCACGGCGGGGGCGGCCATGAGGGATGAAATGAGATGCGGTCCGTATGGCGGCGGGAAAAGCCGGGCGTTCGGCAAGGCGCGGTGCGGCGCATGGGGTGTCCTGGCTGCCGCCCTGTTGGCTCTCTGCGGGTGCGGCCAGGGATCGGACGGCGTCCTTCCCGGATACGTGGAGGGGGAATTCGTCTACGTGGCTTCCAAATTTCCCGGACGGCTGGACGCGTTGGGGGTTTCCAAGGGTGGACGCGTCGAGGCCGGGGCGCCGCTTTTCACCCTGGAGCACGAGTTCGAACGCCAGGCCCTGGACATCGCCCGGGACGAACTGGCCCAGGCCGAGGACAACCTGCGGGACAAGGAGAAAGGTCTCAGGCCCGAGGAGATCGACCAGATCGAGGCCTCGCTGCAACGGTCCCGGGCGGAGCTGGCCCTGGCCAAGCTGGAGCGGGAGCGCCGGGAAACGCTGTTCTCCTCGGCCACCATCTCCCAGGAGGAACTCGACAACGCCCGCACCGAACACGCCAGGAGCCAGGCCGTGGTCCGGGAATACGAGGCCAAGCTGGCCACCGGGAAGCTCTCCGACCGCGTGGACCGGGTTCTGGCCGCCAGGGCGGCCGTGGATGCGGCCCGGCTCGGTGTCGACCAGGCGCGGTGGAACCTGGACCAGAAGATCCAGACGTCACCGGTCTCCGGCCTGGTTTTCGACACCCTGCACTATGTGGGCGAATGGGTCGCGGCCTCGAGCCCGGTGGTGGTGCTGTTGCCCCCGGAAAACGTCAAGGTCCGCTTTTTCGTGCCCGAGGTCGAACTGGCCCGCATCCGTCCCGGAGACAAGGTCCTGGTCGGTCGCGACGGCCTGCCCGAACCCGTGCCGGCCGTGGTGGACTACGTGTCCACAACGGCGGAATACGCCCCGCCGGTCATCTTCAGCCAGGGATTTCGGGAGAAGCTGGTGTTTCTGGTGGAGGCCAGGTTTGCCCCCGAGACGGCCAGGGACATGCATCCCGGGCAGCCCGTGGACGTGCGCCTGGAGCGGTCCGCCGGGGGAGGGGCCTTGTGAGCCGGGCCGGGCCGGTCATCGACGTCAGCGGGCTGACCAAGGTCTTCGGGAAGAAGACCGTGGTGGACCGGGTCTCGCTCACCGTGCAGAAAGGCGAAATCTACGGATTTTTGGGACCCAACGGCTCGGGCAAGACCACCACCATCCGCATGCTGTGCGGGCTGCTCAGGCCCGATGGCGGGTCGGGGACCTGCCTGGGCCACGACGTGCTCACCGAGTCGGATCTGATCAAGCCCCACGTGGGCTACATGGCCCAGCGTTTCAGCCTCTACACCGACCTGACCGTGCGCGAGAACCTGGAATTCATGGCCCGCATGTACGGGGTCGCGGACATAGCCGGGGCCGTGGACCAGACGGTCGAGCGCATGGGGCTCGGGCGCTACGCCGTGACCCTGGCCGGGAATCTCTCCGGCGGCTGGAAGCAGCGGCTGGCCCTGGCCGCGAGCATGATCCACTCCCCCAGGCTCCTTCTCCTCGACGAGCCCACGGCCGGGGTCGATCCCACGGCCCGGCGCGATTTCTGGGACGAGGTCCACAAGCTGGCCGGCCAGGGCATCACGGCGCTCATCTCCACCCACTACATGGACGAGGCCGAACGCTGCCACCGCCTGGCCTACATCGCCTACGGCAAACTGCTGACCACGGGCACGGCGGCCGAGATCGTGGCCCAGGAGAATCTGACCACCTGGGAGCTCTCCGGCCAGGACCTCTACACCCTGATCGACGACCTGCGCGCCTTGCCCGGCGTGGAACAGGTGGTGGCCTTCGGCGTCACCCTGCATGTCAGCGGCCGGGATGCGCAGGTCATGGAAAGCCATCTGCCGCCCCTCATCGCGGGGAAGGCCACGGCCCGGCGCATCCCCTCCAGCCTTGAAGAGGTGTTCATCAGCCTCATGCGCGGGACGAAAAACCACTGACGTCCCCGAATTCGTGCGGACGCATTTTGAAAAAACGGGTTGAAAAACGCAGCACGAAAAAGAAGCGGAGAGAAAAGACATGTCCGGGTTTTTTTCGCCGCGCCGGTTTGCGGCCATGGTGGCCAAGGAGTTCGTCCAGATGCGCCGGGACCGGCTGACCTTCGGGATGATGGTCGGTATCCCGCTTCTCCAGTTGATTCTGTTCGGCTATGCCATCAACACCGATCCCAAGCATCTGCCCACCGCGGTCCTGGACAACGACCGCAGCGTCTTTTCCCGGACCCTGCTTGCGGCCATGAAAAACAGCCTCTATTACGACTTCGTGGCCGAGATCGACAGCGAGTCCGAGGCCGAGGAACTCCTGCGCCTGGGCAAGGTCCAGTTCGCGGTCACCATCCCCCCGGATTTCGGGCGCAATCTCGTGCGCGGCGAAAAGCCCGTCCTGCTCCTGGAGGCCGACGCCACGGACCCCTCGGCCACCAGCAACGCCGTGACCGCCGTGCGCGAGGGGGTGCGCAGCGTCCTCAACCGCGATCTCATCGGCCCCCTGGCCCCGCTTCGGGCCACGGACGGCCCCGTGACCCTGCGCGTCCACCCCCGCTACAACCCCGAGGCCGTCACCCAGTACAACGTCGTACCCGGACTCATGGGCGTGGTCCTGACCATGACCCTGGTGATCATCACCTCCCTGGCCATGACCCGGGAGAGGGAGCGGGGGACCATGGAAAACCTGCTGATCACCCCGGTCAGGCCCCTGGAGGTGCTTCTCGGCAAGCTCGTGCCGTACATCCTGGTGGGCTATGTCCAGATGGTGCTGATCATCGTGGCCGCCCGGTTTCTCTTCCAGGTGCCGCTTCTGGGAAGCCTGTGGCTGCTTTTCGGGGTATCCTTCTTCTTCATCGTGGCCAACCTGGGCGTGGGCATCACCTTTTCCACCGCGGCCCAGAACCAGCTCCAGGCCGTGGAAATGTCGTTTTTTTTCTTTCTGCCCTCGATCATCCTTTCCGGGTTCATGTTTCCTTTCCGGGGCATGCCGGAGTGGGCCCAGTACATCGGGGCGATCCTGCCGCTGACCCATTTTTTGCGCATCGTCCGGGGCGTGGTGCTCAAGGGCAACGGCCTGGCCGACATCCTGCCCCACCTGTGGCCCATCGTCCTTTTCCTTCTCGTCTCGCTGGGCATCGGGGTCAAACGTTACCGCCAGACCCTGGATTGACGCCGTCAGGTGAAGGGAATCCGGTTCCTGAAAGGGGCTACGCCTTGCGGATGTTGTAGACGCCGCGTCCCTCGGCCAGGGTCACGGCGTCGTCCTCGGCCGAGAAGACGCGCACCGAGGCGTTGCCCACCCGGTTGCCCAGGAGTTTGACCTCGCCCACGGCGATGACGTCGGCCGGGGGGACCGGACGCAGATAGTCCACGCGCAGGTCGATGGTGGCCACCCGGTCCATGACGTCGCAGGAGGCCCAGACGGCCGTGCCGCCGCAGGTGTCGATCAGGGTGGAGATGATGCCGCCGTGCAGGGCGGGACGCCTGGGGTCGCCGATGAATTCCGGGCGGTAGGGCAGGCGGATGCGGGCGTAGCCTGGCCTGGCCTCCTCCACCTTCATGCCCAGAAACAGGTCGAAGGGGATCATCTCTTCGACGACCTGCTTGATGTCGCCAATATCGGTCATTGGGTTGGTCTCCTGCGTCGCGTTGGCGACGGTTTGGCTGAGCGAGGCCTCGAAATTCGCCTACTTGAGTCCCTTTCTGAAGAACCATCCGGCGAGAGTCAATGTCGTCGCCGCGATGGGCACCAGCGGCCAGATCGTCTCGAGAACCATGGGAAACGGCATGGCCTTGAGCAGGATGCCCCGGATGGCCACCAGGAAGTGGCGCAGGGGATTGGCCAGGGACACGATCTGCAAAAATTCCGGCATGGTTTCGATGGGCGTGGCGAAGCCCGAGAGCAGCGCGGCCGGGATCATGAACGTGAACGTGCCCAGGATGGCCTGCTGCTGGGTGTTGCACACCGACGAGATGAAAAGACCGAACCCCACCACCGAGAGCATGAACAGGAACAGGCTTGCGGCCAGGACCAAAAACGAACCCGCGAAGGGAATCCGGAAGCAGCCGATGGCCACGGCGGTGATCAGGAACCCCTCGGCCAGGCCCATGATCATGGCCGGGATGGTTTTGCCGGCCAGTATCTCGCGCGGGGACAGGGGCGTGACCAGAAGCTGGTCGTAGGTGCCGAGCTCCCGTTCCCGGGCCACGGACAACGAGGTCACGAGCAACCCCACGGACATGCTCAACAGCCCGATGAGGTTGGGGACCGTGTACCACAGGTAGTCCAGGTTGGGGTTGAACCAGTTGCGCGCCGTCAGGGTCGCCGGCGGACCCGGCAGGCCGTACCGTTCGGCCATATCCTGGGTGTAGCGCTCCAGGATGCGGCTGGCGTAGCCCTGCACGATCTGGGCGGTGTTGCTGCGCCGGCCGTCCAGAAGCATCTGGACCCGGGCCGGGCGGCCGGCGGCCACGTCGCGCGAGAAGGTCTGGTCGAAGACCAAAACAGCCATGGCCCGCTCGTTTTCCAGGGTCGGGGCGATCTCCCGGACTCCGTTGAGAAAAAAGACGTTGGTGAAGAAGGGCGCGCCGGCGAAACGCTGGATCAGCTCGATGGACGCCTGGCCCCCGTCCTGGTTCAGCACGGCCATATCCACGCTTTTGACCTCGAGCGTGGCCGCGAAGGCGAAGATGGTCAGCATCAGGATGGGCGGCATGACCAGGGCGATGCGGCTTTGCTTGTCCCGAAGGACCGCCAGAAGCTCCTTGATGACCAAGGCCCGCACCCGGCCGTACATCAGGCCACCCTCCTTCGGGTTTTCAGCAGGGTCAGCCCCAGAAGGACCACGGCGATGGCCGCCATGCCGCCGATGTTGGGCCACAGAAGCGGCCAGGCGTCGCCGGCCAGAAAAAGCGTCTTCAGACAGGAGACGTAGTATTTGGCGGCGATGGCGTGGGTCAGAAGCCTGACCGGAAGCGGCATGCCCGAGGGCTCGAATACGTAGCCGGACAGGAAATAGGCCGGCAGAAACGCGGACAGGATGGCGATCTGGGAGGCCACGAACTGGTTTTTGGCCGCCGTGGAGATGAAAAGCCCCAGGTTCAGGGCGGAGATGAGAAAGACGGAGGAGACGACCAGCAGGGCGGACACGGAGCCCCGGTAGGGGACGTGGAAGACCGTAAGGGTGATGAGCATGCAGATGCCCAGCGCCCCCAGGCCCAGGACGAAATACGGGATCAGCTTGCCCGCGAGCAGTTCCAGGGGGCCGATGGGCGTGGCCAGAAGGGCCTCCATGGTCCCCCGTTCCCATTCCCGGGCCACCACCAGGGCCGTCAAAAGCGCGCCGATAAGCGTCAGGTTGATGGCCATGCCCCCGGGAAGCAGGCTGTTGAGGCTGACAAGGTCCTGGTTGAACCAGGTGCGCGGCACGAGCTCCACGGCCAGGGTGAAGCTTTGGCCGTTTTTTTCGGCCCGTATCTCCATCCAGGACCGCCACACCCCCTGGGCGTAGTTTTGCAGGAACGTGGCCGTGTTGGGCTCGCTGCCGTCGGCGATGACCTGGAAGGGCACGCTTGCGTCCGCCCTGGCCAGGTCCCGGCCGAAGGTCTGGGGGATGACCACCAGGCCGCGCAGTCGGCCCCTGGTCAGGTCTTGCGCGAACTCCCGGCGGTCGCGGCCCTGATGGACCGCGAAGGCCGTGGAGGCGCGGAACGCGGCGGCCAGGGACCGTGCCTCCGGGGAGTGGTCCTCCAGGACCAGACCCACGGGCAGGTCCTTGAGGTCCAGATTGGTGGCGAATCCCGAGAGCAGGGTCAGGAAGACGGGCAGGATGAACCCGATGAGGATGGAGGAGGGGTCGCGCAGGATCTGCAGGGACTCCTTGACCATGATGGCCGCGAGCCGTCGGGTGACCCGGGCGTTCATGCCGCGCGGCCTCCGGTGTCTGGCGCGGCCTGGGCGCGTTCGTCGGCCTGAACCAGGGCCACGAAGGCGTCTTCGAGGGTGGGATCGGGCAGGGCCTGGCCGCGCACGCCGTCTTTCAGGTCGTCGGGCGAGCCCATGGCGATGATCCGGCCCCGGTAGACCAGGGCGATGCGGTCGCAGTATTCGGCCTCGTCCAGAAAATGGGTGGTGACCATGATGGTCACGCCCTTTTCCACCATGCCGTTGATGTGGGTCCAGAACTCGCGCCGGGTGATGGGGTCGACCCCGGAGGTCGGCTCGTCGAGAAACAGCACGGCCGGCTCGTGCATCACGGCGCAGGCCAGGGCCAGCCGCTGCTTGTAGCCCAGGGGCAGGTCCCCGGCCGAGGCCGGGAGGTAGGGTTTCAGGTCGAAGGTGTCGATCATGCCCTCCACGGCCCGGTCGCGGCGTTTTCCGGTCAGGCCGTAGGCCCCGGAAAAGAACTCCAGGTTCTGGCGCACGCTGAGGGTTCCGTAGAGGGAGAACTTCTGGGCCATGTAGCCGATGCGGGCCCGGGCCTGGCCCCGGGCCCTGGCGAAGCTCAAGCCCTCCACCAGGGCCTGGCCGGAGGTGGGTGCCAGAAGCCCGCACATCATCTTGAAGGTGGTGGACTTGCCCGCGCCGTTCGGCCCCAGGAGTCCGAAGATCTCGCCGGGTCGGATGGCGAAGGTGATGTCGCGCGCGGCCACGAAGGTCCCGAACCTTTTGGTCAGGCCCCGGGCCTCGACCACGTCCTCCCGGACGGCCTTTTTGGCCGACATGCGCCGGGACAGGGGCGAATCGCCGCCCGGACCGCCGCCCAGGACGTCCATGAAGGCGTCCTCGAAACGCGGCGGCGCGGACACGATCCGGGCCGTGGGGCCGGCCTCGATGGCGGTTGGTTCGGGAGGGCGCGCGTCCCTGCCCAGGACCAGACGCACGAACCGGCCCTGGATCACCCCGTCCAGGACCCCGGGCTGGCCCAGGGCCCGGCGCAGCACGGCGCGGCGGCTGCCCGCGATGTCCCGGACCTGGAACACCCGGCCGGCCACCCGGCCGGTCAGTTCTCCGGGAGGACCGGAAAAAAGCGTCCGGCCCTCGGAGAGCAGAAACACGTCGTCGCAGGCCTCGGCCTCGTCCAGGTACGACGTGCTCCACAGCACCCCGATGCCGTCCTCGGCCAGCTCCCGCACCATGCGCCACAGCTCCCGGCGGGAGATGGGGTCCACGCCCACGCTCGGTTCGTCCAGAAGAAGCAGTTCGGGACGGCGGATCAGGGCGCAGGCCAGGCCCAGCTTCTGTTTCATGCCCCCGGACAGCCGCCCGGCCAGCCGCGAGGTGAAGGGGCCAAGGCCCGTGAAGCCCAGGAGCCTTACGAAGGTCGCCTTGCGTTCGGAGGCCGCAAGCCCGCGCACTTCGGCGTACAGGCGCAGGTTTTCGGCCACGGTCAGGTCCTCGTAGAGGCCGAATTTCTGGGGCATGTATCCGATGCGGGCATGCACCCGGCCCGGTTCCCGGATGGGATCGAGACCCAGGACCGAGATGCGGCCGGTGTCCGGTTCGAGCAGCCCGGCCAGGAGGCGGACGAGGGTGGTCTTGCCCGCGCCGTCCGGGCCGACCAGACCCGTGATCCGGCCGGCCGGGATGGAGGCCGAGACGTCGTCCAGGGCCGGGCGGCCGGTGGTCCCGAAGCGCAGAGACAGGTTCTCGGCCACGGCCAGGACGTTCATGGGGCGGTGGTCCCGTTGTCCGCGGCCTTGGGGGAGGTCGGGGAATCGGCCGTCACGGTCACGGGCATGCCCTGCAACAGTCCCGCGTCGGGCTGGTCGATGATGATCCGCAGCCGGTAGACCAGGTCCGTGCGCAGGGTGGCGGTCTCCACGTTCTTGGGCGTGAATTCGGCCACGGGCGAGATGAAACCCACGCGGCCGGAATAGGGCTTGTCCGGCCGGCTGTCCGTGAACACGCGCATGGCCATGCCCAGGCGCACCCGGCCCAGAAGCGGTTCCGGGACATAGGCCCGCACCCACACCGGGCGCGCAAGGGCCACGGTCAGGATGGTGGCCCCGGCCGGGGCCACGGCCCCTGGCTCGCGTACCCGGGAGAGGACCGTGCCGTTCGAGGGGGCGATGATTTCGGTGTCCGCGAGGTCCGTCAGGGCCGCGTCCACCGCGGCCTCGGCCGCGCGCAGGGAGGCCTCCGAGGCCAGGATGTCCTCGGAGCGAAAGCCCGTGAGTTGCAGCTCGAATTCCTTGCGGGCGCTCTCCAACTGGGCCGAGAGGGCATCCCGGTTCGCGGCGGCGTCGTCGTAGTCCTGGGCCGCGATGGCCCCGCTGAGGAGCAGGGTCTGGCGGCGGCGGGCCACGCGCATCGCGTTTTCCACCTGGGCCTCCAGGCGGGCCACCTCGGCCTTGGCCTTGGCCACGTCCTCATGCCGGTAGCCGGCATGGTGCTTGGCCAGGTCCGCCGCGGCCGCGTCGCGCTGGCCCCGGGCCCTGGCCAGGGCGTCGCGGTAGGGCGCGGCGTCGAGCACGGCCACCACGTCCCCGGCCGCGACCGCGTCGCCCTCGTCCACGCGGACCTCGGCCAGCTTGCCGGGGATGCGGAAGGACAGGTCCACCTCGCGGATGTCCACGTTGCCGTAAAGCCGTATCTCGCCGTCGGCACGGTCCGCGCGGCCGGCCCACAGCCACCACGCCCCGCCGGCCACGGCCAGGACCAGGGCGGCCAGGAGGACGCGCTTGGCGTTCATGCCGCGACCTCCGGGGGGGGCGGGGAGAGTCCCGCGACAATGGCCTCGACCTGGCTGATGACCACCCGGGTGACGGCCTCGACGTGCTCCGGGGTCAGGGTTTCGCGGTCCATCAGGCGCAGGACGGCGGCCATGCCCACGCGGAAGATCGTGATCTGGCCGAGGATGGACAGGGCGCGCAGCTTGAGTTCCAGACTGTCCGGGGCCAGCCCCGTGAGCCTGGAGAGCAGGCCGGTCCAGGCCTCGATGGCCCCCCGGTACACGCCGTCGTAGAAGATGTGAAATGCCGGGGTGGGCGCGATCTGCTCCTGAAGCATGATCTGGCTGGTGTTTTGCGATTCCTCGGTGCCGATCAGTTCCACCACCAGGACCCGCACCAGGGAGCGCATGGCCTCGATCACGTCGGCGCGGCCGGCCGAGGGGTCCGCCCCGACGGCGAGGGCATGGGCGAAGACGGGATCGAGCGAGGCCTTTTCCGAGGCCACGATGTCCTGGGCCACGGCGTGGTACAGGCCCTCCTTGCCGCCGAAATGGTAGGGGATGGCGGCCAGGTTGACCCCGGCCGCGGCGGCCAGGACCCGGGTGGAGGTGGCCTCGAAGCCGTGCAGGCCGAAGAGGCGCTTGCCGGCGTCGATGAGTTTTTGGCGGGTCGAGGCGTTTGCGGCGGCGCTGGTGGCACGGGGCATGGGCGGCTCCGGGGTGGA
>JBMONM010000093.1:0-1755 GCA_049324675.1 Thermodesulfobacteriota bacterium
AGAGTTTCACCCGGCCCGTGTCCAAGAGTTCCCAATGCCGACGCATGCCCAAGGCTTTAGCCCCGAAGACGCCGAAAAACAAGCGGGAAAGGGATTTCCTTGCCCGGAAGGCGGTCATGGGCTACTGTCCGTGCCCTATGCGGGGTGCCGGGGCGGCCCTGCGGCGGTGTGGTCCGTTGGGTTTTCGCCGCCATTCGCCCGGTGCCCGACCCATGAGGAGGGGTGGCATGGAGGTCGAGACCTTCGCCTTGGGACCGCTTCAGACCAACAGTTTTCTGGCCCATCACGGAGGCTTGGCCGTCGTCGTCGATGTCGGCGGAAACCCCGCCCCCATGGTGGATTTGTTACGCGCCAAGGGGCTGTCCCTGACGCACATCCTGCTCACCCACCTCCATTGCGACCACCTGTATGGCGTGGCCGAACTGGCCAGGGTCACGGGAGCCCCTGTTTTCGCCAGCGCCGCCGACCAGGGTCTCATGGGGACGGATTTGGGGCGCGGCGGTTTCATGGGCCTGCCCCTGGTCGAGCCGTTCGAGTTTTCGGACCTGCCCCCGGGCGAGGCCGTCGTGGCCGGCAGGCCCTGCCGCATCCTGTCCACGCCGGGGCATAGTCCTGGCGGCCTGTCCGTATATTTCCCGGAGGACGGTGTGGTCTTTGTCGGCGACCTCCTTTTTTTCAGATCCGTGGGCCGAACGGATTTTCCGGGCGGCGATTCGGGCACACTTCTGGTCGCGGTGCGGGAAAAGATATTCACCCTGCCGGCCGACACCGTGGTCTATCCGGGGCATGGGCCAGCCACCACCGTTGGCGCTGAACAACGCCACAATCCGTTTTTTTCGGAGTTCGCGTGAACACGTCGCACAGCGGCCGGACGGCCGGGGATGGCGGGGCGACCGCTCCTGTCGTGGTCCTGTGTTGCAGCCCACGGCCCGACGGCAACAGCGACCTGGCCGGCCGGGCTGTGGCCAGCGGGGTCCTGGCCGCCGGGGGGGCGTGCCGGACGATCTTTTTGCGCGACCACCAGGTCCTGCCCTGCCTGGGCTGCGACGCCTGCGCCGAAGCCCCGGACCATCGATGCGTGCTGGCCGAAAAGGACGATGTCGAAGCGCTTTTTTCGGCCATGCGCACGGCCTCGGCCGTGGTCGTGGCCTCGCCCATCTATTTCTATCACGTCCCGGCCGGGTTCAAGGCCTTGATCGACCGGGGACAGCGTTTCTATCACGCGCGACACGCGCCGGGTTCCGGGAAAAAAGCGGGGACGGGCGCCCTGCCGGCACCCCGGGCGCAGGTGCATACGCTTTTGGTTTCCGGTCGGAAGAAGGGGGCCAGACTTTTCGACGGTGCGCTTTTGAGCCTGAAATACTTTTTCGAATACATGGGGCTGGAACTGGCCGAGCCCACCCTCCTGCGCGGGTACGACAAGCCCGGCGACCTGGCCGCCGATGCCGCGTTCGGAGCCAGGCTGGCCTGGCGGGGAGGGGAGCTGTGGCGGACCCTGTCCGCTTCGGGGGCGGCCGGCGATTGACCCCGGGAGACGGGTCATGGCGTTTTTTTCGGGCCTGTGCGTCCGCGTGCGCAGTGAACTTTTCAAACGGCGTTGCCGGGTCTGCGGCAGGCCTGTTCAGGGCCGCCCGCACCGGGCCGCGCCATCCTCCGACTGGCCCCCACCCCTGATCTGCCCCGCGTGCGCCGAGGCCCTCGCGCCCGGGCGCGGCGGCTTTTGTCCCCGTTGCGGGGGCCGCTCCCCGGAGCCGC
>JBMONM010000094.1:0-1747 GCA_049324675.1 Thermodesulfobacteriota bacterium
CCGGGGAGGGGCGTGCCGCCCCTCCCCGGGGGCTCGTCCGAAAAAAATCGCCGGTTTTGACTTACGTCAAAGGCCGGGCCGGCGGGAGATCGTATCTGTGTTCCCGACGACAGGTACGAAACCCCAAAAGGAGGACGTGAACATGTTTTGTTACCAGTGCGAACAGACCGCCAAGGGCATCGGCTGCGACAAGCTCGGCGTGTGCGGCAAGAAACCCGAGGTTTCCGATCTCCAGGACCTGCTGGTCCACGCCCTGTGCGGGCTGTCCCAGGTGGCCCACGCCGCGAGGCAGAAGGGCGTGACCGATCCCGAGGTCAACCATTTCACCATGTCCGCCATGTTCTCCACCCTGACCAACGTCAATTTCGATCCCGAACGGTTCCCGGCCCTGATCGAAAGGGCCGTGGCCCTGCGCAAGAAGCTGGCGGCCAAGGCCGGAGTGACCGTCAAGGGCGGCGCGGCGGACTATGAGCCGGCGGCCGATCTGGCCGGGCTGATCAAGCAGGGGGAGGAGCATGGCCTGAAAAACATCCCGGCCGTGGACCCGGACGTGTTGTCCCTCAAGCACACGCTCATCTTCGGGCTCAAGGGCGTGGCCGCCTACGCCGACCATGCGGCCATCCTGGGACATGCGGACGACGCCGTGGCCGAGTTCACCCACAAGGCCCTGGCGGCGGTCTACGACCCCTCCCTGGACCTGGCGGCCATGGTCGATCTGGCGCTCGGCTGCGGCCAGGCCAACCTCAAGGCCATGGAACTTTTGGACGCGGCCAACACCGGGACCTACGGCCACCCCGTGCCCACCGAGGTGCCCCTGGGGGCCAAGAAGGGCAAGGCCATCCTGGTTTCCGGCCATGACCTGAAGGATCTTCACGATCTTTTGAAGCAGACCGAGGGCAAGGGCATAACCGTCTACACCCACGGCGAGATGCTGCCCTGCCACGGCTATCCGGAGCTCAAAAAGTTCAAACACTTCCACGGCCACTACGGCACGGCCTGGCAGAACCAGTTTAGGGAATTCGCGGCCTTCCCCGGGGCCATCCTCATGACCACCAACTGCATCCAGAAGCCGGCCGCCTCCTACCACGACAACATCTTCACCACCGGCCTGGTGGGCTGGCCCGGCGTGACCCACGTCACAAACGGCGACTTCGGCCCGGTCATCGAAAAGGCCCTGGCCATGCCCGGCTTTGCCGAGGACACGGACAAGGGGTCGGTCATGGTCGGTTTCGCCAGAAACGCGGTCCTGGGCGTGGCCGGCGCGGTCATCGACGCGGTCAAATCCGGCAAGATCCGCCACTTCTTCCTGGTCGCCGGCTGCGACGGGGCCAAGCCCGGCCGCAACTACTACACCGAGTTCGTGGAAAAGGCCCCGGCCGACACCGTGATCCTGACCCTGGCCTGCGGCAAGTTCCGCTTCTTCGACAAAAAACTCGGGGACATCGGCGGCATCCCGCGCCTTCTGGACATGGGTCAGTGCAACGACGCCTATTCGGCCATCCAGGTGGCCCTGGCAGGGGCCTTCGGCTGCGGGGTCAACGACCTGCCCCTGTCCCTGGTCCTGTCCTGGTACGAACAGAAGGCCGTGGCCATCCTCCTGACCCTTCTGTCCCTGGGCATCAAAAACATCCGTCTCGGCCCGTCCCTGCCGGCCTTCCTGAGCCCCAACGTGCTCAAGTTCCTGGTGGACAAGTACGATATCAAGCCCATCACCACCCCGGACGAGGACCTGAAGGCCATCCTCGGG
>JBMONM010000095.1:0-1723 GCA_049324675.1 Thermodesulfobacteriota bacterium
GCGCCGCGCGGCGGGCCACACCGGGAGTCGGGGGGTCCGGGGGGAATGATTCCCCCCGGGCGGGGTTCGGGGCGGCGGCCCCGATGCGTCCAGGAACGACCGTGATTGATACGAAAATGTCGGTGAGATGCTGCGGAAATGTTGCGCCGTCGTCATCCGGTACGGGGGTGATCGGCGTAGATGGCAGGCCTGGGGAATGGTCCGAAGATTGCTCGACGCGAAGGGAAGGCCAGATCAGGGAGGTCCGCCATGAACGCGAAACGCGCAAACCGGTCGGGACGCGGCTTCGATTACGGCCGCTCGCTGTTGTACACCATCTACCGCCACGCCTCGGGCATGTCCGAGCCCGAGGCCGCCCTGAAGGCCCAGGAGGCGTCGTCGCATCTCCTGAAATCCCCGGATGTCGGGGAAGGAAGGGTCTTGTCCCTGCCGGCCTGATGGGGAGGGGGATTCCCGCCGCGCCCGGGGAGGTGCCTGCGGCCTGTCGGGGACTGATGACAAGCCGTGTTGTTCCCTGTATAGGTTTCTGTTACGGGACAGGTGTGATTTCGAGGCGTCAGACAGCGCCAAGGACCTTTTCCCGGGCAGGCCATGAAAGCGACGACGCTGACCTTGTGGGCCGTTTTGGTCCTTCTCCTGGCGTGTCCAGCCCATGCCGGGCTGGATTTCACCCTGCACAAGCTTGATTCCGGCAAGCCCGGCAAGACCCTGCTGGTGGTCGGCGGCATCCAGGGGGACGAACCCGGCGGCTACACCACCGCGGCCCTGATCATCTCCCATTACCGGATCACCTCGGGCAGCGTCTGGGTGGTTCCGAACCTCAATTTCCCGAGCATCATCCAGAATTCCCGCGGCATCTACGGGGACATGAACCGCAAGTTCGAGGACCTCGACCCCTCGGACCCGGAATACGCGACCATCGCCAAGATCAAAAAGATCATCACCGACGAGCGGGTGGACCTCATCGCCCACCTGCACGACGGCAGCGGCTTCTACAGGCCCGAGCGGCATGACGCCCAGCATTGCCCGGAACGCTGGGGACAGTGCGTGGTCATCGACGAGGAGCGCACCGACGAGCCCCGCTACATCGAGCTCGCGGCCATGGCCTCCCGGGTGGTGGAACGGGTCAACGAGGGACTCTACGACCCCGAGCACTCCTATCGGGTCAAAAACACCCTGACCCGGCGCAAGGATACGGTCATGGCCAAGGAGATGGCCAAGACCCTGACCTATTACGCCATCAACAACGGCAAGCCGGCCTTCGGCATCGAGGCCAGCAAGGAATTCCCCACGGCCATGCGCTCCTATTACCAGTTGCGGGCCATCGAGGGGTTCATGGACCTTCTGGGGATCGGCTACGAGCGGCGCTTCCCCCTGAGCGCCGAGGGCGTTGACCTGGCCGCCAACAGCAACGTGGCCCTGTCCTTCTTCAACAACAAGATCTTCCTGGACCTGGCCGACGCCAGGGACCGCCTGGGCTTTTTCCCGTTCAAGAAGGACGCGGCCGTGGAATACGTGCCGAGCAATCCGCTCATGGCCGTGGTCGGGGCCAGGGACGCCTACCGCATCTATTACGGCAACCGCAATCTCACCGAACTGCAGCCGGAGTACTTCGAATACGACGACACGGAGCACGACCTGGGCCTGGTGGTGGACGGCCGGCCCCAGACCGTGCCGTTCGGCCGCATCGTCCCCGTGGACCGGATGTTCGAGGTCGAGGGCA
>JBMONM010000096.1:0-13769 GCA_049324675.1 Thermodesulfobacteriota bacterium
GAACCGGCTCACCCGTTCGGCGTAGGTCTGCCACAAAGACATCAGCGAGGCCTCGTCAAAGGCGGCCAATTGCCTGGCCATCCGCAAAAGCACCTTCTCCACGTCCATGCTCCTTGATGGCGCGCGCCTGCTTGGCTCGCCTGCCTGAAAAGCGCGCGGGCCGATCCGGTCTAGCAGAAACGGGCCCTGCGGCCAAATGCAATTTGCCCGGTAAAGCCGGCTGTGGTAGGCAGCCCTGGTCGGTACGACCGTCATGGAGATGAAGACCATATGAGCGACCTGAAAAAGATGTACGCCACCCTGGCCGAGGACCCCTTTCCCGGAGAGATGACCCTGCGCCTGGGCGACGCCGAGCTGCGTTTCGTGAAAAGGACCTGGACCATCGACGGCGCGGAAAAGGGACTGCGGTACGGTGAGAATCCGGATCAGCCGGCCGCCCTCTACGAGCTGCGCGGTGGGGAGTTGGACCTCGGCGGGGTGGCCTTCCGGAGACCGGGCCAGACCCTGGTCGCCAGCATGACCGAGGAGCACCTTCTCCAGTCCGGCAAGCACCCGGGCAAGATCAACCTCACGGACGTGGACGCCGGGATCACCGTTTTGCAGTACCTAAGCGCCAAGCCGGCCGTGGTCATCCTCAAGCACAACAACCCCTGCGGCGCGGCCTGGTCCGACGCCGGCCTGGCCCAGGCCTTTGACAAGGCGTTTTTTTCCGACCGGATCGCGGCCTTCGGGGGTACCGTGGTGGTCAACCGCACTCTCGACGCGGAAACGGCCGGCCGCATCGCCTCGGTCTATTTCGAGGTGGTGGCCGCCCCGGACTTCGAACCGGCGGCCCTTGCCGCGTTGCGGGCCAAGAAGAACCTGCGCATCCTGCGCCTGCCGGGTCTGGCCCGGCTCGACGCCCTGGCCGGAGAGCCTTTTTTGGACGTCAAGTCCTTGAACGACGGGGGTATGGTCCTGCAGTTCTCCTTCAGAAACCGCATCCTGTCCCCGGACGACTTCCTGCCGGCCTCGGCCGAGTCGGGCGGAGCCACGGTGCTGGCCAGGAAGCCTACCCCAAAGGAGGCCGAGGACCTGCTTTTCGCCTGGGCCGTGGAGGCCGGGGTGACCTCGAATTCGGTCATCTTCGCCAAGGACGGGGCCACGGTGGCCATCGGCACCGGCGAGCAGGACCGGGTGGGCTGCGTGGAGCTGACCATCCACAAGGCCCATACCAAATACGCCGACCGGCTGGCCTTTGCCGAGGCCGGGCTGTCCCTGTACGAACTCGAAAAGAAGGCCGAAGCGGATGCGGACGCGAAAAGGCTTCTCGATGACGTGCGCCGCCGCGCGGCCGAGGCCCGGGGCGGCCTGATCGGATCGGTCCTGGTCTCGGACGGGTTCTTTCCCTTCCGCGACGGGGTGGACCTGGCCCTGTCCGTCGGGGTGACGGCCATTGCCCAGCCCGGAGGGTCCATTCGCGACGCCGAGGTCATCACGGCGGTCAACGAGGCGGTTCCCCAGACGGCCATGGTGTTCACGGGCCAGCGGTCCTTCAAACACTGATCCCGGGGGAGTCATGGTTCTCGTCGCGTGGCTGATCCTGACCTACCTGACGGCCTCCTTCCCCTTCGGGTTGTGGGTCGGTCTGGCATTCGCCGGGGCGGATCCCCGCCTGGCCGGAAGCCGCAACACCGGGGCCACCAATGTGGCCAGACTGTGCGGCGCGAGATACGGCGTGCTGGTTCTGGCCCTGGACCTGCTCAAGGGGTTTGCCCCCGTTATACTGGGATCGGTTTTGTCCGATGCGTGGCTCTTTCTGAGCCTGACGGGACTGGCGGCCATTTCCGGCCATATGTGGTCGGTTTTCCTGTACGGCAAAGGCGGCAAGGGTGTGGCCACGACCATCGGGGTCTTTCTGGCCCTGGCCCCTCTGGCGACAATTCTTTCCGTGGCCGCCTGCGTGGCCGTGATTTGGCGCACGGGATACGTCTCGGCCGGGTCCCTGACCCTGGTCGGGGTCATGCCGCTGACTCTTCTGCTGACCGGGAATGCCCGGTACCTCCCGGTGTCTCTGGTGGTGGCGGCCCTGGTGGCCTGGCGGCACAGGGAGAACATCAGCCGGCTTCTGGCCGGCGAGGAAAAAGGCTGGCGGAAGACGGCCTGAGTCCGGGCGCCTTTTCTCGAATCACCCCAGAATGTCTTTGGCCCATGCCAGCGATGCGGCATATTGCCTGGCCGCATCCGCCGGGTCGATCTTCATGTCCGCAAAGATCGGAAGGGCCGTGTTCCAGTTGCCGTGCTCCAGGTCCGTAAGCAGCGCAAGCATCTTTCCGGGCTGGCCGGGCTGGCCGGGCTGGCCGCGAAGCGCGGCCAGGAGATCGCCGTCCAGAGGAAGCTGGGCGGCCACCTCGGCCATGGATTGGCCCATCAGGGCGTCCATGCGCGAGAAAAGCCCCAGCATGAACATGGAGTCCGGACTGTGGGACATCCTGCCGGGATATCCGGAAAGAAGCTCCAGGAATCTGGCCCGGGTCAGGGACTGGAAGGAAATCTCCCGCCCCAGCGGGGTGTGGGCCATGTCCGAGAGCACGACGGCCATGAGCCATTTGCGCAACGGATTTTGCCCCATGACCGTCATGGCGTGGGACAGGGAGGTAATCTTGTTCAGTCTGAAAAAGGCCGCGGAGTTGAGATACTTGAGCAGGCGGAAGGATAAACCAGGGTCGGAGGCCAGGATGGCCTCCAGCCGGTCTCCGTCGTTGTCGGGATGGGCCAGTTCCCGGAGCAGCCGCACCTTGGAAACGACGCCTATGGGTGGTTTGCGGCCGCTGACCACCTCCGGACGGCTGAAGTAATATCCCTGGAAATACCGGAATCCGGCCTCCCTGGTCGTGTCATAGGTCGCCTTGTCCTCCACTTTCTCGGCGAGCAGGGAGATGCCCCGGGACAAAAGGGGGCCGGCCAGGGCCGCGATCCGTGCCGCGGGCTGTCCAAGCACGTCCACCTTCACGATGTCGGCCATGTCCACGAACGGGGCCAGTTCGGGCTGGCCCACGAAATCGTCCACAGCGATCAGGTAGCCGGCATTCTTGATGTCCCTGCAGGCGGCCAGCACTTCCGGATCCGGGGCCACGTCCTCCAGTATCTCCACGACGCATATTTCCGAGGGAAGGGCCAGGGGGGATTTTTTGCGCAGGAGCTCCTGAGTGAAGTTGATGAAGAGTTTCTTGGGCTCCGGCATGATTTCCAGGGCCAGGGGAAGGCCGTCGGCCAGGACCTTGGAGGTGGCCGTGTCCGCGTCGGCCATCTGGGCTGTGGTCTCCGAGACCCCCGAGCGGAACAGCAGTTCGTAGCCGTATACCCGCGACTCGCCATCCACGATGGGCTGCCTGGCCACGAAAACAGGCTCGAAAACATGTTCACCCGGATTTTCGTCGAGCGGCGACATCCCAGTCCCCCGGTATCAGGTCGGGTGCGTTTCCCGCCCGGATGCCTCCCGAGCGTCCGCCGTCGCGGGCAGGGGCGGAATGATCTGAAGAAGGGCGGTTTCCAGGGCGTCCGCAGCCTCGGATGCCAGGGACGGGTCGTCCCGGACGGCCTCGATCCGCTCGGCCAGTTCCCGGGGGAATTTCGTGACCAGGGTCCCCACGGCGTGGAAGGCTTCCGGGGCCTTGTCCGTCTTGCCCAGGCGCAGGCGGCACAGGCACAGGAAAAGGGCGGCCGGGTGCTCCGCATGGCGCCGGGCCACGCGGTCGAATTCCACCAGGGCCTGGACGTGGCGGCCCACGGCATACAGGGCGCGTCCAAGAAGCATCCGGGAGTCGTCGTCCCCGGGGGTGTGGCGCAGCCATGTCCGGAAGTGTTCCACGGACGTCTGGAAGTCGCCTCGGGCAAAGGCCTCCCTGGCGGCTACGACCCAGGCGCCAATCTCTTCAGAGGTCGGTCCGGGTTCGGGGGCGCGGCCGGCGATCAGGCGGAACAGGCCGCGCCTGGATACGCCGGGCTCGGTGGTCTTCGTCATGTCGGTCTCTCCGGCTGGCGTGGGAGGTCCGTCAGCGTTTGCATTTTTTAGAAAATAAACCCGTTCGGTTTTTCGGACAAATGGACATGCGGCCCGGACGCGGTCCGGCGCTAGGCTTTGTGTGCTATCGCCCCGATATGGCGGGAAAAAATTTTTCATCAGGACGTTGATGATCCTGGCCCGTTTCCTGCTTAAGGCGGAATCGATCGCGTCGGCCCCCCCCAACCGGCGTGTGATATGGAAGGTCTCCACCGGCTGCCGTGGTCAACCCCCAGCCTCCTCCCCCAACGACCACGCAGCCCAAGACAAAAGCCGTTTCCGTCTCTCCCTGGACGGAGACGGCTTTCGTCGTTTTCGGGCCCAACCGCGTGTCGCGAGGTGACGGGCAGGGTCTTTTCGGTTACATGAGGTCATGCGCAAGCTGTTGATACCGCTTTTGGCCGTGTGGTGGCTGACCGCCGCGGCCCATGCCGCACCCCTTGATCTGACCGGAAAATGGTCGGCCGAGGTCGTGGGGCTTACGGTTGCCGCCGAGTTCACCCAGAACGACAAGCTGCTGTCAGGGGTGCTTGTTTTGCGGGACATCACGGGCCAAAGCAACACCTACCACTTCTCCGGAACCATTGTGGACGGTTTTTTCGCGGCCGTGCACGGCAGCGGGCACATGCTCAGGGGCACCATGCATGGGCCGAACGAGGCCGATGCGGAGCTTACGCTCAAGGGCGCCCAGCCTCTTCCCATCCACATGCGCCGGGTCCGGTAGGGCCGTTCCTCTCCCCGGCGCGATGTCCCGCCGGTTCCGGCGGCGGAGGAGTGAAAGCCTTCCGGTTCGGCTGATCCGGTTCCCCCTGGTGAGGAAAACCCTGTCTTGACACACGGCATGGGCCGTGTTCAGTTCTTGTCGCCGACAGGCGCGAGCGACTGAATTGCCTGAACCGGCGCGGAAATCCATGAACATGAGCCTTGCTCAGTTTTTCGGCCAGTCCGTGCGGCGGATGCGGCGCCAGGCCGCGATTTCCCTGGAGGACCTGGCCCGCCTGGCCGGTCTCGAACCGGACCGCCTGACGGAGATTGAGGAAGGGAGGGCCGATCCCTCGCTTTCCGATGTCGCGGTGCTGGCCCAGGCTTTGGGGAGGACTCCGGCGGAGCTTGTGGATGCCGGCGGCTTCGACCGGAACCCGGACGCCAGGATCGAGGCCAGGATCCGTCGTCTCGAACGGGCCTGCTCCAGCACTTCCGATCTTATCGCGGTTGTGGACCGGGATCTGCGCTATGTCATGGTCAACGACGCCTATCCACGTATCCTGGGCATATCCCAAGATGAAATCATCGGCACAAAGGTCGGTCTGCTGGCCATGCCCGAGATGTTCGAGGCCGAGGCCAAACCACGCCTTCTGCGGTGTCTGGCTGGCGAGAGCTTCGACTGGGAAGGTTGGTTCACGCACCCCCGCAGCCGCGAACCCGTGTTTTGCCTGGTCCGCTTCCGGCCCTGGACCGATCCGGTCACCAGGGAGGCGTACATCCTGATCTCCATTCAGGAGCGGACCCGCCAGCAACGCATGGTCGAGGTCCTGCGGGAGAGCGAGAAGACCACCTCGCTCCTGTTTCGTATCTCCAATATGATCGCCGGGTCCGGGGAGAACGAGGATATCTACCCCATGATCCGCGGCATCCTGGAAGAAGCCATGCCGGCCGCAAACTTCTATGTGGCCCTGGTGGACCGCCGGCGTGACCTTCTGGAATTCGTGTATGTGAAAAGCGAGAGGGACCAGGCCTTCCCTCCCATCGGAAACATAAGCCGCCTGACCCCGCCGTTGTCCAAAGAGAACTTCGGCGATTACGCCAGCTTCAACCTGTTGGCCGAGGTCATCCGCACCGCCCACCCCCTGTGCGTCACCCGCACGGTCATGCGCATGACCGGCCTGACGTGCCCCGGGGCCGTGCCCAAGGTCTGGATGGGCGTGCCCATTCGCGTGCGCCAGGAGGTTTTGGGGGTCATGGCGGTCATGAAGTTCGACAGCGATGTCCGCTACACCAAAAAAGACATGAATTTCATGCTCTCGGTGGCCGAGCAACTGGCCTATTGGGTGGACCGCCGGCGAACCATGGCCGATCTTCGGGCCGCCAAGGAGGAGGCCGACCGGGCCAACCGGGCCAAGAGCGACTTTCTGGCCGGCATGAGCCACGAGATACGCACGCCCCTCAACGCGGTTGTGGGCCTGTCGGATATCCTTCTGTCATCCAGGCTTGAGAGCGAGCAGCGCGACTACCTGGAGAGCATTCGGGAAGCGGCCCGCCATCTGCTGGCCGTTGTCGGCGATATCCTCGACCTGGCCAAGATAGAGGCCAGGAAGCTGGAGTTGGAAGATATCGACTTCGATCTTACGGAGATACTGCAGACCACCTCCAAGACTTTCGGCGCCCTGGCCTTCCAAAAGGGACTCTGGCTCAACCTGGACATCAATCCGGGCGTACCCCGGTACCTCAAGGGCGATCCCAGCCGACTGCGTCAGATCATCATCAATCTGGTGGGCAATGCCCTCAAATTCACCGAAACCGGGGGGGTGACCATCGGTGTGGCCCATGCCGAACCGGCCACGCCGGAGCGGGTCGTGCTTTCCTTCCGGGTGGCGGATACCGGCATCGGACTGACGCCTCGGGAGGCGGAAGCCATTTTCGAGATGTTCCGCCAGGCCGATCAGTCCACGTCCCGGAAATACGGGGGCACGGGGTTGGGGCTGGCCATCAGCCGGCAGCTCGTGGAACTCATGGGCGGGCGTATCGACGTGACCTCCGCGCCGGGGAAGGGCAGTGTCTTCACCTTCACCGCTGTTTTCGAGCCCGGCGCGGCCCCTGAAATCCCCGCCCGGGAAGCCGCGCCCCGGGCAAGAGCGGCATCCCGAGGGCCTCGGGCCGAACCGGCCGGCGTGCATATCCTTCTCGTCGAGGACAACCCGGTCAACGTCAAACTGTCCTGCGCCCACCTGCACAAGCTCGGCTACCGCGTCAGCGTCGTCGGGAGCGGCATCGAGGCCCTGGGCGCCCTGGCCAGGGAGCGGTTCGATCTGGTGCTCATGGACGTGGAAATGCCCGGCCTCGATGGTGTCACCGCCTCCGGCGTCATTCGCCTGGGGGGGCCGCTCACGCGCCCGGTTCTCGATCCGGGAGTGCCTATCGTGGCCGTGACCGCCCATGCCCTGCCCGAGGTGCGACGCCGTTGCCTGGAGGCGGGGATGGACGAGTACATGTCCAAGCCGATCAACTTCGATGAACTCGCCGCAGTCGTGCGCCGGATGTTGCGGGGCCGGAAGGAGGCTTCCGGCCCGCAAAAAACGTCTTTCATGAAGGACCCCGACGCGGTTCTGGATACCGCGACCGCCATGACCCGGCTGGGCATTGACGAAAATGGGTATGTCCCCATTCTGGCCGTCTCGGTCCGGGAGCTCGAGAATCGCTTGAACCAGTGCCAGGGGGCCTTGCGCGGGGGGAACATGAACGATCTGGCCCTGCACGCCCACACCCTCAAGTCCACCTCGTCCACTATCGGCGCGAGCCAATGCACGGAATTCGCCCGGCTTTTGGAGCAGGCCGCCGCGGCGGGCAAGAGCGACGAGGCGGAGCTGTTCCTCGGCGTTTTGGAGCGGTATGTGCGCGAGGTCGTGCGGCGCATCCAGGACGCGCATCCCGGAACCACCAACCTCAGCCCGGCGTCACCCGCCGTGTAACTGCAACGCCTATGCCCACCATCCTGATCGCCGACGATTCCATGTTTCAACGGTTCCAGATCGCACGGACCGCCACCCAGGCCGGGTACGATGTCATCGAGGCCAGGGACGGCCAGGAATGCCTGCGTCTGGTTGTGGAAAAACGGCCCGACGTGTTGCTTTTGGATCTGAATATGCCCGTCCTGGACGGGCTGACGGTCCTGGAACGCCTCGGCGCGGACAACGTCATGCCCGCGTGGGTGTTCGTGATCACCGCCGACATCCAGGACACCACCCGCAAGAGATGTCTGGACCTGGGAGCGCGGGACTGTCTCAACAAACCCGTTGATCCGGCCGTGTTGGAACACTGGCTGGCCGAGGCTGGCGCCCGTCTGGGCTGACGCGGCGTTTGAGAGGAAGACGTTCATCATGATTTTGACCCCCCTGCAACTGGATATTCTCCAGGAGCTCATCAACATCGGCGTGGGCCGGGCCGCAGGCATGCTCAACCGCATGGTCAGCACCCATATCCAATTGCAGGTTCCCGAACTTGTGGTGCTCTCGGTACGGGATCTCATCAGCCGCTACGGCACCCGCAAGCAGGAGATCTTTTCCGCTGTGCAACTGACGTTTTCCGGAAATTTTTCCGGGGTCAGCGCCCTGCTCTTCCCGCCGGACAGCGCGAGCCGTCTCGTGAACATCATCCTGGGGAATTCCGTGGTCGCCTCCGAGACGGTCCAGACCCTGCGCGCGGAAACGCTGCAGGAGGTGGGCAACATCGTACTCAACGGGGTCATGGGTTCGATCGGAAACATTCTCAAGGAAAACATCGTGTTCTCCTCCCCGGACTACGTGGAGGAGCGTTTCGAAAGGCTGGTGTTTTTCGGCGGGAATACCGGCGACGAAGGCATGGTCCTTATGGCCCGGACCCAGTTCACCATCAAGGATCACCTCATCGAGGGCGAGGTGCTCATTCTTTTCAGTCTGGCTTCGTTCGGCACCTTGCTCCAGGTCATCGACGGTTTGGCCGAAGGCTCCTGAAGCGTCCCTGCGATTCCCTGGATACCAGGCACGGTCAACGCGGCCCGAATGTGGCTGGGTGAGGCGTTTTCCCGTGAAGGGAGAAGGCGTTTCCGGGGAGATGCATGGACCTTTTATGATATTGACATTGAAATTCATATTCAATATATGCCGTGATATCGACACGGGACGGGATTCCTGTACCCGCCCGGAACATCAACAGCGCACGGAGATATGGTCATGGCAAAGGCACTTGTGGTTTTCGGCTCCACCACCGGCAACACGGAATCCGTGGCCGAATATGTGGCCAAGACGCTTCAGGACGCAGGGATGGCCGTGGATGTGAAAAACGCCTCGAACGTCACGGCGCCGGGGATGGCCGACGGGTACGACCTGGTGCTCCTGGGCAGTTCCACCTGGGGAGACGACGATGTCGAGTTGCAAGAAGACTTTCAGCCCCTGTATGAAAATCTGGAACAGGCCAATCTCTCCGGCAAGAAGGTGGCGGTTTTTGGGTGCGGCGATTCCAGCTACACCCATTTTTGCGGGGCCGTGGACGCCATCGGCGAGAAGGTGGAGCGGCTCGGCGCCGACGTGGTGGCCGCACCGCTGAAAATCGACGGCAGCCCGGAAAAGGACGAGGCCGTGGCCTGGGCCAGGGAGGTCGTGAAAAACGCGGCGTAAGCGGCGGCGGACATACCGGAGGTCCTTTTCATGGCCGCTTCCCGGCGTGCCGTCTTCAGCCCCACGCACCCTGCGTTCGGCATGAGGACTGTCCGCGTCGGGACGCGGCCGTTTTGTTGGTGGCGTGGGAAAATAACGGCAGAGTTTTTCCCTTCCAGGTTCCCGGGGCCACTTCGGAGACCGGTATGCACCTTTTTCATCGAAATGCATTTCGCCCCCTTTCGTGTCACAGGGCCTCCCGCAGTATCTTGACGCCGATGTCGGCGTGGGCGATGTCGTAAGGGGTAGGGGCTGGCGGACGCCGCACATGATCGCCCCGACGACGCAGACTCATCCATGAACCATGCGAAATGCCCATGAACCTCACGGTGTCGCAACTGCCCGGCGTGGATGTGCTGGTGCTCGGCTCGGGATTTGCCGGGCTTCGCGCCGCCTGGGGAGCGCTTGAACGGTCGCAGGGGGCCAAAGTGGCCGTCGCCGCCCCGATGCGGGGGCCCTCGGGGTCGTCCTTCGCCAACATCAACGACAGGCTCGGAGTGCAGGTCCCCATGGGCGACGCGGAGCGGACGGCGTTTCACCGCGAGGCCATGGACCTGGGAACGCCCGGGTTTGTGCGGGGCGACCTGGTGGCGATTCTCGCGGACGAGGCTGGTGATCGATTCCGGGAATTGCAGGCCCTTGGCCTCCGCTTCATCTCGGACCAGGATGGCGGGCTGCGTCGTTTCGGGTCCTGTTTCAGCCCGGCGTCCACCCGGGCCGCGGTTTTTACCGGGCTCGCCGCCGCATACAAGGCCGTCTTCGACCATGTCTCGTCTCGTGGCGGACGGTTTCTGCCCGGCATGACCGCCCAGGCCCTTGTGCAGGATCCGACCGACGGGCGGGTGCTGGGGGCGCTCCTGGAAGACCGGTCCGGCCGACCGTGGGCCCAGCCGGCCCGGTCGGTCGTGGCCGCCATGGGCGGGCCGGCCCCGCTTTTTCGTTACAATCAGGCGGGCCGGGGAGGGACCGGATACGGCCACGGCATGTTGTCCGCGTCAGGCGCGGATATGGCCAACACGGGCTATCTGCAGTGGATGTGGGCACGGCCGCGCGATCGTTCGTTTTGGCCGATATGGAGCCTGCTCGCCGAGGACGCCGCCGCCCTGGACGCGGAAGGACAATGCGTCGCGGTTCCAGGTTCCGTGGCTGAGGCGGCGGTCTTGCGCTCGACGCACTGTCCGTTCGGATACGGTTTTCCGGACGCCGCCCTGGATCGTTTTCTCTTGGATCAGGCTGACGCCCTGGGCGTCGCCTCCATCCGGACCCAAGGGAAAGGCGGCCGAAAGGAACGGTTTCAGGTGGCCTTGATGGCCCATGCCGGAAACGGGGGGGCGGTCATCGACGCTCACGCCCGTACCAGCGTCGACGGGCTTTACGCTGTGGGGGAGTGCGCCACCGGGATGCACGGCGCCAACCGCATGGGAGGGGCCATGGTTTTGTCCTGTCTGGTTTTTGGCGCGCGGGCGGGCTGGGACGCGGTGGAGCCGGGAGGAAGCCGGGGCTTGGGAGGGAGGGGGTTCGCGGCGGCGTTGGCCCGAACGATGCAAGGCTGTTATAGGGATACCCGGGAGAGGAACAGGACCCGGCGCTGGCTGGCCGACCTGCTGCAGCGCAAAGGCCTGCCTCGCCACGGGTGCGAATGCGGCGACCTGGCATCGCTTCTGGCCGGGAAGTTGCGAAGGGCAGTGGATTCGGGGGCCGCGCACATGCTTCGGACGGCGCTGTGCTTCGCTCGCGGCCGCCCTCGCGACACCCCGACGGGCACGGATTGAGTCGGCCCCTGCCGGAAAGGGGGTGGTCCTTGTGGGCAAAAAGTGCCGGGGTTGCGATGAGTGTGTTAGGCATCCGAACGATCGAATTCGTGACGAGGGACCTATGACGAACACATCCGTAGCCTCCAACATGCCGAAACATAAAGGTGTTGCCCCTGATGACGGGGTCGCGCGGGGACGCCTGGTGCGCCCGGGAAAAAATCCCCATCATGCTCGACCCATGAACAATTTCACGGTGCTGCCGCTGCGCAAGCAGTATTACGCCCCGAGCAAGGACACCTGGGTCCTGGCCATCCTTGACGCCCTGTCACAGGAGAGCGACCTCTCCCAGCGCGATCTGGCCGGCCGCGTGGGCCTGAGCGGAGCGGTGATCAACCAGCGGCTGCGGGAACTGCAGGCCCGCAAGCTGCTCCGGTTCGAGATCCGCAACGGCAAAAGCTACCGCTATGTCCTGACCCCCGAGGGCGAGCGGCTGCGCGGCGAGATGATTTCCCGGTGCACCTGCGAGGCGATCCATATTTACACGGCCCTCAAGCGCCATTGCCGGGAGCGTTTGGAATGGCTGCGGTCCAGGGGCATCCAGAAGATCGCCGTGTTCGGCGCGGCCGAGACCTGCGAGGTGGTCATCTCGGCCTTAAGCGACCTGCCGCTCCGGGTCATGGCCCTGGTGGACAACGATACGTCGAAGCACGGTACGGTCTTCCACGGCTATGTCATATCCTCCCCCATGGTCCTGGGATCGGTGGATTGCCAGGCCGTGCTGATCGCCTCCTTTGGCCGGCAGACCGAGATACGAGAACAGCTAGTCCCCCTGTGCCGCGCCAGGGGAGTGGAGATCGTGGGCTTATGAACACCGTAAAAGGCATCCGAACCGCTTCCGGACGGCGCATCGGCCCGGGTGAGCCGTGCTTCATCGTGGCCGAGATCGGCAACAATCACCAGGGAGACCCGGGTATGGCCAGGGACATGGTCTACGCCGCGGCGGCCGCCGGAGCCGATGCGGTGAAATTCCAGAAGCGCGACATGGACTGCCTGTTCACCCGGGCGGGCCGGGAGGCCCCGTACGGGGGTGCGAACAGCTTCGGTCCCACCTACGGCGCGCACCGTCTGGCCCTGGAACTGGACATGAAGGCCATGGCCGAGCTCAAGGCCCTGTCCGAGAAACTGGGGATGGTTTTTTTCGCCTCGGCCTGGGACCTGGTCAGCGCCCGGGAGATGCTCGAATCGGGCATGGAACTTTTCAAGGTCTGCTCGGCCGATCTGGTCAACATCCCCTTGCTGCGGATGGTGGGGGAGGTCGGCGTGCCGGTGATCATGTCCACGGGCATGAGCGACTGGGAGGACGTGGATGTGGCCGTGGCCGAGATACGCCGGTACCACGACCGCGTCGTGCTCCTGCACTGCAACAGCACCTATCCCTGCCCGGACGAGCAGGTGGGGCTTCCGGTCATGACCTCGCTGGCCGGGCGCTACGGCCTGCCTGTTGGGTATTCCGGGCATGAGACGGGCCTTGGGCCGAGTGTCGCCGCCGTGGCCCTGGGAGCCTGCGTGGTGGAGCGGCATTTCACCCTGGACCGTTCCCAACGGGGTACGGATCATCAGGCCTCTCTGGAGCCCGGCCGGTTCGCCGGGCTGTGCGCCATGATCCGCGAGACCGAGGCGGCCATGCGCCTGCGCGACAAAAAGGTCTTCCCGGCCGAGCGGGCCGGGGCCGCGAAGCTGCGCAAAAGCATCGTCTTCGCCCGGGATCTTCCGGCCGGGCATGTCCTCGGTCCGGCCGACATCACCGTGAAATGCCCCGGGACCGGCATCTCTCCGGTGTATTGGGACGAGGTGCTCGGCGCGCGGCTGACCCGCGGCGTCATGTGGGAGGAACTTCTGGCCTGGGACGATCTGGTCCTGGAACAGCCGGCGGCCACCATGGCCGGACGGTCCTGAGCGGACCGCCACACGGACAATCAGCTTCGGCGCCAAAGGCCGGCACCGACTTTTCGGGACAAACAGATGCTGATCGTCATGATCGCCGAAAACGATCCCGCCGGCGTCGGCTCATTGATGCGCAACGCCCTGCATCGCCATACGGGCCACATCTGTCGGCTGGTCACCACCCAGTTGCGCTACAACCATCTTTACGAGAAGGACCTGCATGTCCCCTGGCTGGATGCAGCCGGCCTGGAGGAGTTGGCGAACGTCCTTGACGAGGCGGATGTCTTTCACTTCCATATGCTCGCCGACGAGCATATGCCCCTGGGGCCTTTGAAAGCGGCGTCCTTTCTGCGCGGCAAGGCCATTGTCCACCACCATCACGGACATCACGTCTTCCGTTCCCATCCGGACAGGTTTCAACAAAAGTACCGGGAACTCGGACGCAGGAATCTGCTGGTCAGCACCCCGGACCTTCTGCACAAGCTCCCCGGAGCGACGTGGCAGCCCAATCTCGTGCCGCAACACGCCCCCCTGTATCTCCCGGCTCCCCGCAAGCCCGACGGCCGCGTGCGCCTGGGGCATTCCCCCACCCGCAAGGACCTCAAAAACACCGACGACCTG
>JBMONM010000097.1:0-13738 GCA_049324675.1 Thermodesulfobacteriota bacterium
CGCGGGCCGGAAGCCGCGAAGTTTGGCGGCCACACGCAGCCTGTCGTATTCGTCGGCCAGGACATGGATGTAGCGGTAGGTGAAAAGGAACAGGAAGGTCAACTTTCGCGGCGCGCCCAGGCTTCCGGCGGCCTGTCCGAACACGGGCGCGTCCATGGTCGCGGCCAGGGCCAGGAACACGCACAGCACGGCGTTGGACTTGAGGGTGACCAGAAGGGCCAGGGCCACGCCCTCCCGGGTGGCCGTCAGGGACCAGACGGAAAACAGCGGGGTTCCGGGCAGGGAAAAGGGCAGGACCAGCCACAAAAAAAAGATGAAGAGGTTGACGGCGAAAAGCCTGCGCAGGACGGCGCGGGCATCAAGACGAGCCAGGGCCAAAAGGATCAGACCCACACCGAGGCCGAACAGGGGGGCGGGCAGACCGCGGCACAGGGCCACGACCACGGTGAAAAAAAAGACCGCGGCCAGGCGATACCTGGGATCCAGACGGTGGATGGGCGAATCGCCCCGGGCGAAGGGCTCGTCGAGCACCCGGGCTATCCCCGGCGACCCTTGAAATAGGCGGCCACGCCCACCAGCCCGAAAATCCAGCCGATGCCGCCGATGATCTCGGTCATGGACGGGGCGGGATCCTGGAACTCGGCGAGCATGCTTTTTATCGGCGCGAGCTTGGCGTCGAGCATGGCGTCCATGGACGCAAGCAGACGGGGGTCGGGGCTTGCCGGGGCCGCACCCACATTCGCAGGAGCGGCTGGCGGAGAAGCCGGGGATGCCGGGTTCCCCGCGTCGGACGCCGATCCGCCGGCCGGAGTCGCGTCGGAGTCCGGTCCGGCCGGTATGGGAGTCGTGGGGGGAACGGCCGGAGCGTTCAGATATTCCTCGGCCTTGATGGTGGTTTCAGTGGCGTGCCCCTCCCCGGCCTTGAGGGTGATGCGCAGATCGGCCTTTTTTGCCCGGGCCGCCGGGGGGATGTCGAAAGCGAAATTGCCCGCGTCGTCGGTGGTCCCGGAAAGGAACTTTTCCCCAGTGGCCGCGTCAAAGACCTCGATGACTCCGGCCCGGACCTTGCTCGACTTGCGGAACCAGGATTCGGTGACGATCCGGCCGCCGTCAACATAGGCATACAGGTTCACCCGATGGGCCCAGGCCGCAGGTGCCGGCACACAGGCCAACGTCAGGGCCAAAAAAACGATCCGCCAATATGGTCTGTGTGGCAATACGTCCATCACCCCTCCCAGGGCCGCCGCAAAAAACGGCCGCGAGTCAGAGACCGGGGCCTGGCAGGCAAGAGTCGTCACATCTCCGGCCTCATACTTTATTTTATCCGACGACCTCGTTGCGCAGGAGTTCCGGCCTGGTCCTGGCCAGATACGCGACGACCATGGCCGTGATCAGCCCCTCGACGGCCATGATGGGCAGGTGGACGGCCACCAGGATCTTGGCCGCGGCCACAAAGCCCTCGTCGGAAAACGCCAGGGCCACGGCGGTCAGAAGCGCCGAAAACAACACGGAACAAAAGCCGCACAAAAACGCCCCCACGGTCCGGCGTGTCCCGTTGGACCGAAGGAGCGGCCGGAACAGATAGTAGCACGCCACGGCCGGATAGGCCATGTCGCAGGTGTTGACCCCCAGGACGGCCAACCCGCCGTACTGGAAGAGCACCGCCTGAAGCAAAAGGCCGGTCAGGATGGCCGGAAAGGCGGCCCAGCCGAGCACCGCGCCCAGAAGGCCGTTCATGATCAGATGGGCGCTCGAAGGTCCGATGGGGATATGAATGAGCGAGGCCACGAAAAAGGCGGCGGACAGGATGGCCACAGTCATCAGCCGGTCGTAGTCCAGGCGGCGCAGCCCGACGAACGTGCCCGCCGCGGCCAGGGCCGCCCCGACACCGAGCACCGGCGCGGACAAGACCCCTTCGGAGATGTGCATGGGACTCCCCCGGTCAAAGGTCCCCGGCCGTCACGGGCGACGGCCGGGGGATCGGTCTTCCTACTTCTTTCCCTTGACCGGATCAACGAAGGAGGTCCACAGCACCGCGCCAAGCTCCACGTCCTTGTCCTGGCCGTCGTGGGCCATCTTCTCGGAGGCGGTGTTGAGCGCCGCGAATCCCCACCAGCCGGCCCAGGGGGCCACGAAGGTGAACACGCCGGCATCGTCGGTCATGACCACCTGGGTGACCATGTAGTCGTTCGGGGCCTTGTACTTGCCGTCCTTGTTGTAGAATTCGACTTCCACCGGGCAGCCGGCGGCGGGCTTGCCGTCAAGCAGGACCTTGCCCTGAAAGACGTTGCCCGCATAGTTGCCGAAGGGCCGGGTCAGGGGCACGATCTCGGTCTTCAGCCCCACAGGCTTTTCCCACCCCTCCTCCTCGCCGAAGGCCGGGACCACCACTTTGGTGAAATGCTGGATGAAGCAGTCCTCGGCCGGTTCCCAGTAAGGCTCGGGGACCACATAAAAGGAGTATACGCCGGGTTTTTTCAGAGCCTGGGCGGCCTGCCAGGCCTTGTGCCCCATGACCTTGGCCTCCTTGAGCCCGGCCTTGAGGTCGGTCTTGGCCTCGCCGTCGGACATGCCGAATTCCATGGGCATGGCCATGCCCATGCCCTCGCCCTCCATGGGATGGGCAAAAGCCACGGTCAGCGTGACGGTATCCTTGCCCTTGTCCATGACGGCGTCGGCCGAGGGGATGACCATGCCGAAATGGGCCCAGGCCGCCTGGGCAAACACGAAAACCAAAACCACGCCGCACAGCAAGGCTTTGCGAATCATCGATGCCTCCTTCGTCACGTCTGTTTCGACCGGCTGACGCCGACGACCCCCATGGCCGTCACGTCCCAAGCGCGCATCACGACACGATCAAACCGATACGACGCGCTATTTGATGACAATCGCTATGGATACTCACCATGAAAAGGCATTCTTTCACATATCATGGCAATCAATGTTACGGAAATGTATTCCGTATTCACCGCAATCCCTATCTTCAGGCCAGGACATTGTCAACACGCTCAGCCTCTCCGCTCCGGCATTGAAAAAGCCCGGCAAAAACGACGAATGCGCGGCGGAATACTTTTGTGCGGCGCAAAAAAAAGGCCTCCCGAGGGAGGCCCGATCATCGAATGGAGTGAGGCTCAGATACTGATGGCCGCGCCCGGAGCCCGGCGGCGCAGCCAGAAGTCGAAGATGGTCCGGGTGACGAAGATGGCCGTGAACATGGAGGCCACGATCCCCAGGATCAGGGTGACGGCGAATCCGCGAACAGGGCCGGTACCGAACTCGTACAGGACCACGGCGGCGATGACGGTGGTGATATTGGCGTCGAAGATGGTCAGGGTGGCCCGGGAATACCCTTCGTCCAGGGCCAGCCTGGGGGTCAGGCCGCGACGAATCTCCTCGCGGACGCGCTCGAAGATGATCACGTTGGCGTCCACAGCCATGCCCAGCGTCAGGATGATGCCCGCGATGCCGGGCAGGGTCAGGGTGGCCCCGAACCCGGCCAGCCCGGCCAGGATGAGCATGATGTTGAAGACCAGGGCCACGTCGGCCACCAGCCCGCCGAACCCGTAATAGACGATCATGAACACGATGATCACGGCGCCGCCGATCAGCGCGGCCATGACCCCCTTCTCGATGGATTCCTGGCCCAGGGACGGGCCCACGGCGCGCTGCTCCAGGATGTTCACCGGCGCGGGCAGGGAGCCGGCCCGAAGCACGATGGCCAGATCCCGGGCCTCCTCGGTGGAGAACCGTCCGGTGATGCTGGCCCGGCCGCCGCCGATCTTTTCCTGGATGACCGGGGCGGAATAGACCTTGCCGTCGAGCATGATGGCCATGCGCTTTTTCACGTTGTCGGCGGTGATGCGCTCGAAGAGCTTGGCCCCGCGCGGGGTGAAGGTGAGCGACACGTAGGCTTGGTTGTTGGAATCGAAGTTGGCCCGGGCGTCGGAGATGTACTCGCCGGTCATAACCGCGTCGGATTTGAGCACGATGGGCCGGTCCAGATAGCTCCCGTCGGGATTTCTGTGGCGCATGGCGGAGATTTCGCGTCCCGGCGGCACGATGCCCTTGGCGGCCTTTTCCGGATCGGTTTCGTCATCGACCATCTTGAATTCCAGATGCGCGGTGCGGCCGATGATCTTGATGGCCCGATCCGGGTCCTGCAGGCCCGGAAGCTGAACCTGGATGCGGCCGTCGGCCTGCCGGCGGATGTCCGGCTCGGCCACGCCGAATTCATCGATACGGTTGCGGATGGTCTTGACCGCCTGATCGATGGTCAGCTTTTTCAGATAGTCCCGATATTCCGGGGTGAAATCCACTTTGTAGAGCAGCTTGTCGCCCTCCACCGTTTCCGTGGAAACGGTGGTCAGAATGGGAAACTGCTTTTTGAGCATCTCGTCCAGGGCCTGGCGCTGATCGAGCTTGGCCAAAACAAAATCCAGATGCTCTCCGTCGGTCAGCCCCGGCCGCAGCACGGCGATGCCGTCCTCGCGGGCCTGTTCCCGGATGTCCCGGCCGGTAAGGGCCAGGGAGTTCTGGATGGCCTTGTCCACATCCACGCCGAGGGTCAGATGGATGCCGCCCTTGAGGTCCAAGCCCAGACTGATCTCGTCATCGGGCAAAAACTTGCCCAGGGCCGATTCCTTCACCCCCGGAATCGACGGCAGCATGTACAGAAGGCCGAAAAAGACGACCACCGCGATGAGCGCGACGCGCCAACGCAAGGTTCCGGTCATGAGAGCGCCACTCCTTCACGCCGCGCAGGCGGCGGGCCGAGGTGCGGACGGCGGAAAAAAGGAAGGAACGGCCCCCGGGGGGACCGTCTTTCCAGTGCGGCCGACCGGCGACACGGCGTTGCTATTCGGTTTCCTTGGCCTTGTCCTTGCCCTTGGACTCGATCTTGGGACCGCCCTCGGCAAGGCCGGAGACAAAGGCGCGATTGACCTTGAGTTCCGCGCCGCCGCCCACGTCGATGGTCAGCACGTCGCCGTTGGCGGCCAGGATACGGCCGTAAATGCCGCCGCTGGTGATGATCGAGTCGCCCTTTTTCAGGTTGGCCAGAAGCTCCTTGTGCTGCTTGGCTTTTTTCTGCTGGGGACGGATGAGCAGAAAATAGAAGATGGCGAACATCAAAATAAGGGGCAAAAAAGCGCCGATCGGATTGCCGGCGCCCTGATCGCCGCCCGGGGCCGCGCCCATGGCGAAGGCCACGCTGTCAAAAAACATACGTCCTCCGGTCCTGGTTGCATTTCCCGGCGGCCGGGAAACTCCGGCCCACGGGAAATCGGTTGTCAGCGCGGGATGGTCCGAAAAAAACGGCCCGCGCGTCACGTTCGTGCTCGAAACACGGTTCTTGAACATATTTTCGCGGTAAAGCCAAGCCCGGGCTCCCCGCCGAGGCGCGGAAATCACGCAAAAAAGCGGCCCGAGGGCCGCTTTTTCAGCTTTCGTAGTAGGAGCGCAGGTGCTGGCTGCGCACCGGATGGCGCAGCTTGCGCAGGGCCTTGGCCTCGATCTGGCGGATGCGTTCGCGGGTGACGTTGAAGAGCTTGCCCACCTCTTCCAGGGTATGGTCCGACTTCTCGCCCAAGCCGAAACGCTTGCGCAAGACCTGCTCCTCGCGCGGGGTCAGATCCGAGAGCACCTTGCCGATCTGCTCGCCGAGCTTGGTGTTGACCACCTCCTCGGCCGGAGCCAGGGCCTTCTTGTCCTCGATGAAGTCGCCCAGGCTGGAATCCTCCTCGTCGCCGATGGGCGTCTCCAGGGAGATGGGCTCCTTGGCGATTTTGAGGACCTTCTTGACCTTCTCCAGGGGATAGTCCATGCGCTCGGCGATCTCCTCCGGGGTGGGGTCGCGGCCGAGTTCCTGCACCAGATAGCGCGAGGTGCGAATCAGCTTGTTGATGGTCTCGATCATGTGCACGGGGATGCGGATGGTCCGGGCCTGGTCGGCGATGGCCCGGGTGATGGCCTGCCGGATCCACCAGGTGGCGTAGGTGGAGAACTTGTAGCCGCGCTGGTACTCGAACTTGTCCACAGCCTTCATCAGCCCGATGTTGCCTTCCTGGATGAGGTCCAGGAACTGCAATCCCCGGTTGGTGTATTTCTTGGCGATGGACACCACCAGGCGCAAATTGGAGCGGATAAGCTCCTGCTTGGCCCGCTGGGCCGCGGTGTTGCCCCTCTTGATCCGCCACAGGACCTCTTCCAGATCATGGACATGGTGACAGCACTTATCCTGAAGCCGGACCAGAATCTCCATTTTGGCCGAGAGCATCTCCTTGAAGGAAAACAGCTCCTCCACGGTCAGGCCCAGGCTGTCGGCGGCCAGCACGGGGTTGATGTCCCGCTGGTCCAGCCTGGCGAAAAGCTCCTGGATCTCGGACTGGGACTTGCCCACGGACAGGATGTAGGCCGAAAGGTCGCGCTGGCAGTTGTGCATCTGCCGCACGTAGTCCTCCACGGTCTCGATGACCCGGTCGATAAGCGTCTTTTCGAGCTTGATGTCCCGCAGCCGCCCCACCACCTCGTCCTTGTAGACCATGATCTCCTTCTGGATGCCGTAGACCCGCCGGGACAGGCAGGCGCAGGAATCCAGCTTGGAGTATATCTTGCGCTTCTTGCGGTAGATGGACCGGATCTCCTCCAGAAGGAAGATGACCCGCTGGCGCTGGTTCATCTCGTCCTCGGAGGGGTCGTCCTCCTCGATGGTCTTGACCACGTCCTTGAGTTTGATGCGTCCGATGCGCAGGTCGTCGCCCACCTGGACCAGTTCCTCGATGGCCACGGGCACCTCGACCAGGGCGTAGAGCACGTCCATCTCGCCGTTCTCGATCTTCTTGGCGATGGTCACCTCGCCGTCGCGGTCCAGAAGGGGCACCGCGCCCATCTCCCGCAGGTACATGCGCACGGGATCGGTGCTGCGCGAGGAATAGTCCAGGGAGTCCTCGCTCTCGGTCAGTTCCAGGTCCGCGTCCGGGGCGTCGTCGGGCTCGGCGGCCATGGCGTCGAGCTTGCGGGCGTCCTTGTCCGAATCCACGATGTTGATGTCGAGCTGATCGAAGATGGAAATGACCTCCTCGATCTGCTCGGGATTGTTGACCTCGGAGGGCAGGGCCTTGTTGACCTCGTCGAAGGTCAAAAAACCTTTTTGTTTGCCCTTGACGATGAGGCTTTTGATCTGCTGGATTTCCTTGAGATTACTCATCTCCCCTCCCAAGTAAGGCATTGAACTCGGCAAAGAGCCGTCTTTCTTCTTCCACATTTCCCACGGCCCTGGCCCGACGCATGGCCTCCGTGAGTTCCCTTTGGGCCGTCTCGCGGCGCACGGTCCGCAAAAAGGCCGCTATCTCCTCGAAAAGATCGCGACGCCGTTCGTCCGTCACTTCCCCAAGCCCCCGGGCCTCGATCACAAAGGCCAGCTCGTCGGATTCAAACACAAGCCGGGGGTCGTCGTTCCCCAGGACCTTGAGCTTGGCCCACAGCCCGTGGGCGCTCGGCCCGGACAAAAAATCACCCGCGCCGGCCGCGTCCAGGGCTGGCGCATATTCGGGGCAACGGGCCGCGAACGACAGGATCCACCCTTCGCGCTGGCCCAGGGTGAAGGCCGGACGGGCCGCGCCCCTGGATGCCGGGACGGCCGCCCGTCTGCGGGTCGCCGCGTCGGCCAGGGCGCCTCGCAACTCCTGTTCGGACAGACCCAGGGCCGCCGCCACCCGGGGCGCGAACCCCGCGCGCAGATTCGCATCGGCCACCTTGCCCAAAAATCCCTCGGCCCAGGCCACCTGTTCCTTGCGGGCCATGTCCGAAACCGCCCTGAAGCAGTAGCGCAAGCCCTCCTCGGCCCGGCCCAGGCAGTCCTCCAGGGCTTCCCGTCCCCGGGTCTGGAGCAGACTGTCCACATCCTCGCCCTCGGGCAAAAGGGTCACCCGGCAACCGGCCCCGGCCGCCAGAAGCATCTCCGCCGAGCGCAAGGCGGCCTTGCGCCCCGCGCCGTCGCCGTCGAAAATCAGATCCACCGTCGAACAAAACCCCAAAAGCCGTTTGACCTGCTCCGGGGTCAGCGCCGTGCCCAGAACGCCCACGGCCTCGCCGTACCCGAACTGGTGCAGGGTGATCACGTCCACATAGCCCTCGGTGAGCATGGCCCGGCGGCTTTTGGCCATGGCCGGACGGGCGTCGCACAGGGCGTAGAGATGGTCCCCCTTGCGATAGATGGGCGAATCGGCGCTATTGAGATACTTGGGGTCCCCCTCGCCCATGATCCGACCGCCGAAGGCCACCACGGTCCCGGCCACGTCCCGGATGGGAAAGATCAGCCGGTCGCGAAACCTGTCCCAGGTCCGACCGTCGTCGCGCCGGGACAAAAGTCCGGCCTGGGCGGCCTGGGCGGGTGAAAATCCCTTGTTCTTCAGGTAATTCTCAAGTCCCTGCCACTCCGGAGGGCCGTATCCCAGTCCGAACCTCGCGGCCACCTCCGGGGCGATGCCGCGTCCGGCGAGATAGTCCCTGGCGGCCTTGCCCTGGGACGAACGCAACGTGCGGCGAAAAAACTCATCGGCCAGGGCGTGCATCTCCAGACAGGCCTGACGCAGGCGTTTTTTCTCCCCGGCCCGGGGATCGGCCCGACCCGGGGCCAGTTCCACCCCCACCTCGGCGGCCAGCCGCTCCAAGCCCTCGCGAAATTCCAGCCCATTTATGCGGCAATAAAAATCAATGACGTCCCCCGAGGCCTGGCAACCGAAACAATGATAGTAGCCCCGGTCCGGATGGACGTTGAACGACCCCTTGGTTTCCTGGTGGAAGGGACAGACGCCGACCAGACGACCTCCCACCTGCCGCAGGTCCACGTACCGCCGGACGATCTCGACGATGTCCGCCCGGGCCTTGACCGCCGCCACCCCCGAGGAGTCGAATTTCATCCGCAACGCCCCCCGCCGGTCGCGCCAGGGCGGCGCGGCCTGTCTTCCGGCATCCTCAGCCGAGTTCCACCATGGTCATGCCGTCGCCGCCCCGGTCGGCCGGAGCCAGACAAAAGGATTCCACCTGCGGCGCCGTACGCAAAAATTCATGCACCTCCCGCCTCAGCGCCCCGGTGCCTTTGCCATGGATGATCTCAAGCTGGGTGCGGCCCCGCAGCACGCTTTCATCCAGAAACGCCGCGAGTTCGGCCACGGCCTCGTCGGCCCGGCGACCGCGCAGATCCAGGACAAAAGCGGGTCCGCCCGAAGACGTCCCCTCCCGGGACGCGCCTTCCCTGACCGACCAGCCGCCCTTCCCCGGCCCGCCCTCCGAGGCCTCGGCCACCTCCCGGGCGTCAACCCACAGGCACACCCCTCCCAGATCGACCTTGAGCATCCGCCGCTTGCCGTCCTTGTCCACAACCCGGCCGGATTTGTTCCAGCCCGGCAGATGCACGTGATCGCCCGGCGTGAGCTCGTCGAAATCCGGGACCTGTTTTTTGGCGGGGGTACCGGGAGAGGGTTGGGATAAAACCGCATTTTCTTCAATAAGTCTTTTTCCGGCCTCGGCAAGTGCCTTCTGGGCCTGTTTGCGACCCAGGCGCCCTTCCCGGTAGCTGCGGGCGATTTCCCGGGAATTCTCTCGAACCTCGTCCAACAGTTCGTTCAATCTCTTCTGGAATCGTTCCCGGATGGCGGCGGTTTTTTCACGTTCCCCGGCCTTGAGTCTGGCCAGTTCGTCGAGTTCCTCCTGCCGGCGCAGGGCCAGGGCGTTGAGGCGATCCAGCACCGACCCGGAATCGCCGCCCTCCATCAGCAGATAGCGGTTGGCCTTTTCCAGAAGCTCTTCCGGCAGGCCGTGATCCCGGGCCACATCCAAGGCCACCGAGGCCCCGACCTGGTCATAGGCCAAACGGTACAGGGGCTTTTTCCCGGCGGGATCGAAAAGCATGCAGGCCGCCCGCACCCCGGCTTTGCTGAGGCCATAGGCCTTGAGCGCCGGGAAATGCGTGACCGCGGCCAGCCAGGCGTTTTTCTCCAGAAGCCCGTCCACCACGGCCTGGGCCAGAGCCGCGCCCTGGGCCGGGTCGGTGCCCGCCCCGAACTCGTCGAGAAGCACCAGGGTGTCCTGGTCCATTTCGGGCCAGGCCCGGCTCAAATGCCGGATCTGGGCCGTAAACGTGCTCAGATGGTCTTCGAGGCTCTGTTCGTCGCCCAGAAACACGAAAATCTTGCGCCAATGCGGCAGCCCGCACCCCGGCGCGGCGGGCACGGCCAGCCCGGAAAAGGCCATAAGCGCCAAAAGCCCCAGGGTCTTCAGGCACACGGTCTTGCCGCCGGCGTTGGCCCCGCTGATGATCAGGGCCCGGTGCCGCGGTTCGAGGACAATGTCCTGGGGGACCACCCGGGAGGGGTCCGGGGCCGCCAGAAGCAGCAGGGGGTGGCGGGCGCCGGGCAGGCGCACGGCCTGGTCCGGTCCGACGTCGGGGATGTTGCCGCCCAGGACCTCGGCCAGGGCCGCGCAGGCCAGAAGCACGTCCATGTCCACCAGCAGACGGTAGGCGGCCTCAAGCCCCTCCCGTTCCTGGCGGCACAATCCGGCGAGGAAGGCCAGCACCCTGGCCTCGGCCTCGCGCTCCTCCTTTTTGAGTTCCTGAAGGCGGTTATTGACCTCGACCAGGAAAAACGGCTCGAAGTAGCAGGTCTCGCCGGTCTGGGAATAGTCGTGGATGATGCCCTGGATGCGGCCTTTGAAATTGGATTTGAGCGGCAGCACGTAGCGGTCGGAGGAAATGGTGATGAAATCGTCCTGGAGATAGGGAGCCAGCCCCTGTCCCTGCACGAAGTCCTTGACCTGCCGCGTGCAGGTGCGGTGGATGGCCCGGATCTCGGCCCGGGCGGAAAACAGCTCGGGCGAACTCTCGTCGCGCAGGCCGCCGTCCTGGGACAGACAGCGGGCCAGGGCGGACACGGTTTTTCCGGGCCAGGAAGAACATGCGGCCATGTCGCGCAGCATGGGGCGCGCCCCTCCCGCCGGGCCCGGCCCCGGCTCGGCCGGAGCCAGAACGTCGCGCACCTCCCTGGCCTGGCTTAACACCGTCTGCAGGGCAAACAGGGCGTCCAGGTCCAGAATGGAGGCCTCGTTGCCCAGGGCGGAGAAAAGCCCCTCCAGGTCGGGAAATTCCGCCAACCTGAAGCCCGTGTCTCGGAAAAATTCCAGACATTCGGCCAGAAGCCGCTGCCGAAGCGAAAGCGCCTCCGGATCGTCCAGGGGCGCAAGGGTGGCGCAGGCGACGCGTCCCGGAGCGGACACGGCCCTGTCCGCCAGGTGGCCGAGGACCTTGTGGAACTCCAAAAGCTGGAGAGAGCGTGTATCCATGCGGCGTGGGAAAGACAGCGGACTAGCCGGCCAGGCGGGAACGCGCCAGATCGCTGACCCTTTTCCCGTCGGCCCGGCCCTTGTGCTTTGCCAGGATGGCCGAAACGACCCGCCCCATATCCTTGAGGCCCTGGGCCCCAAGATCGAGTATGGCCTGATCGACCAGACGGGCGAGTTCCTCCTCGGTCAGGGGAGCGGGGAGATATTCGAGGAGAACCTCGAGTTCCCGCTCCTCCTTGTTCCGAAGATCGTCACGGCCGGCCCGGCCGAACTGTTCGATGGATTCGCGACGCTGTTTGGCCTGCTTGGACAACAATTCGACCAGGTCGTCGTCGCCGAGCGGACGCATAAGCTCCACCTGCCGATTCTTGGCCGCTGTCTTGAGCATGCGCAAGACGGACAGGCGCACCTCGTCCTTGGCCTTGTAGGCGACGAGGTAGTCTTTTTCGATGCGTTCCGTAAGGTTCATTACATCATGTTGATTTTGCGCATTTTCTTCAGAAGGCGCTTTCTGGCGGCGGCCTTTTTCTTCTTGCGCATGACGCTCGGCTTTTCGAAATGCTGGCGCTTTTTCAATTCGGACAAAACGCCGGCTTTTTCGACCTGCTTCTTGAAACGCCTGAGCGCGATATCGAAATTATCGGAATCGTCAAGGTAGACACCCGGCACGGGCCTCACCCCCTCTTGCCTGGATTTTCGTATCCATCGCCGGATAAACGAAAAAAGAGATAATTAATCTTTCCCTGAAAAAAAAGCAAGGGGGGTCATCCCTTGGAAAAACGAAACACCACAAGGACCCGTCCGGCCGCAAGGCCGGGCGGGTCCGAAAAATGGCCAGACCTCAACAAAGGAATCAATGATGGGTTCCGCCCGAATGGCAGAAGGATTCCTTAATGGCCGTCATGACGCAATATCCCACGCCGGAACCGAGGATGAACAGGACCAGGTACAAGACGCTGAAAAAGATGAAATGGTCCGGCATCCACCACGGCAAGTCCTGCGGCAGGGGACTTTGCACCGTCTCTCCATGAATCATCCACATGGCTTGGCTCCCGATTATTTAATGACTTCCTTGAGCAGCTTGCCGGGACGGAATTTGACCACCTTGCTGGCCGGAATCTTGATCACGGCGCCGGTGCGCGGATTGCGTCCGGTGCGGGCCTTGCGTTCGTCCACGACGAAGGTGCCGAACCCGGTCAGGGTCAGTTTGCCGTCGGCGACGAGGGTGGCTTCCACGGACTCCAGAAACGCATTCAACGCACGTTCGGCGTCGGCCTTGGTCATCTTGGTCTTTTCAGCAATTTTCACCACCAAATCAGCCTTGGTCATCGGTCCTCTCCTCCTCTTTAGGTATCGCCGGGATCACCGCCGACGCGTGCGAAATGCGACCTCGCTCCCTCTCCTGAAAGCCATCCTTGAGCACTGGAACCGGAAAAGTCTTGTCTCTCCGCGCCGTAAAAAAGCCTGGCACAACAAACGCGAAAAGATGCGAAAATCAGCATATGACCCGTGCACGGTCGCGAATGGGATGAGATGAACTCCATTTTCACCCCAAAGTCAAGAGGTCCCGGGCTTTTTCAGGGTTTTGGCGAGAATCCGGAAAAAGGCGGGGGTCAGTTCCTCGGCTCGAGATTCAGGCGAATATCCATGCATTTCAAAAAGATGCTCCACATTTTTCGCCCATTGCCCGCGAAGCGTCCGCCGCATCTGTTTCCGCCTATGGCTGAAACAATGTTTGATGAGCCGTCCGAGTTCCGCAGGGTCTTGGACGGCCGGGACCCCGTCCAGGGGGGTCAGCCGGACCACAGCCGAATCCACCCGGGGCCGGGGCCGAAAAACCATCGGTCCGACCTTGAAAAGATAGTCCACCTGGACATAATTGCCCAAAAACGCCGTGAGCGCCCCGTACTCGGCGGTCCCGGGCCGGGCGGCCATGCGCTGGGCCACCTCGTGCTGGACCATGAACACCGCGCAGACAAAGCCCCCACGTCCGGCGCACAACTCCCACACCAGCGGCGAAGCCACGTTGTAGGGCAGATTCCCGACGATTTTCAGCCGATGCAGGGCCGACAGGCGATGAAAGTCCAGACGCAGGGCATCGACCGCGACCACGGACACGCCGGGATGGTTTCGCGGTAGGGCCAGGGCCAGGGCCAGATCCTTTTCCACCGCCAGATAGCGGGCCGGGCCAGCCTTGAGGATCCACTCCGACAGCGCTCCCCTCCCGGGGCCGATCTCGAGGATGCTGTCCTGCGGGCCGATCCCGAGGGCGGCCACGATCTTGCGGGAGATGTTCGGATCGATGAGAAAATTCTGGCCCAGGCTACGCTTGGCCGGAGCCGGACTTCCGGATGAGGGGACGCCTGGCGGGCTCATGTCAGCGATCATCCGGTTCCGGTCC
>JBMONM010000098.1:0-13603 GCA_049324675.1 Thermodesulfobacteriota bacterium
CCTGCTGCTCTACGCCCTGTTGCGCCGTATTGCCGCCGGGCAACAGGCCTACGTGGCGGGCCTGGATGCGGCGAAACGGAAACTGGCCGCGGCGGGAGACAGGTTGGCCTCGGTGATCCGTTCTTCCCCCCTGGCCATCTTCATCCTGGACCGCCAGGGCCGGGTGAAACTGTGGAGCCCTGCCGCCGAGCGCCTTTTCGGCTGGAGGGAGGCCGAGGTCCTGGGGCACATGCTGCCCACGGTCCCGGCCTCCAAGCGGGACGAGTTCGAGGCCATCCTGGCCCGGGCCTTTTCCGGCGAGCCCATCGCCGGGCTGGAGGCGGCCCGCATGCGCCGGGACGGATCCCTGGCGGAGATCAGCCTGAGCACCGCCCCTCTCGCGGACGGCGAAGCCGGGATCACGGCCATCCTGGTCATGGCCTCCGACGTCACCGAGACCAAGGGCCTGGCCAGGGAACGCGACCTTTTTTTCAACCACTCGATCGACCTGCTCTGCGTCACGGACTTCGCGGGCGTCCTGCAGCAGGCCAATCCGGCCTGGACCCACACCCTGGGCTATGCGGCGGAGGAACTCGCCGGACGGCCCTGGATCGACTTCGTGCATCCGGACGACGTCGCGGCCACCATCGCCATGCACGAACGGCTGGTCGAGGGCTCCCCCGTCCGCAACTTCGAGGTCCGCTGCCGCCACCGGAACGGTTCCTTCAAGTGGCTGTCGTTCAACTCCCACCCCATCCCCGAGGAACAACGCATCTTTTCCGTGGCCCGGGACATAAGCGACCGCAGGCTGGCCGAGGAGGAACTGATCAAACGCCGCCGGTTCGTGGAAACGGTCCTGGACAGCATGCCCATCGGGGTGGGCGTGCGCACCCTGGACACCGGCCGGCGCACCTTCCACAACGCCCGGTATACGGAAATCCTGGGCTGGCCCGCGCAGGCCCTGGTCACGACCGAAGGCTTCTTCGAGCACCTGTTCCCCGACCCGGAGGTCAGGGCCGTTCACGCCGAACGCATCGTCTCCGACATCCAAAGCGGCGACCCGGCCCGCATGTTCTGGAAAGACGTGCCCATCGTCACCGAAAAGGGCGAGCGCCGCCATATCACCCTGGCCAGTTTCCCGGTCCCCGACCAGAATGTCCTGGTGACCACGGTCCAGGACACCACCTTCCGCAAGGTGGCCGAAACCACCCTGGGCCAGGCCAAGAAGGAGGCCGAACAGGCCAACCAGGCCAAGACCCAGTTTCTGGCCAACATGAGCCACGAACTGCGCACGCCCCTCAACGCCATCTTCGGCATGGCCCAGCTGGCCCAGCACGAAAACCTGAGTCCCGAACAGGCCGAATGCTGGGACATCACCCTGCAGTCCGCCAAGCGGCTCCTGGACATCGTGGACAACCTCCTGGAACTGGCCAACCTCGAATCCGGGGCCGTGCAACTCGCGGTCAAGGAGTTCGACATCCGCGCCCTGGTCGATTCCCTGTGCCGGACCCATGCGGTCCAGGCCCGGCTCAAGGGGCTGGCCTTCTCCTGCACGGTCGAGGACGACGTGGCCCAAACCCTTGTGGGCGATCCGTTCCGCCTGCGTCAGATCCTGCTCAACCTCCTGTCCAACTCCATCCGGTTCACCGCGCAGGGGACCATCGAACTGCGGGTATCGCGCTACAAGGCGACCCCGGAGGGACCGCGCCGGATCTTCGTGGACCAGGGATTCACCGGGGAATGCCTACTGTTTCAGGTCACGGACACCGGCATCGGCATCCCGAAGGACAAGCAGAACATGATCTTCGACAGTTTCGCCCTGGCCGAGGAGTACCTGACCAAGAAATACGGCGGCACGGGCCTGGGCCTCAGCATCGCCAAGCAACTGGCCGAGCTTCTGGGCGGCACGGTCTGGGTCCAAAGCGAGCCCGGCCAGGGCAGCGTCTTCTCCGTAACCGCCGCCTTCTGGCTGCCGGCGCAGCCGGAGGACGGCACCCTGGAGGGCCTGGCCGCGCCCCCGCCCTCGCGCCCCCTGCACGTGCTTCTGGTCGAGGACGAAATGAGCAACCGCGTCAGCGCCGCCACCATGCTGCGCCGGCACGGCCACGCCGTCACCGAGGTCGAGAACGGCCAGGAAGCCCTGCGCGCCCTGGGCCGGGAGCCGTTCGACGTGGTGCTCATGGACATCCAGATGCCGGTCATGGACGGACTCACCGCCACCCGGCACATCCGTGGGGGGGAGGTGCCGGGCGGCATCAAGGACATCCCGGTCATCGCCCTGACCGCCTACGCCATGGAGGCCGACCGGGAGCGGTTTCTGGCCGCGGGCATGAACGATTTCGTGGCCAAGCCCTTCGAGATTCGGGCCCTGCTCGACACCGTGGACCGGGTCGTGGCCAGGAAACGACTCCACTGACTCCCCGCACAGAACCGCCTCCGACACGCCGGCGCCCGTCTTTGAAACCCGGGGCTGGACATGTTACCGTTCCCTTGCCGCATACCGGCGAAATATCCGGGCGCGGGCCGCCCTTTTCCCGGGCGGCGTGCGCCAGACCGAGGATGCCATGCACGAGGAAAGCCTGAACCGGGTCATCCGGGACTACCTGACCGGCGAGGACGTGGAGGAAACCTCCTACGAGGAGTTCCGCCAGGCCCTGGCCCGGCTTCTGGTGGAGGAGCGCGGTTTTCCAAAGGACCGGCTGTGCGCCAAGGTGGGGGTGTGCTTCCCCGTGGACGGCCGGGACTACACCCGGATGGTGGATCTGGCGGCCTTTTCCGAAGACGGCGCACCGCTTCTGGTGGTGATCTTCTGCTCCGGCGAACCCGGTTCCTACATCCGCGAGACCCTGGCCGCCTCCCGGCTCTTCCCGGGCGGCCCGGCGCCCCTGGCGCTTATCACGGACACCAAGGAAGCCCTGCTCCTGCGTGTACCCGACGGCCACATCCTGGCCCGGGGCGGCATGCGGGTCATCCCCTTCCACGACGAGCTCGCGGCCCTGGCCGCATCGGCCGCCGCGCCGCCCCTGTCCGAGGCGGCCCTTGAACGCGAGCGGCGCATCCTTTTCGCCTACAGCGAATTTCTCTCCGGCGGCTGCTGCGCCGGAGCCTGCCGGCCGGCGGCCAAAAAAGGCACGGCCGGCTGACCGCCCCTCAAGAACTGCCCCCGGACGCCGGACGTCCGCCTCACGGTTGCGGGCAGGGGCCAAATGGCGTAGTTTCCTTTCCACCGTGGCCGAGCGGGAGTCCCGTTTTCCGGCCGAACTCAACCATATGACATGACTCGATTTCCGTGGCGCGCTGGCGTCCATGGAATTTTTTTGCAACCATTTACGACCTCCCGGAGATTCCACCGCATGTCCGAACCGTCGCCATCCCCGTCTGCCGCCCCGTCCCCCGCGCCGTCCGACCTGACTCCTCCGGTGGTCAACCCCAATGCGGCCATCGTCCTGGCCAAACGCTACCTGCGCAAGGGTCCCGACGGAGCCCCGATCGAAAACGCCGCCGACCTGTTCTGGCGCGTGGCCCGGGCCATCGCCGAACAGGAACTCCACTACGACGCGAAACACGACGTGGAGGCCACGGCCCGGCAGTTCTACGACCTGATGACCTCCTACAAGTTTTTGCCCAACTCCCCGACGCTCATGAACGCCGGCACGCCGCTGGGGCAGCTCGCGGCCTGCTTCGTTCTGCCTGTGGGCGACTCCATGGAGGAAATCTTCGACGCCGTGAAGTTCGCCGCGCTCATCCACAAGTCCGGCGGCGGCACGGGTTTTTCCTTTTCCAGGCTGCGCCCCAAGCACAGCCGGGTGGGCTCGACCGGAGGCGTGGCCTCGGGGCCGGTGTCGTTCATGCGCATCTTCAACACGGCCACGGAGCAGGTCAAACAGGGCGGCACCAGGCGCGGCGCGAACATGGGCATCCTGCGCGTGGACCATCCGGACATCCGGGAATTCATCACCTGCAAGGAACGCGAATACGCCCTGGACAACTTCAACATCTCCGTGGGGCTTACGGAAAAATTCATGCAGGCCGTGGACGAGGGCCAGAGCTACGACCTGGTCAATCCCGCGGACGGCCTGGTCGTGCGCAGCGAAAGCGCCCGGGAGATCTTCGACCTTCTGGTGCGCAAGGCCTGGGAGAGCGGCGACCCGGGCATCGTCTTTTTGGACCGCATCAACCGCGACAACCCCACCCCGGCCCAGGGCGAGATCGAGAGCACCAACCCCTGCGGCGAGCAACCCCTTCTGCCCTACGAGGCCTGCAACCTGGGCTCCATCAACCTGGCCCTGATGTATTCCCCGAAGGGCGAGGACGGCGTGGACTGGGAGGAACTGGCCCGGGTGGTCCGCCTGTCCGTGCGCTTTCTGGACGACGTCATCGACGCCTCCCAGTATCCCTTGCCGGTCATCACCGACATGGTGCGCACAAACCGCAAGATCGGCCTGGGCATCATGGGCTTCGCGGACCTGCTCTACCGTCTGGATATCCCCTACGACAGCCCGGAGGCCCTGGCCATGGCCGGCCGGATCATGGGCTTCGTCCAGACCGAGTCCCGCCGGGCCTCGGCCGAACTGGCCCGGGAGCGCGGCCCGTTCCCGGCCTACGACCGGTCGGTCTTCGCCGAAAAAAAGCAGGGACCCTACCGCAACGCCACCACCACCACCATCGCCCCCACCGGCACCCTGTCCATCATCGCCGGCTGCTCCTCGGGCATCGAACCCCTGTTCGCCCTGTGCTTCTCCAGAAACGTCATGGACGGGGAAAAGCTCGTGGAGACCAACCCCTATTTCCTGGCCGCTGTGCACGAGGCCGGTCTCGACGTGCCGGAGATCATCGCCGAGGTGGCCCGCAAGGGCACCGTGGCCCACATGGAAAACGTCCCCGACTCCCTGCGCCGGGTCTTCGTCACGGCCATGGACATCGATCCCCTGTGGCACCTGCGCATGCAGGCGGCCTTCCAGCGGCACACCGACAATGCCGTGTCCAAGACCGTGAACCTGCCGCACACGGCCACCCTGGACGACATCGCGGCCATCTACCGCATGGCCTACGAGCTCGGCTGCAAGGGCGTGACGGTCTACCGCGACGGCTGCAAGACGGCCCAGGTGCTGTGCACGGGCGAGGCCGGGCAGGACGAGGCCCCCAAAGCCGCCTCGCGGGTCAAGAACCGGCCCGACGTGGTCTACGGCTTCACCCAGAAGGTCAAAACCGGGCTTGGCGAACTCTACCTCACGGTCAACGAGATCGACGGCAAGCCCTTCGAGGTGTTCGCCACCATCGGCAAATCCGGCCGGTCCGTGACGGCCAAGGCCGAGGCCATCGGCCGACTGGTCTCCCTGGCCCTGCGCTCGGGCGTGGCCGTGGAGGACATCGTGGGCCAGCTCAAGGGCATCGGCGGCGAGAATCCGGTGTTCCAGAAAAAGGGCCTTTTGTTGTCCATCCCCGACGCCGTGTCCTGGGTCCTGGAAAACCGCTACATGCAGGGTCAGCAGGTCGCGGACGGCAACCGGTCGCTCACCAATCCGACGTGCCCGGACTGCGGAGCCGTCCTGGTTTTCGAGGAAGGATGCCACATTTGCAAATCCTGCGGCTTCACCAAGTGCGGCTGATGCCCGGGGTTCGCCGCGAACCGTCGCCGCGCCGGTCCAGGACGCCGGCATTCCCGGGGACATGAGGACGGCTGGCGTCGCATGGTACGGGTTCGCAACGTCTCTTTCCGCTTCGGGCAGCGTTTCGCCCTGCGCAAGGTCTCCTTTTGCGTGGGCCGGGGCGGATTCGTCTTTCTGACCGGCCCGTCCGGAGCGGGCAAGACCACCCTGCTGCGCATCCTGCACGGGGCGCTGCCCCTGCAATCGGGCCAGGCCAGCGTGGCCGGCCACGATCTGGGGCGGATGACCAAAAGCCGGCTTCCGGCATTGCGCCGGGATGTCGGCGTGGTCTTCCAGGATTTCAAGATCCTGCCCGGCCGCACAGTGCGCGAAAACGTGGCCCTGCCCCTGGAGGTGCGCGGCATCGCCCGGCACAAGGCCGAACGCCGGATCAAGGCCGTGCTCCACGCGCTTCGGCTCGACGGCCTGGCCGACGCGCCCTGCGCCGAGCTGGCCGGCGGCGAGCAGCAGCGGGTGGCCATCGCCCGGGCCGTGGTCACCGGCCCCCGGGTGATCCTGGCCGACGAGCCCACGGGCAACCTGGACTGGGAGTTGTCCCTGCGCCTTTTGGACGTCTTTCGGCAGTTCCACCTGCACGGCACGACCATCATCATGGCCACCCACAACCGGGACATCCCCCCGGCCGTGCCCGAGGCCGCGATCCTGCGCCTGGACGGCGGCGAGGTGGACCAGGGCGGCTTCGACGTGGCCGAGGCCGCCGGGCTGTCCGGCCCGGACGAGGCATGACCGCCATGGGCATGTTCTTCCGCCTGATCTTTCGCGGCATCCGCGACCTGTTCCGCCATCCCTGGCCCCAGGCCCTGACCCTGGCCGCCGTGACCCTGACCGCCTTTCTGGGCGGCCTGTTCGCCATGTTCCTGCACAACCTGGAGGCCGAGCTCACCCGGCACCAGGGCAAGGCCCAATACCAGATCTTCTGGAAAAAGGACGCGGCCGAGGCCGAGGTCGCCTCCCAGTGGGCGGCCCTGCGCGCCCGGCCCGAGCTTGCCGAACTGACCACCTTCACCCCGGACCAGGCCCTCGCGGTCATGCAGGAGACCCTGGGGCAGGGCACGGACCTGTCCTGGCTCCGGGGCAAAAGCCCTCTGCCGTCCACGGCCCTGGCCACCTTCCGGGTGCCCCCCGGGGATCCGGACCTGCCGGCGCGGACCTTCGAGGAGCTCAAGGCCCTGCCGGGGGCGGCCTCGGTGCACGTCAACCCGCTGCAGATGGACCTGTCGCGGTCCGTGGTGGACGTCAGCCGCACGCTTCTGTGGCCCACAGGGGTGTTTCTGCTGCTTCTGGTGGCGCTGGTGGTGGGCAACACGGTCAAGCTGTCGCTTCTGGCCCACTCCGACGAGGTGGCCATCCTGCGCCTCGTGGGGGCCAAGACCTGGTACATCCGGCTGCCGCTTCTGGCCGGCGGCGTGGCCCAGGGGCTTGCCGGCGCCGGCCTGGCCCTGGGCCTGCTCAAGGTGTTGCAGCATTCCCTGGCCGACGTGCTCAACGTGCCGCCCCTGTGGATCAGGATCGCCTTTCTCGAATGGCCGCAGATCGCGGCCCTGGCCGGAACCATGGCCCTGGTCTCGGCCATGGCCAGCTGGGTCGCGGCCCGGGACCGGGACTGATCCCCGCCATGCCCGCATCAGGTACCCCGCCCCGCGTCTCCGCGCCCTCCGAAACCGGCATCGTCCTGGCCGCCCACGGTTCCCGCCTGCCCGAGGCCCTGGCGGCCCTGGAGGCCTTTGCCCGGAACGTCGCGGCGGCCTACCCGGGCTGTACGGTCCGGCCGGCCCGGACCATGGGCGAGATGCACCGGGGCCGGCACCTGCGGCCCCTTCTCGGGGCCAAATCCGTGGACGCGGCCCTTCTGGAGATGGCCAGGCTCGGGGTTTCGCGCGTGGCGGTGCAGTCGCTGCACGTGGTGGCCGGCGGGGAATTCACCCAGGTCGTGGAAGGGGCGCGCCGGGCGCGGAAAAGCGGCGCGTTCGCGGCGATCGCCGTGGGCGGCCCGCTGCTTCGGGGTCCGCGGGACGCCGCCGCCGTGGCCGAGACGCTTCTGGCCGGCCTGCCCCGGGAGCGAACGCCGGACGAGGCCGTGGCGGTCATGGGACACGGGGCCCGGGGGCCGGCCCGGGATATCTACGCGGCCCTGGCCGGGGAACTTTCCCGGCGCGATGCGCTGGTCTTTTTCTCCACCCTGGACCGCAACCGGGAGGACGCGGCCCGGCCCGACTCGAACATCGGCCGGCTGCGCGAGGCGGTCCTGCGAAGCGGGGCGCGGCGGGCGTGGCTGGTGCCCTTTTTCAGCGTGGCCGGGGCCCACGCCCGGCGCGACCTGGCCGGGGAGGAGGGCCATTCCTGGCGCGGGGTGCTGTCCCGGGCCGGCATCGAGTGCCTGCCGGTCTTGAGCGGGCTTCTGGAACTGCCGCGCTTCGCCCGCGTCTTCCAGGACCGCCTGGACGCGGCCCTGGCCGAGATGACGACACCCTAAAAAAACGGAGAGGATGACACGGTCGGCGCTTCCTGACCGTCCGTCCCCTCACTCCCCGCACGCGCCGGCCGCCTCCCCCCAGACCTCGGCCAGCACCCCGCGCAAGGCCCTGATCACCGGGTCGTTCTCCCGCATGCGCCGGTACATGAACGACAATTCAAGACTCATGGGCTCCCGCTCCCACAGGCAGACCTCACCGGCCGCGGCCGCGTCCAGGGCGTCGTCCCGGCGAAGCAGGGTCAGGCCGCACTGCGCCACCACCAGGGCCCGCAGGGTGGCGTCCGTGTCCCCCACGATGGTCTTGTTCAGGTCGAACCCCTTGTGGGCGAAGGTCTCGGTCAACAGGAACTGGAACGGACAGCGCTCCGGGAACCACACCCAGGGCATGGCCGAAAGCGCTCCCCAGTCGGCCGCCTCGATCCTCTCCCGCCACGCGGCCGGCCCCACGATGGCCATCTCCACCCGGCACAGGGGCATGGAGGCCACGTCCCCGGCCGGGTCCAGGATGTTCTCGTAGACGAACCCGCCGTCGAGTTCCCCCGAGCGCACCCCGTCCAGGGCCTCCGGCGAGCCGTGCTGCATGAGATGCAGTTCGATGCGCGGGTGCCGTTCCCGCATGCGGGCCAGAAATTCCGTCATGCGCAGCCGCCCCGGCTCGTTGTTGAGCCCCAGGCGGGCCACGCCCACGGCCTGGGAACGGTAGACGCCCGCCGCGGACAGAAGCTCCCCGGCGGACTCCAGGGTCCGTCTGGCCCGGGACGCCAACTCCCGGCCGGCCTCGGTCAGAAGCATGCCCTTGGCCGTGCGGGCGAACAGGTCCACCCCGAGTTCCTCTTCCAGGGCCTTGATCTGGGCGCTCACCGCGGGGCCGCTGGCGTTGATGCGTTGCGCCGCCCGGGTCAGGTTCTGGGTCTCGGCCACGGCCACGAAGGTGCGCAGTTGATACAGTTCCATGTCATCCGATCCCGCCGCCCGGGGCGTTCCGTTTTTCTGAAGGCCGCGTTTGAAACATACGATTGGATTCGTCCGCCGTTTCCGCCCTATCACTTCTTCATCCAGCCGCTCCCATGGCACAGCCGCCCGCCGTCGTAAAGGGTCCGCGGACGGCGAAACGCAGGAGGCCACCGACATGTTCACCACCCGCCAGATCGCCGCCCTCGCCGTCTTTCTGGTCACCGCCATGGCCCTGTTCGCCGGCAGACCCGAGGGCGACGCCTCGGTCGCCCCGCCGGCCCCGGTCGTCTCCGGAACAGCCCACGCCCCACCCGCCGGAACGGGCTCCCGGGCCGAGGAGGTCTTCGCGGCCCGGTACGCGGCCTTTTTCGAAAAGGGCATCTATCCGGGACTGCCCGTGACCATGTGCGAGGCCAAGCTCCAGGAATGCCGGGGCCTGGACCTCGCGGCCTGCCGGGAGCATTGCCGGCAGGCCTGCGGCCTGGAATGAAAAAAGGCGGGAGCCTCCGCCCCCGCCCGATTTCCGTATATTCTCCGCGCTACGGCCTACGGGTTCTGGGCCCAGCGGATCAGTCCCAGCGAATGGGAGTCGAGCAGCAGCGGATGGTGCGGCAGGATGCGCACCGTGAACCCGAACCGGCCGGCCTCCAGGGGCATGATATCCCCCTGGAACACGTGCCAGCCGTTTCCGGTGGTGGACACGGGCTTCATCACCGTGGTCTCGCGCTGGGCGAACTTGCCTTCGTAGTTGAGCCGGCCGGAATAGATCTGGACCTCCACGTCCTGGGGCCGGATACCGTTCAAAAACACCTCGGCGCTCACGGTCACGGCGTCGCCCACATACAACTGCTCCGGCTCGGCGGCCTTGACGTTGCGGATGTCCAGGTTGCTCCACTTGGTCATCATGTCCATGCGCCAGGAGGCCAGATCCTTGGCCGCCGCGTAGTCGTTCTTCACCAGCCGGTTGTAGTTGTCCAGGGCCGGGACGTAGGTCGCGCGGGCGTAGTCCTCCACCATGCGGTGGGAGTTGTAGATGGGCACGAGCGAGCTTATGGACTCCTTCATCTTGCGGATCCAGTTGCGGGGCAGGTTGCCGTGGCCGCGCTCGTAGAAGGTGGGGATGATCTCGTTCTCGATGATGTTGTAGGTGGTCTGGCTCTCCACGAAATCCTGGTACCCGGCGTCCTCGTATTCCTCGCCCTGGCCGATGGCCCAACCCACGCTGTTGTCCGGCCGCCAGGCCTCGGCCCACCAGCCGTCCAGGGTGCTTAGGTTGATGACCCCGTTGCACATGGCCTTCATGCCGCTGGTGCCGCAGGCTTCCAGGGGCCGGCGGGGGGTGTTCAGCCACACGTCGCAGCCCTGCACCAGAAGGCTGGCCACCTCCATGTCGTAGTCCTCGAGAAAGACCATGCTGTAGCGGCACTCGGGCGAGGTGCACAACTGCACCAGTTCCTGGATGATCTTTTTGCCCTCGTTGTCGTGGGGATGGGCCTTGCCGGCGAAGATGAACTGCACGGGCCGGGGCGAGTCGCTGATGATCTTGATCAGCCGCTCCTTGTCCTGCAAAAGCAGGTTGGCCCGCTTGTAGGTGGCGAAACGCCGGGCGAAGCCGATGGTCAGGGCCTGGGGGTCCAGGACCTCCTCGGACATCTGCAGTTCCTTGCGCTTGGCCCCCCTGGCCAGAAGCTGCTCCCGAAGCTTGACCCGCACGTAGCCCACCAGCCGCTCGCGCAGACGCTCGTGGGTGCGCCACAGTTCGGCGTCGGAGATGGCGTGGGCCTGGGCGAAGACGCGGGGGCAATCCGGATCCTCGCGCCAGTTGGCCCCGAGGTAGCGGTCGTAGAGGGACGCGATGTCCTGGGCCACCCAGGTGGGCACGTGCACGCCGTTGGTGATGGCCCCGATGGGCACGTCCTCCACGGGGTACTGGCTCCAGACCCGGTTCCACATCCTGCGCGAGACCACCCCGTGCAGTTGGCTGACCCCGTTGTTGAACCGGGAGAGCTTCAGCGCCAGAACGGGCATGCAGAAGTGCTCGGCGTCGTTTCGCGGGTCCTCGCGGCCAAGGGCCAGAAAGACCTTGAAGGCCAGACCCATTTTTCTGGCGTAGTCCTCGAAATAGGGCTGCATGAGCTCGGGGGGGAAGCGGTCGTTGCCGGCCGGGACCGGGGTGTGGGTGGTGAAAATGCTGCTCGAGGCCACAAGCTCCAGGGCGGCCTCGAAGGACAGCTTGTTCTGCTGCATGAAATTGCTGATGCGTTCGAGCCCGGCAAAGGCCGAATGGCCCTCGTTCATGTGGATGACCTTGGGCCGAAGCCCCAGGGCGTACAGGGCCCGGATGCCGCCGATGCCCAGAAGGTACTCCTGGCGCACCCGCATCTCCAGGTCGCCGCCGTAGAGCTTGGTGGTGATCAACCGGGAATGGGACTGGTTCTCGGGCACGTTGGAGTCCAGAAGGTACAGCGACACCCGGCCCACCTGGGCCTTCCAGATCTGGGCCTGGACCTTCTCGCCGCGCAGATCCACGGAAATCATGATCCGGTTGCCGGAGGCATCCTTGCAGAGCGTAAGCGGAAGCTGCTCGAAATCGTAGAGGGGATAGCGCTCCTGCTGCCAGCCGTCCGGAGTCAGGTACTGGCGGAAATAGCCCTGCTGGTAGCCCAGGCCGATGCCCACCAGGGGTACGTTCAGGTCGCTGGCGGATTTCAGGTGGTCGCCGGCCAGAATGCCCAAGCCCCCGGAATAGACCGGCAGGCACAGGGTGATGCCGTATTCCAAGCTGAAGTAGGCCACCACGGGTTCCCCGGTCTTGTCCGGGAAGGGGATGGAGGTGGTCTTGCGGGCCAGATAGGTTCCCAGACGCTGGCGCAGCTCGCCCAGGCGTTCGAGGAAGAAGTCGTCCTCGGCCAGGCTCTCCAGGGTCTGCTGGGGCAGGCGGTTCAAAAAGCCGATGGGGTTGCCGTAGCATTCCCGCCACAACTTGTGGTCCACCTGGGAAAACAGGGAGATGATCTCGGCATTCCAGGAAAACCAATAATTATACGCCAGCTCCCACAGCGGTTTGAGCCTGGGGGGCAGCTTGGGCACGACACTGTAGACGCGAAGAGGCTGCATACCGATTTCCTCCGGGACCATGCCCTCGAAAACTCGGGGGACGGTGCAATCAGCCGATCCGGCGCGAACCTCACGGCCCCCCTGCGTGCTTCTAGCCGCAAGGCACAACAAAATGCAAGCCCGGAAACCCCGGCGACGTCCCAACCCGGGAACGCGGCCCGGGTGGCGGCCCGCGCGGCCTCTTCCCGACCGCCCCTGTCCCGCTCTTCCCTTCCCGCGTGAAGCGATGTAAGTGAGCCCTTTGCAAAAAACGAAGTCGCGGCCCTGGATCGGAACGCCCGGAACACCCCCGGCGTCCACGGGATTCCGGAGTCCCGCCCCGCCGCCGGAGGCCTCCCCGCGCGCGGGACGCCCGAGCCTCCCCCGGTCCATCTCGCATCCCGCGCGGAGCCCTGCCCATGTCCACGTTTCCCGAAGCCCCCCCCCTGACCGTGCGCGTCCGCCTGCTGCGCGGCGCGGCCTCCCTGCCCCGCCAAGGCACGCCCCATGCCGCGGGCTACGACCTGTGCGCGGTCCTGGACGCGGAGGTGACCGTGCCTCCCGGGGGCCGGGCCGCGATCCCGACGGGGCTGGCCATCGAGATCGGCCGCCCCGGCGTGGCCGCCTTCGTCTTTTCCCGAAGCGGCCTGGGGGCCAGGGACGGGCTGACCGTGGCCCAGGGGGTGGGGGTCATCGACCCCGACTACCGGGGAGAAATCATGGTCTGGCTTGTCAACACCTCGGCCGAGCCCCGGACGGTCCGGCCCGGCCAGCGTATCGCGCAACTGCTTTTCCTGCCCGTTTTCGCCGCCTCCCTGATCCCGGCCGAGACCCTGTCGGAAACGGACCGGGGCGCGGGCGGCTTCGGGCATACGGGCGAATAGCCCCCATATGGAGGAACATGGCCATGGCTGATGCGTTTGCAACGCTCAAAACCAGGGAGGAAGCGGTGATCATGCGGACCTACGGACGGTATCCGCTGGCCGTCTCCCGGGCCCAGGGCTCGCGGCTCTTCGATCTGGAGGGCCGGCAGTACGTGGATCTTCTGGCCGGGATAGCGGTATGCAACCTGGGCCACTGCCACCCCGAGGTGGCCGAGGTCGTCTGTCGCCAGGCCCGCGAGCTGGTGCACGTGAGCAACCTGTTCTACCAGGCCGAGCAGGTGGAACTGGCCGAGCGGCTGCTTTCCACCTCCCACTGCGGCAAGGCGTTTTTCTGCAACTCCGGGGCCGAGGCCAACGAGGGGGCCATCAAGCTGGCCCGGCGCTTCATGCGCGAGGTGCGCGGCCGGGAGGCCTTTGAAATCATCACCCTGGCCGGATCGTTCCACGGCCGGACCCTGGCCACGCTCACGGCCACGGGCCAGGACAAGATCAAGCACGGGTTCGCGCCCCTGCCCGAGGGGTTCGTCACCGTGCCCTTCGGGGACCTG
>JBMONM010000099.1:0-679 GCA_049324675.1 Thermodesulfobacteriota bacterium
CCGGGTCGGGGTGCTGTTTCCGCCCCTGGCCGCCACCTGCTTCATCAGTTTCACCTGCGTCTACCTGCGGGTGGCCCGGCCCAAGCAGGTGGTCGCCGGGCATTTCGTATCCGCCGCGGCCGGGGTCCTGGCCGTGTACGCCATCAAGGACCTGGTGCGGGACCCGGCCCTCGGCGTGCCGCTCATGCTCGGGCTGGCCGTGGCCCTGGCGGCGGTGTTCATGCAGGTCTTCGACGCGGACCATCCTCCGGCCGCGGCCACGGCCGCGATCCCGGCCATCCTGCCCCTGCCGGTGGACAGCCTGTCCCTGCCGGTGCACATGGCCTGGGGCGCGGTTCTGGCCGTGATCCTGTCTTTGGCCTGGAACCGCATCTGGTTCCGGTTTCCGGCCCCGGAGGGCGGGGCGTGTTTTTCGCGGGGCGATTCCTCCATGGACCGGGCCGAGGTGCTGGGGCTTTTGGTGTGCGTGGCGGCCTTCGTGCTCATGGCCCTGCGGCCCCTGTCGTCACTTTCGTATCTCGTCGGCGTGGTGGTGATGTTCGCCGGGGTGTCCGTGCTGTTATTCCAGCATTTCTTCACGGCCGAGGTCGTGCGCGGTGAGGCCTCGTCCCCTCCCCTTCGTCCTCCTTCCCCACCGTCCGGGGTCCAGGGGGATGATCCCCCTGGCGGGTGAGGGTTC
>JBMONM010000099.1:689-13404 GCA_049324675.1 Thermodesulfobacteriota bacterium
GCGCGGGCGGGGGCGGCCGCCGCCGCGCGCGGGCCCCCCCCCGCCCCCCCCCCCCCCCCCCCCCCCCCCCCCCCCCCAAAAATCACGCAAGCCCAACCTCTGGGGCGATGGCCGCCATGGCCGTAATCGCCGTGGCCAGAAACGTATCCAGCTCCATGCCCGCCTTGTCGCACTCCAGGATATTCTCCCTTCTCACCGCCGCCGCAAAGGCCTTGTCCTTCATCTTCTTCTTGATGCTCTTGGGCGCCAGCCCCTCCATCTTCGTGGGCCGGATCAGCGCGGCGGCCGAGATCATGCCGGTCACCGACTCGGCGCAGCGCAGGGCATAGTCCAGGCGGGTGGCGGGCATGACCCCGGTGTGTTCGCTGTTGTGCGCGGCGATGGCGGTCACGGCCTCGGGCGGCAGCTTCCCTTCGAGGTGCGCGGCGCACTCCAGGCCGTGCCGGGAAGGGTCGTCCTTGGTCATGGGATAGTCCAGGTCGTGCAGAAGCCCGGTGACGCCCCACAGGGCCGCATCCTCGCCCAATTCGCGGGCCATGGCGGCCATGATGGCCTCGGTCTCCAGGGCGTGGCACACCAGATGGCGTTCGGGATTGTGGGACACAAGCAGGGCCAGGGCGGATTCGCGGTCGATCATGAGGGTCTCCTGTGATGCCGGTGGCGGAATGTCTTAGGCGGGCGGCGGAGGGGATCAGGTCCTCTCGTCGCGGGTCAGGGGCTGGCCGCAGGACGGACAGGGGGGCGGCCGGCCATCGGGCGGGTCCGGGATGTCCCGGGGCACGGGTTTGCCGCAGCGGGGGCAGGTCTCGGGCCGATCCGCGCGGCGCAACAGGTTCTGAATGATCTGGAAGATGACGTTCACGCCGGGGTCTCCCAGGACCGGCGGCGGGAGGTGAACAGGCCGGCCTTGGCCGTGATGTCGGCGTGGGGGCCGAAGACGTAGGCCACGTCGCCGGCCGCGAAGCGCATGGTGCCGTCGGGGTTGGGGAAGACCTGGCCGCCCCGGCCCACGGCCACCACGGTCAGGCCGTGGGTGCGGCGCAGTTCGGATTCCTCCAGGGTCCGGCCGTCGAGCATGGAGCCCTCCTCCACGGTCAGGGCGCTGACGTCGATGCCGGTGAAGCCGTGGGCCAGGGCGGCCATGGGCTCGCCGCGAATCTCCAGGTTCCGCAGCATCTCGTAGCTCTCCGAGCGGACCTCGTCCACGAAGCGTTCGATGTCCATGCGCGGGACCATGTATTTGGTCATGACCCGGGTGAAGATCTCGATGGAGGTCTCGAACTCCTCGGGGATGACGTCGTTGGCCCCGAGATCGCGAAGCGGCCCGATCTCGTTGACGAACCGGGTGCGGACGACGATGTGCACCGAGGGGTTGGCCTTTCTGGCCGTGTCGGTGATGCGCCGGACGGCCACGGGGTCCGAGACCACGATGGCCAGCACCCGGGCCTTATGGATGCCGGCGTGTTCCAGCACGGCCGGCTGGGTGGCGTCGCCGTAGGCGATGGGTTGGCCCTTGGCGGCCTGGGCGCGCACGGTGTCCGGGTTCATTTCCAGGATGGTGTAACCGATGCCGGCGGCCTTGGCGGCCCGGGCCAGGTGCCTGCCGCCGATGCCGAAACCGCAGATGATCAGGTGGTCGGCAAGTTCGCGGGGCGGGCCTTCGGCGGCTTCCGGCCCCCGGTAGGGCACGGCGGCCCCCGCGAGCAGCGGCAGGCGGCCCAGGCGGTCGGCCACCAGGGGCGCGAACATGATGCAAAAGGGCGTCAGCAGCATGGTCAGGATGCTGGCCGAGAGAAAGAGCTGGTAGTGGTCCTGGCCGATGAGGTTCTGGGAAAGCCCGGTTTTGGCCAGGATGAAGGAGAATTCGCCCACCTGGCAGATGCACAGGCCCACCAGCACGGCCGGGCGCAGGGGATAGCCCAGGATGCGGGCGGCCGCGGCGGCGATGGCGGTCTTGAGCGCGAGGACGGCGGCGGTGACCGCAAGGACCGTGTCCGCGTGGGAGAAGAAATAGGCGGTGTTGAGCAGCATGCCCACGGAGACGAAAAAAAGGCTCGTGAACACGTCGCGGAAGGGCAGGATGCCCTCCAGGGCGCTGAGGGAATATTCGGACTCGGACATGATCAGCCCGGCCAGAAAGGCCCCCAGGGAAAGCGACAGCCCGAGGCTTGCGGTCAGAAAGGCCACGGACATGCAGATGCCCAGCGTGGTCAGAAGGAACAGTTCGCGGCTGCGGGTGCGCATGACCGCGGCCAGGACGCGGGGTACGATTTTTCTGGCCAGGAAAAAGACCAGGGCCACCACCCCGAAGCCCTTGACGGTCATGAGCACGAGCGCCGAGCCCTCGGCCTGGCTCTGGCCGGACAAAAACGGGACCAGAAGCATCATGGGCACGATGATCAGGTCCTGGAAGATCAGGATGGACAGGGTGATGCGGCCGTGCGGGGACTCCACCTCGGCCCGTTCCTGGAGGAGCTTCAAGACGATGGCGGTGCTCGAAAGCGCGGTCAGGAACCCGGCGAACACGGCCTGGCCGGTGGAGAGTCCAAGCCACACGCCCGCCCCGGCAAAGGCCAGGATGGTCAGCAGGACCTGGGTCGAACCGCCCAGGAACACGGGTTTTTTGAGTTTGACCAGTTCCGAGACGGACAGCTCCAGGCCGATGGTGAACAGGAGCAGGATGACGCCGATCTCGGCCACGGTCTCCACCTCGTGGACCGAACTGACCAGGCCGAGGCCGTGGGGGCCGGCCAGGACGCCGGTGAGCAGGAAGCCCACGATGGCCGGGACGCGGATCTTGTGGCACAGGAAGATGACGCCGATGGACAGGCAGAAGACGACGACGATTTCCTTGAGCAATGAAAAGTCCATGCGGCTATGACTGGCACCGGCAAAGCGGGTTGTCAAGGACGGCCGGGGCGCGGCGCGGACCCGGGACCCTCCGGTCCCGGGAGGGGCGAGAAGCCAGGGAGCGCCAAGGCGCGGCCCGCCGGAACGTACCTCCGGACTGGCCTGGGCTCAGCCGTTTTCGGGGGGGGCGTCGGCGGCCTTGAGGCTGTCGAGATCTTCGCGGCACTGGGTAAGGACGCGGTCGGCAAAGGCCACGGCCACTTTCTTGGCGTCATCGACCGAGGCGAACTTGTCCTTGAGGGAACGTTTGCCCACCTGGACCTTCCAGCCTGGGCCGCCCATGCGGTCATAGACCACGGCCACCAGAACGGCCTTGGCCAAGTTGACGAAATATGTGGTGTCGTCGTGCTTTTCCCATGCGACGCTCACGGCATGCTCCTTGGCGCGGTTCCGGGTGGAAGAGACGGTATCGTACTCCTATCATTATGGCGGGAGGGACGCAAAACGTTTTCGGGGCAGAAGGAAAACCCGGGGGGACTGGCGTCCACCCCGGGTTTCACACGGGCGGGATGAGAGTCGGTTATCCGAAGACGGCGGCCCCGGTCTCCCCGGTGCGGATGCGCCGGGCGTCGGCGATGTCCAGGACGAAGATCATGCCGTCGCCCTCCTTGCCGGTCTTCGCGCCATCGCTGATGGCGTCCATGGTCTCGGCCACCTTGTCGTCCTTGACCGCGACTTCCAGGCGCACCTTTTTGAGCAGGTTCACCTCGATGATGACCCCGCGGTAGGTCTCGGTGTAGCCCTTCTGGCGTCCGGAGCCGGCGATGTTGGTCGCGGACATGCTGTGGATTCCCTTGGCGTAGAGGGCCTGCTTGACGGCGTTGAGCTGTTCCGGCCTGAAGTAGGCAATGATGAGTTTCATGGTCGCCCCCTATTCGGTGATGAAGATCTGGAAGCCGCTGTAGGCCTCGCTGCCGTGCTCGGTCAGATCCAGCCCCTTGAGTTCCTCCTCGGCCGACACCCGGATGCCCACGGTGATCTTGAGCAGGGCGAAGAGCACCAGGCCCGCGCCGAAGGCCCAGATGAAGACCGCGCCCACGCCGATGACCTGGGTGATGAGCTGGGTCAGGCCGCCGCCGTAGAACAGGCCGGCCACTCCGCCGAAGTCCGGGCTGGCGAAAAGGCCCACGCACAGGGTGCCGAAAGCGCCGCACACGCCGTGCACCGAGATGGCGCCCACCGGGTCGTCGATTTTGAGCACCTTGTCGAGGAACTCCACGGACAGGATGACCAGGATGCCGGCGAAGAACCCGATGATCAGCGCGCCGCAGGGAGAGACGTTGGCGCACCCAGCGGTGATGGCCACAAGGCCGGCCAGGACGCCGTTCAGGCTCATGGACACGTCGGGCTTGCCGAATCGCAGCCAGGCCGTGCCCATGGCCGACAGACCGGCCATGGCGGCGGCCAGATTGGTGGTCACGGCGATAAGCCCGATGGTGCCGTTGGCCGCCGTGGTGGAGCCGGGGTTGAATCCGAACCAGCCGAACCACAGGATGAAGACGCCTAACGCCACCAGGGGCAGGTTGTGCCCGGGAATGGCCCGGGCCACACCGTCCTTGGTGTACTTGCCGATGCGCGGCCCAAGGAGCATGGCCCCGGCCAGGGCCACCCAGCCGCCCACGGAGTGGACCACGGTGGAGCCGGCGAAGTCGATCATGGGCGCGTCAAGCTTGGACAGCCAGCCGCCGCCCCATATCCAGTGCCCGGAGATGGGATAGACCAGGGCGGTGACCACGGCGCTCAGAATGAGGTAGGCCGCGAACTTGGTGCGTTCGGCGATGGCCCCGGAGACGATGGTCACGGCCGTGGCCGCGAACACGCACTGGAAAAACCAGTAGGTGTACTTCCACAGCCCGTCGGCGTCGGCCGTGGTGGCTTCGGACAGGGCGAAGTTGGAAAAGCCGAGGAAACCGCCCACATCGTCGCCGAACATCAGCGCGAAGCCGATCAGGAAAAAGGCCACGCTTCCGGCGGCGAAGTCGAACATGTTCTTCATCAGGATGTTGCCGGCGTTCTCCACCATGGCGAAACCCGCCTGCATGAACATGACCAGGATGGCGGCAATAAGCGTCCACATGACGTTTCCGTTCATCTGGGACAAAAATTCGGGCGCCGAATCCTGGGCCAGGGCCGCGCCGGGCAGGGCCAGCGCGCCGAGCGCCGCCGCCACGCTTGACACCGCCAGCGCCTTTTTGGAGAGAGTCCATCTCCGTTCCATAAAAACTACCTCCTCGAAAAGTGTTTTTCCCCGCATAACCGGGCCACCACACGCCGCTCCCCGAAGGGCGCGCGCCGCATCGCGCGGGCTTTCGGATGGTTCCTCTCAAAGCAAAAACGGAGCCAAAACATAACTGGCTGTAACGATTGGAGTAAATTTCGATGACAGTGTTTCTCCTACAATAATGTAGGGCTTTGGCCCCTTGGAACGACATTATTGTAGGAAGACCGGACGAAGAATGTACGGCGCATACTACAGGTTTTACGGTGGTTGAAAAGTGCCCGGAAGCGCCGGCGACGAAAAAAAAGGCCGCCTCCCGGGGGAGACGGCCTTGGATGCAGGCGTGTGGCGCGTGCGGACTACAGGATGGGCAGGTAGCGCTCGATTTCCCATTCGGTGATCTGCATGCGGTAGGCGTCCCACTCGGCCTTCTTGTTGTCGAGCAGGGCGTTGAAGAGGTGGTCGCCCAGCACCTCGCGCATGAGCGCGCTCTTTTCCAGGTTGTCGATGGCCTCGCGCAGGCTTCCGGGCAGGGAGGAGATGCCCTTGGAGGCCATCTCGGCCTCGCTCATCTTGAAGATGTTCTCCTCGATGGGCTTGGCCAGCTCGTAGCCCGCCTCGATGCCCTTGAGCCCCGCGCCGAGCATGGCCGCGAAGCACAGGTACAGGTTGCAGGCGGGGTCGGGGCTGCGCAGCTCGATGCGGGTGGCGGCCTCCTTGCCGGGCTTGTACATGGGCACCCGGATCAGGGCCGAACGGTTGCGGCGGGCCCAGGCGATGTACACCGGGGCCTCGTAGCCGGGCACCAGGCGCTTGTAGGAGTTGACCCACTGGTTGTTGATCAGCCCGAACTCGGGGGCGTGCTTCAAGAGGCCGGCGATGTAGCTCTTGGCCTCCTTGCTCAGGTGGTACTGGTCGGAACCCTCAAAGAAGGCGTTCTTGGACCCCTTGAACAGGGACTGGTGCACGTGCATGCCCGAGCCGTTCTCGCCGAACAGGGGCTTGGGCATGAACGAGGCGTAGCAGCCGTGCTTGCGGGCGATTTCCTTGCACACCACGCGGTAGGTGACGGCCATGTCGGCCATGGTCACGGCCTCGTTGTAGCGCAGATCGATCTCGTGCTGGCTGGGGGCCACCTCGTGATGGCTGTATTCCACGGCGATGCCCATGCTCTCCAGGGCGAAGATGATGTCCCGGCGGACGTCGTTGGCCAGATCGCGGGGCGGGGCGTCGAAATAGCCGCCGAGGTCCAGGATCTTGGGCTCGTTGGCGTTGGCGAACAGGAAAAATTCCAGTTCCGGGCCGACATAGTAGGTGTAGCCCAGGTCGGCGGCCTTCTTGGTCATTTTCTTCAGGATGTACCGGGAGTCGGCCACGAACGGGTTTCCGTCCGGGGTCTTGATGTCGCAGAACAGACGGGCGACGGGACGTTCGGAGGGCCGCCAGGCCACCAGCTGGAAGGTGGTGGGGTCCGGGAAGGCGACCATGTCGCTTTCCTGAATCTTGGTGAACCCGGTGATGGACGAGCCGTCAAAGCCCATGCCTTCCTCAAAGGCGGTCTCGAGTTCGCGCGGGGTCACCTGGAAGCTTTTGAGCACGCCCAGGATATCGATAAACCAGAACTGCACGAACGAAACATTGTAATCTTTGACCGCCTTGAGTACGTCGTCAGCGTTTTTGCAATTGAAAACCGCCATATTCTGATCCTCCGTCACTGTGTGTTTTGGCGCGGACAGGCGAGACCGGCCGAAGTGCGCGAGCGGTACTTAATAAAGATTGTGCGGCTGAGGCAAGGGAATAAAACGACAAAATTTAACAAAAATGATAATAATATTACGAATCTCGTTTGTAACACGCCAGTTTTTAATGACTTTTTAAGAGACTATTTTCCTTTTTGACAAGAGAATCATGTTCCTCACCTCCTTTCCCGGTCCTTGCGGACGGCGTCGGCGTCGATCAGCGCCAGGTGATCCAGAAGCCGCAGGAAATAAGCCTTTCCGCGCTGGTCGAAGCGCCGGATGCCGGCCTCTCGGGCGAATTCCATGGCCCGGCGATACTCTTCCCGGGTCACGGCCCGGGCGATGGCCGGATGCCTCTCGGCCTCGCCGCAGGGGCGGTACTGGTCCATGATATTGACGTAGGTGTCCGGCGACACCTCCCGGGCCAGAAACCGCATCCATGCGGCGGTGCCGGCCAGGCCCTCGGGCATGACCAGATGCCGGACCAGAAGGCCCCGCCGGGCCAGACCGTCCCGGTCCACCACCAGATCCCCGACCTGGGCGTGCATCCGGAGCACGGCCTCCCGGGCGCGTTCCGGATAGTCCCGGGCCAGGAGGTAGGTCGCGGCGGCGTCCGGGTCGGCCATTTTCACGTCGGGCATATACACGTCCACGATCCCGTCCAGAAGTTCCAGGGTCTCCGGGGCGTCGTAGCCGCCGCTGTTGTAGACCAGGGGCAGGCGGAGGCCTTGCCGCGCGGCCAGGACCAGGGCCTCCAGTATCTGGGGGACCACGTGGCTCGGGGTCACGAGATTGATGTTCACCGTGCCCATGGCCTGGAGTTCGAGCATGACGGCGGCCAGTCCCTCGGCCCCGACCTCCCATTCCGGGCGGCTTACGTGGCTTATATCCCAGTTCTGGCAGAAGACGCAGCCCAGATTGCAGCCGGCGAAAAAAATCGTGCCCGATCCGCCGTCGCCCACCAGCACCTCCTCCTCCCCGAAATGGGGGTTGAACGAGGCGACCTGGGCCTTGCGGCCCACGCGGCAGAAGCCGCGCGCGTCGGCGAGGCGGTCGACCCGGCAGCGGCGGGGGCACAGTTCGCAGCGGGACAGGCGGGCTACGGCCTCGCGGGCGCGCTTGGCGAGTTCCCCGGTTTTGAGCAGCTTCCGATAGGATGATTCCATGTATGGACCGTGTTGCCGTTTTGTTGCCTTGTTGTATGTTCTTTGTTGTCTCGGGTGTTTCGTTTGTTGTTTTGTCGGTCGGCCGGTCGGCCGGCCGGGCTCGGGGTTCGCGACCCGGTCCGGGCGGCAGCACGGCTCCGCTTCGCTTCGCGCTCCCGCCCGCCCCTGGCGCAAACCCGTCGCCCGTCCCGGGCGGCGCCCTCTCCCGGTTCTTCCGGTTCTCTCCCCTTATTCCTTGTTGCGCAGGACGTCGAGTATCTGCACGGACCCGGCCTGCCAGGCCGGGTAGGCGCCGGCGGCAAGCCCCAGGACGGCCGATCCGGCCAGGGCCTGGAGGATGAGCCAGGGGTTGAAGACGTAGGGGAAGTCGCCGAAGCGATAGACGACCAGGAGCAGGGCCAGGGCGGCCAGCACGCCGCCCGCGCCGCCGGCGCAGGACATGGCCCCGGATTCGATGAGGAACTGGCGCACGATGTCCGCGCGGCGCGCGCCCACGGCCCGGCGGATGCCGATCTCCATGCGCCGGGCGCGCACGAGCAGGACCATGATGGACAGGATGCCCAGGCCGCCCACGGCGAAGGACAGGCTGGAGCTGATCAGTCCCAGGGTGCGCACCAGTTCCAGGGCCTGTTCCTTGAGGCGCATGGTGTCCTTGGCCGTGAGCACGGTGAAGTCGTCGGGCTTGGGGGTGCCGGGCCCGACGTGGTGCTGGCGGCGCAGGATGGTTTCGGCGGTGGCCTTGGCCTGCTCGAAGTCCGCGCCGTCGGCGAGCTGGATGTAGACGCCGGTGATGTGCCAGCGGTTGGCGAGGCGGCGCATGAAGGTGGACAGGGGCACGAAGACCTGTTCGTCCTGGTCCGCGCCGGAGAGGTCGGCCCCTTTTTCCTCCATGACGCCGATGACGGTCAGTCCCGCCCGGAAGAGGAACACCCGTTGTCCCATGGCTTTTTCCGGTTCCCCGAAGAGGCGTTTGGCCACGGTGCGGCCCAGCACGCAGACCATGGCCCGGGAATCCTCCTCCTCCCGGGTCAGGAACCGGCCGAATTCGGGGTGGAAGGCGCGCACGGCGGGATAGTCGGGCCAGGTGGCCACGAGTTGGCAGGCCACGCGGGTGTCCCCGGCGCGGATATTGCTCGTCTGGGCGATGTAGGGCACGCCGAGGGCGGCCGAGGGCAGGCCGCGCATGAGGGCCAGGGCATCGGCGGTCTTGAAGTTCTTGTGGGTGGGCTGGGAGCGGAAGTCGCCCCGGGTGAAGCGGAGCTTGCCGGACATGGCCATGAGCAGGTTGGGGCCGAGCTTTTCGGTCTCGATCTCGGCCTTGCGGACCATGGCCTCGGAGACGTGGCGCACTCCGGTGAGGGCCAGGGCCCCGAGAAAGACCCCGAGCATGGCCAGCACGGTGCGCAGCTTGTGCGTGGCCAGCGAGGAAAGGGCGATGCGCAGGCTTAGGGGCATTTGGCGCGACGGGGTTTGTCGGGGTCTTCCACGTCGTCGTCCGCACAGGGAGGCTGGAAGGCGTCGATGGGCCAGGGGAAGGTCTGGCGCGCCCGCTCCAGGGCGAACCGCTCCACCTCGGCGTGCCAGTCCTTGAAGCGATGCACCAGGTCCCGGCCGAGGGCGGTGAGCTGGAAGCCCTGCTTGGGGCCGGTTTTTTCCACCAGGGCCGCCCCGAGCACGGATTCGGAGCGTTTGAGGCGTCCCCAGGCGGCCCGGTAGGACATGCCCATGGCCTGGGCGGCCTTGTTCAGGGAACCGAACTCCTCCACGCGTTCCAGGAGCTGGACGCGGCCGAGGCCCAGGAACATGTCCCGGCCGGACTCAAGCCACAGATGCAGACGCTGGGTGGGTTTGATGCCGTTCATGGGGTCTCCGATGGCGACGAGAGGTGCTCCGCGCCATGGAGGCGGGCGCGGGAAAATTGTCCTCATCCTTCTTATCCCGACCGGGGCCGGGAGGCAAACACAACACGCGACGGCCCGACTTCCCGGGGCGGGCCTTTTGACCCCGCCCCCCGGGCCATGTACAGATTCGGGCATGGGCAACGGGACGCATCCCCTTCTCGTGGTCGGAACGGGCATCGGCCGGCCGACCCTGCCCCGCGACGCGGCCGAGGCCGTGGCCGGGGCCGGGGTCCTGGCCGGCGGCAAACGGCTCCTCGATGCCTTCGCCGGACATCCCGGGGAAAAAATTCCCCTGACCGCGCCCCTTCCCGACGCCTTGGACCTCCTGGCCGCCCGGCACGCCGCCGGAGCGCGCGTCGCGGTTCTGGCCGACGGCGATCCGCTTTTTTTCGGCATCGGCCGGACGCTTCTCACCCGCTTCGATCCCGCCGACCTGCGATTCTTTCCGAACACGACCGCCGTGGCGGCCATGGCCGCCCGCCTGGGCCGGCCCTTCGAGGACGTCCCGGCCGTCAGCCTGCACGGCCGCGACGACCACGCCCCCCTTTTCCGCGAACTCATGCGCCGGGGACGGGCCGCCGTGTACACCGACGCCGCGAAGACGCCCCAGGCCCTGGCCCGGGCCGTGCTCGACCGGGGCGGTCCGGACTTCGCCCTGCACGTGCTTGAGAACATGGGCCTTGCGGACGAGAGATACACCCGCCTGGACCTCGCCGCACCCCTCCCGAAAACCGCCTTCTCCCCCCTCAACATGGTTTTCGTCGAACGCGTCCGGCCGCCCGAAGTCCCCCTGACCCTGGGCCTTCCCCCCTGCTCCCTGTCCCGGGACGACGCGGTCTTCACCAAGACGCCCGTTCGCGCCGCGGCCCTGGCCCTGCTGCGCATCGCCCCGGCGGACACGGTCTGGGACCTGGGCGCGGGCACCGGCTCCGTGGCCCTGGAGGCGGCCCGGCTGTGCCCGGACGGCGGCGTCTTCGCCGTGGAAAGGCACCCCGGACGCTTCGAACACCTGCGCGAAAACATCCGGCGCACCGGCGCGCTGACCGTCACCCCCGTCCACGCGGCCATGCCAGGGGCCCTGCACGACCTCCCGGACCCGGACCGCATCTTCATCGGCGGCGGCCTCTCCCGCACCCCCCATATCCTGCCCGCCGCCGCCGCACGACTCGCCCCTCACGGCCGCATCGTGGTCGCCGCCACCCTGCTGGGCACCCTCGAACAGACCCGGGCCTTTTTCGCCGACAACCGCTGGCCCCACCAGACCATCCATGTCCAGGCCGCCGCTGAAACGGCCCTGGGCGCGCATACCCGCCTGACCCCGGACAACCCCGTGTTCCTGGTGGTCGGGGAACCGACGCCCGCACGATTCACGGATACGAATTTTGAGAGTAACCGTTCAGCATGATTGTTTTTCTTAATAAATACCGGCATTCGGGATGTTCCCCGGCGGAAACATGCTATGCCGACAGGAAACGACCAGACAGTTTCGAGCGGAAACACCCGTGCGGCAGAGGCATATCAACAGCAAGAATTCTTAAGATTCGGCCATGGAACATACATCACCAGATGTAACACTCGTCACCTATACCTACAATGACGCGCACTTTGTTCATGGTTTATTGGACGAGGCGCGCACATGGTCTGTCCGTCCCACGTCAATAGTCGTTGTAGACGATGGATCGAAAATTCCATTCGCTCCTCTCCGAGAAGCGTCCGCACCTTTGAAGGTCATACGGTTGGATCCGAATCAAGGCATCACAACGGCAAAACGAACAGGGATGAACGCCGCGACCGGTGAATATATTTTTTCTGTCGACTGTGATGTAAGATTGACGCCGAACTATCTTGAACGATGTCTCCTTAACATCCAAATCCCTGGTGTAGGGCTTTGCTCCGGAGCATCGTTTTATAATTCTGGAGACGACCTGGTTTCCAGGTATCTTAAATATTATGGCGACAATCACAACGTGGCATCAACCGGAAAGGTTGAATTCATACCAGGGAACGCCTTCTTTCTCAGGCGAACTCTATGGGAAGAAGTCGGGGGATTTGGCGACTATTCCATCTCGCATTGCGAAGATCATGTTTTGTGCAAAAGGATTAAAGAGTCCGGATACATACTCTACAGCGATGCATCGATCAAGGCGAAACAGACTCGCCGTCTTGAACGTCATACGATGTGCATGCGCATCTGGCAGTGGTGTCATAGGGAACTCAAAAACCATCTGCCGCAAAAAAGCGACGTGATACCCATATATCTTTTTGAATATCTTGGGTCGCCGGTGCAGCAACGGATTGAAACGAATGTAAAAATCAACGAGTTGATGTTCATCTACATCGATCTGCTTTACATGATTCTCACGGTTTCCGACATGATTGAATTTGCGTGCGAGAGGGGGGTTTTGAATGAGCAAGACAAGGATGGTTTTTACGCCGTCGTACTTGAGCCGATTCATGCGTACCATCGCCTTTTCGCCATGCTCAAAATAGACTTCGCATTGGCATCGAAAAATACAAAGCGACAGCTTCCGCATGTTCAAAACCAACCAGCCCCCAAACAAAAAGAAAAATGGGATCTCTTTGGCATGGTTATCCAAAGCCTTTCCCAAAGCGGTTTTTTCAGGTGGTTCGAACAGCAAGGAGTTGACGCATTGATCGCAGAAAGCAAAAGCGTCGAATACGACTTTTCCTCTTACGCCGAATGCGATCATACGTACAAGTAAACTAACTCGTCCTTTTCTTCGGGGAAGACGCATATGGCCAACGAGAACCGCCAAAAGT
>JBMONM010000100.1:0-1638 GCA_049324675.1 Thermodesulfobacteriota bacterium
GGCAGGGGCCGGCCGGCGCGGGCCGTATGCCGATACGGCCGCCGCCCTGATCATGGAGATCGCGGACATGGTGCGCGATCCCTCGGTCACCGAGGCCCATATCCTTAAGCTTCTCAACCGGGCCCTGCTCGACGTGGCCGGAAGGGTCGGGCTGCCCGATCTTACGGCCGAAAACACGGTGGTCGTTCCCCCGGGGGAGGCCTTTGCGGACCTTCCCGCCGACTTCCACCACGGGCTCATGGAGGTGGTGTGCCTGACCACCCGGCGACGGGTGCGGCTTTGCGCCTCCCTGGAGGAACTCGGCCGCCTTTGCGGGGAGCGGCCGCGCCTCCATCCCTCGGCCCTGGTCCTGGCCGCCGCCCGAAACGGTTCGCGGCTTTACGTCCGGCCCACGCAGTCCGTGCCGGCCGTGCTTCTGGCGCGCTACTTCCGCCTGCCGCGCCCCCTGGAGGCGGATACGGACACCCCCGACGGCCTGCCGCCGCATCTGGCCCCGGAACTGCTGGTCTCCCGGGTGTGCCGGGACCTGTTCGAGGTCCTGGAGGAGGGGGCGGGGGAGAAGAAGGTCCAGACCGAACGCTTCGCGGCCCGATTCGCGGCGGCCATGGCCGATCTCGCCGCCTTCGTGGGCGTCGCCGGCCGTCTGGACGAGCCGGTGCCCGACGTCCTGGGTTTTCCCTCACGGGAGGCCTGGGCATGAGCCGGACCCTGCGCCTTGCCGTCTGCCGGGGCATCGACGCCACGCGCCCGGCCTTCCGGCTCGACGTCGATCCCGACTCCGGCGCGTACCATGTGCCCTTGGCCGTCAATGTGGACGTGGGGCCGTCGGGCGAGGTGTCCAGGCGGCCGGGTTTTTCCCGCGTCGCCGAAGGGAATTTCCATTCCCTGTGGTCGGACGGCCGCGAGGCCGCCTATGCCGGATTCGGGGACGGCCTGGTGCGCATCGTGCCGGATGTTCACGACCCGGCCGGCGTCGTGGTGGACACCGTGGCCTCGGGCCTGACCCCGGGGGCCCCGGTATGCTTTCTGGGCGTGGCCGGCCGGGTCTACTACGCCAACGGGTTCGAGACGGGCGTGATCGCGGACGGCCGGGCCGGGGCCTGGGGCGGGGCGGCGGGCATGTTCCGTCCGGGTGATTTTGTCGATCCCCCGGCCGGGCATCTTCTGGAGTATCACGCCGGCCGCATCTTCATCGCCTCGGGCGAGACGGTCTACTTCACCCAGGGGGCCGGCGCGTTGCATCTGGTGGATCCGGCCGGGGGATTCTTGCCCGTGCGGGGCGGCCGGGTGCGGCTGCTTGCGGCCGTGGACGACGGGCTTTTCGTGGGCACGGACCGAGAGGTCTTTTTCGCCGCCGGCCGCGATCCGAAGGACTTCCTCTACCGCCGGGTCATGGACGAGCCGCCGCTTCCCGGGACCGGCCTTCGCGGGCCGGGCGCGGATATGGAGCCCGTGATCGGCAGGCCGATCGCCGGCAAGGCCGTGGTCTGGGCCGACCGGCGGGGGGTGTGCCTGGGGCTGGCCGGGGGCCGGGTCGAACGGCTGATCCGGCTGCCCCTGCCCGAGGCCGGGCACGGCGCGGCCCTGGCCGGCCCCAAGGGGTGGCTTTTCCTGCTTTCGCCGTAAGTCGGCGTGTCA
>JBMONM010000101.1:0-13016 GCA_049324675.1 Thermodesulfobacteriota bacterium
CCGTATCCAGCCAGCCGCCCGGCCTGCTCCGGGTCCAGGCAGGGCACGGCCCGCAGGTCCGGGGGCACGGGCCGTTCGGCCAGGGTGCCCTGATCCGCGGCCACGAGCATCACCGGCTTGTCGCTGACCCGCGTCTCCACGCGGCCCGAGCCGTCCCGGGCCACGGCGTAGGCGTCCGGGTTGACCACCCCGTCCACGGCATACGGCCCAAGGCCCCATACGGCGTTGACGATCACCCGGTCCTGGTCCGGGTGCAGGGGGTGGCGGGTGTACATGACCCCGGCGGCCCTGGAGGCGACCATCTCCAGGCAGGCCACGCTCATGGCCACGTCGTCGTCGGCGATGCCCTTGAGCACCCGGTAGGAGATGGCCCGTGGGGTGTAGAGGCTCGCGGCCACGTACTTGTAGGAGGAAAGGAGGCGTTCGGACGGAACGTTCAGGATGGACAGGTACTGCCCGGCAAAGGACAGTTCCCCGTCCTCGCCGATGGCGCTGGAGCGCATGGCCACGCGCAGTTCCCCGGGGGCTGTCCCGGCCTCGGCGGCCAGGTCCCGATGGGCCTCGGCGATGGCCCGGGCCAGGTCCGGAGGCGGTTCGGCGCGCAGGATCAGGTGCTGGATGTCTTCGCTGACGGCCGCGAGCGACCCCGGATCGTCCAGGGCCAGGGTCAGCTTGAGCCTGGCGATCTCCTCGGGCAGCCCGGCGGCCTCGAAAAAGGCCCGAAAGGCGGCCGTGGTCACGGCGAACCCCCGGGGCACGGGCAGGCCCACGCGGTTTTTCACCTCGCCCAGGTTGGCGCACTTGCCGCCCACCTCGTCCACCATGGCCGCGGTCACGGCGGACAGGGGCAGGACAAAGGGCGTGCCGCCCGCTTCGCGCCGGGCGGACAGAAGCCCCTTGATCTCCTCGCGGACGCGCTCCACCAAGGCGCCCAAAACCGGCAGGGGACGCCCGGACAGACCCTCGAAGGCCCGGATCATGCGCAGGGCGTGGAACACGGCCCGGCTGGACTGGGAGCGCACGTAGGCCATGCCGAAGAGCTCCCGGCCGTGGGCCTTGGCCTCCATATCCGCGATGATCTTTAAAAGCTCGCTGTTGGACTCCAGAAGTTCCTGGAAGAAATTGTATTTGGCCCGGAAGGAGGCATCCGCGTCGCGCAGGTCCGGGTCCCGGCCGATGCCGTACTGGGTGGCCAGAAACCGGCGAAGCCGTCTGAAAAAACCGCCGCTCATGGGGTGTCCCCCTTTGCCCGCGTGAAGTGGCGCGAACGGCCCGAGTCGCGGTGTTCCGTCCGCCTCCGGGATCGAATCTGGCCTTTTTCCGGGACAAAGGGAAGGCCCGGCGCGCGGTCGAAATCCCCTGAACTGTCACAATGGCTGACGATCAGCCTGCGTCTCCGAACGGTTCTTTTTAGGTGCTTGTCCGTTCCCGGACCTATCCTCCGCGTTTGCTCGTTGCTGCAGCCGCATGACCTCTACCTGCTCCATCAACCTGACCCTTCAATTGCTAGCATTCTCTTTGAACCAGGAACTATTTTTTCGTTACCAAAACAGTCAATGAATATTTACAAAAAGTACTCGCCTCGCTATTAATAGAATGATGGGTTTGTCATGCAAACCTCGAAAAGGGAAAGCCATGCTAGCATAGAATATTAACTTACTATGTAGCATATTTTGTAATTCAATCGACTAAGTGAAGCATGGGCTCTATATGAGAAAAAAACGAAAAAGAAAAATCAAAAAAGTAGCTCCTGATGACTACTTTGCAGCAGGCCCTCTCGAATTCGCTCGCTTTGGTGAAATAATTGTTGGACGATCAACCTCTGATGACGAGCGATTCAAAGAGTCGCAAGCAAAACTGGCTGCGCATTATCCGACAGTTATCGCTAATATTGATGCACTTGTTTCTGAAATTACTGGCCTTGTAGCACAGCTTCCGCCTGACATGCTTCTTCATCGTGCTTCCTGGGAGTATTTCGCGATCAACTGCAATATAAAACAAAATTTTATTGAGCACGATCAAGTAATCGCTCATAAAATGATAGAGTATGTGCAAAGCATAATCGCTTCAGTAAAACCAAAAATTCCATACAAATATAAAGTTGAAGATAAAGACTGGAAAATTCTCAATACAAAAGTTGAAAAACTTTTTACAATACTTTCTGGTGAATTTCAGATATGTCGAACAGCACACAATCAAATTCATGACCCACATTTTGATATAAACATTGAAGAGCTTAGAACCCAAACCGTACTTCATTGGATAAATGTCCGAGGACGCCGCTATATGCCTCATGATAAGCAGGCCCTGCTTGATATTTTATCACCTCATTCAGATGTAATGCTCCGACTTTTCGGAATTGACATATATACCTTGGTTGAAGAACTCGATAAGATTTTAACCAAGCTCACTTATGGACCTGCAAAATCTGTCGAGGAGTTTTTCAAAATAAAAGAAGAGCTGGACACGCGAGCACAATCAATAATGTCCAATAGAGATTTTGAAAGCATAGAACAGTTCCAAGAAGAACTTTACAAAGATAAAAATTTACTAGATAAAAAATATAAAGCGGCAGGCGAAGTTCTTGACTTGGATTTGTTCGACCTTGAGAAAGTAACTCAACTTCCACGAAAATTACTTAACGAGCTTGCCTGGGCACCCGGAGAAGAAGAAGATTTCTTTCGACCAGGAGATTACTGTGGCTGGCCATTCCGCGTTTGGCCCACAATGAAACGTCCATTCATTCGGATTGATGAATCAATATATTGTTTTGACGTCTACTCTCTTTTTGACAACTTCTATCGGGTTTTCCAACGCCTTATTTTTCGACTTGAACCTGATTACAAAGAAGTATGGAATAAAAAGCAAAAAGAAATTTCAGAGTTACTACCTATTACATACTTTGAAAAACTTCTTCCTGATGCAAAAACATACCCAGGGGTTTGCTATCCCTGGAAGACAGGGAAAAATCCTTCTCAATGGCCTGAAACAGATGCTCTTATAGCATACGCTGATCATTTGTTTATACTAGAGATCAAGGGTGGTGCATTCACTCATACTTCTCCAGTTGACGATTTAGCAGCACACATTAATTCTCTTGAAACTCTGGTACAAACACCCGTAAATCAAGGCAATAGATTCAACGATTATATTGAAAGTAACTACGAGGTTTTACTATTCAACAAAAAAGGCGAACAACTTGGAAAACTGAGGCATTCTGACTATCGGCATGTCACAATATGCGCCATCACGCTTGATTCCTTCACATATCTTGCAACACGTACACAGCATCTTCGCAAAGTCGGTATTGATGTAGGGAGTCGCCCAGTTTTGGTCATTTCCATAGATGATTTACGCGTATATGCCGACATATTTCAAAGTCCATTAACGTTTCTACACTTTGTTGAACAGCGAATGCGCGCTGCGCAAACAGCCTGTATTGATCTATATGATGAGATCGACCACATAGGATTGTATTTAAAATACAACAATTATAGCATGTACTCCAAAGAAATTATCGACTCCAAAAAGTTAAAAAGAGTAACTTTTTTCGGATTTAGTGAACCAATAGATAAATATTATAATGCGATCACCCAGAATGGATTTGCAGAATTACCAAAACAGAAATTGCCATCCAAACTGGAAGAACTCATCACATTCCTTGACAAATCAACACTCTCATTCCGGGCAGAGCTTGCAAGCTATTTGCTTGATCTCAGTGGAACTGCCAGAAACGAACTTAACGCTGGCATTGATCAACTATTGAAAAATCCATTATCGCATGGACGTCCACATTTTGGATCTGTAATAGGAGAACCGCCTCTTACATTCATGGCATGGTCCCCCGCTGCACCTCGCGATGAATTTTTAGCGGTACAACACACAATGGTTATAATTGTTTTACAAAAAGAAAAATCACGTCCATTGCTAGAACTTGAATATTCATTAAATGGAAATCTTACTTATGTTTACTGGAGACACGTTAATTTAGACGGACTCACTAAAGAACAACTTGACAGCTTACACGCTGAGGCAAAAAATATAAAAAATAAACGAATAGCTCACGCTAAATCACATGGCAAAATACCAGTCAATTCTCTCTGTCCGTGTGGGAGTGGAAAGAAGTATAAAAAATGCTGCAGACCATAATCAGAATTGGATAACGAGGCTTCTCGTCGGACATATTTTTGGGGTAACATCCTCCATGGGAGGAGATTATCGTTCCGTCCATGAGCGACGCCCCGACCCGCGCGAAATACGATTGACGGCGCGGGCGAGCGCCCCGACCCGCGACATCCCGGAGCCCCGGCGCGTTTGCCATGCCGCCAAGGAAGCGCTAGATTTCGGGAAAAACGGGCCGATCGGCCCGATAAGGACGCGGCCCATGGACCCCAACACCCTCGTCATCGCCGTCGTGATCGTCCTGGCCCTGGCCGTGGGCGCGGTCATAGGCAGCCGGCTGCGGCGCAAATAGCGCCCGCGCGGACACTCCCATGACCGCCGCCTCCACCCCGGCCGCCGTCCACGCGCTCTCCGGCCTGCTGGCCGTCGTCGTGGCCTGCGCCGCGTGGAAGGACGCGCGCACGGGCAAGATTCCCAATCTGGTGACCTTTCCGGCCATGCTGGTCTTCGTGGCCGCCCACGCCGTCCTCGGCGGCCTGGACGGCCTGCTCTTCTCCCTGGCCGGACTCGGCGCGGGTCTGACCTTTCTGCTCATCCCCCATCTGTTCGGCTACCTGGGCGCGGGCGACGTCAAGCTCATGGCCGTGGTCGGCGCGGCGCTGGGGATATCCGCCCTTTTGACGGTCTTTTTGTTCACCAGCATCGCCGGGGGCGGCCTCATCCTCGGGCATCTGGCCCTCTCCCACCGCGCCGCGCCGCCGGCCGAACCGTCCGGAGACTCCCCGGACGCGGCCCCGCCGCCCGCCCCCCGCACCGGGGCCCGCCGGGTGCGCTACGGCGTGGCCATCGCCCTGGGGACCGTGGCGGCCATGGCCTGGCGGCTTGCCGGCCGCGACTACATCGCCTTTTTCTGACCCCGCCCTTGCCGCCGCAGAGCGGATTTCGTATAGCCGGACCAGGGAAAAACGACGTTTGCCACGGCCCCATAAAGGGCCGCCCCGCCCCGGGGCCCCGCCTTTCTCCGGTGCGGAAAACGCCGCTATCGCCGTGTGTGGGCCGTCTCGCAAAACAACCCCGCGCCCCGGCCGTACCGAGGAACCGCCATGTCCGGTGCAGACAACGGCCAGACCCGCCTGTCCCGTCTTGTGCGGCGACTGCTGCGCGTGGTCCGGCTGGCCGTGTTCGCCCTGTCCCTGGCCGCCGTGTTCGTGGCCGTGTGGGGACTTCGGACCGACACGGGGCTGGGCGAGGACCTGCTGGCCCGGCACGACTACGTCGCGGCCCGGGCCGCCTTCGAGCGCGCGGCCCGGGGCGGATCGGCCAGGGCCCTGTGGTGGCTGGGCCGCATGGCCGAAGAAGGCCTGGGCGCCCCGCCCGACCCGGACAAGGCCCTGGATTTCTATCTGCGGGCGGCCCACAGGCACAATCTCCCGGCCCAGAGGCGGGTCGCCGAACTGCTTTCCGCCCCCCGCGACGCCGTGCCGGGATCGCCCACCCCGGCCGATCTGGCCCAGGCCGCGCGGTGGTACGCCACGGCCGGACATCGCGGCGACAACGAGTCCCGCTACCGCATGGGCCTGTGCCTGCGGGACGGCGCGGGTCTGCCCCGGAATACGGACGCGGCCCTGACCTGGTTCACCCGCGCGGCCGGGCGCGGCCATATCCGGGCCATGTTCGAGGCCGCCTCGATCCATCTGGCCCTGGCCGGGCATGACCGGGACCACCTGTGGCGGGCCCGGGACTGGCTGCTTCGGGCGGCCGGGGCCGGGGACACGGAGGCCATGTACCGCCTGGGCGAACTCCACCGGGACGGGACCCTTGCCGACGGGACCGGGGAAAAGGCCTGGGACTGGTTCACCCGGGCGGCCGAATCCGGCTCCCCTCAGGCCCAATATCTCATGGCCCGCCGCCTGGATACGGGCGACGGCGTGCCCGTCTTTCCCCTGGAGGCGGCCCGGTGGTACCGCCTGGCCGCCGAACAGGGCCACGTGGACTCCATGCTGCGGCTGGCGGACATGTATTTCAGGGGCCGGGGGGTGTTCCGGGACCGGCCCGAGGCCAGGCGCTGGCGGGATGCCGCCGGCGAGGCCGACGCCCCGGCCCGGGCCGGGTTGTGCCGGCTCTACGCCGCAGGCGACCCCGAGGCCCGGGACATGTCCGAGGCCGCCCGGTGGTGCCGACGGGCCGCCGAGGACGGCGACGCCTTCTCGCGCTACCTCTACGGGTTGCTTCTGGCCCGGGGCCTGGGCACGCCCCGGGACGAGCTGGGCAGCGCCAAATGGCTGGCGGCCGCCGCCGGACAGGGCATGGCCGAGGCCCAGTACGCCCTGTCGCTTCTGTACCTCGGCGGCCGGGGGGTGATCCGGGACGCGGCCCAGGCCTTCGCGTGGTGCCGCAAGGCCGCCGAGCAGGGCCTGTCCGAGGCCCAGACCCTTCTGGCCTCCATGTACGACGAGGAACTGCGCTTTTCGCGCAACTACGCCCAGGCCCTGCGCTGGTACCGCCGGGCGGCCGGGGCCGGCGAGGTCACGGCCCAGTTCAACCTGGGCTCCATGTTCGGCAAGGGCATCGGGGTGCCCACGGACCCGGTCCAGTCCCTGGAATGGTTCACCCGGGCGGCCCAGGCCGGGGACCCCCGGGCGGCGTTCAACGTGGGGCTCATGCATCTGACCGGCACGGGCACGCCAAAGGACGAGAAGCGGGCCCTGGAGTGGTTTCTGCGCGCGGCCAAGGCCGGGGACGCCCGGTCGCGGCAAAGCGCGGCGCTCATGTACCAGCTCGGCCAGGGAACCCCGCGGGCCCCCCGCGAGGCCTTCCGGCTGGCCAGGATGGCCGCCCACCAGGGGCTGCCCCAGGCCCAGGCCATGCTCGGGGCGGCCTATTTCGAGGGCAAAATCGTGGCCCGGGACCTGCCCGAGTCGCTTTTCTGGCTGAGCCTGGCCACCCGGGAACCCTCCACGGAGTTCCCCTGGGAAAAGGCCCTTGCGGCCAAGGCCCGGGTGGAGAAACGGCTGTCCGCCGAGCAACTGGCCCAGGTCCGGGAGCGGGTCGCGGCATGGAAGCCGAGGCCGGCCGACCCCTCGCGGGAAAACGACGGCCTGGCGGCGGTGCGCTTTCTGGAAAGCCCGGACGCGAAGCGGGACCTGGGCGGGGAGACGCCCTCGGAGGCGCCGGACGTGCACGTGCTTTTCTGACATGATGACGACACCGAGGCGCCGGGAGGCAACACCAGGGCGACAGGAACCGCAACCGGTCGCCGCGCCTTCCCCGACCTTGACAAGGGCCTGTTTCTTTGGCTTTTTCTTCCCCCTGGAGGGGCCTTTCGGCCCCTGAAACCAAGGAGCGCCCATGAAACGCCTTTTCGCCTCGCTTTTCGCCCTGGCCGTGGCCCTTTCGGCCGTCACCGCCCTGTGCGAAACAAAAACCCCTCGTGAAATTGCGGGCCTGGCCCTCGGGGCCGACGTCAAGGGCCTGGAACAGCGACTGGACATGTCCAAGGCCGTGCCCCTGTGGGACAAGCCCTATCTCACCCGGGCCAACATCCTGCCCACCAAGGGCTACCGGGGCGGCTACGTGCTGTTCGGCAACTGCGCCAATCCGGGCAAGATCGTGCGCATCAAGATGAAATACAAGGACAAAAAACCCGGGCTCTTCCAGAAGCTCGGCAAGACCCTGACCGCCCGCTACGGCGACCCCAAGCCCCTGATGTCGGACCAGGGCGGCCTGTACCTGGGCATGGCCTGGAAGTTCGGCGATCACAAGACCGGCGTGACCGCGCTTCTGCTCGAACACTCGGCGGGCGACGACGCCGAATCCTCCGAGGGCAATTCCATCCGGCTCACGGACAACGCCCTGCTGGACCAGGAGCAGACGTGCTACGAGGCCGACCGCAAGAAGGAGCCCGAGCCCCAGCCGGCCTTTCCCCTTTTCGAGATCGACGACGACTGGCTCCTGCCGAAGTAGGCCGGAGCCGCCGCGATGTTGCCTCCTGGCCGACGCATGCCGGGTGCGTTTTCGCCCGGCATGCGTTTTTTTCGGAAATGAACATTTTTTCCCGGCGAACCCCAAAAAATCCCGGTTTCATTGACACAAAATCCGTTGCCGTTCTATAGACGGCAAGTGCCCGCCATGTCGGAACGCCCCAGGGTGCGCCCCGGCCGGGCCATCTCGCAAACCAAGCGCGCGGCGCCTGCCGCATGACCTTTCCCTTCCAGGAGGAAAACCCATGTCCATTCGGATCGGCATCAACGGCTTCGGTCGGATCGGCCGGTATCTGATCAGGCTTTTGAACCGCGACGCCGACGTCGAGGTGGTCGCGGTCAACGCCAGGGCGGACAACCCCCAGATGGCCCACCTGCTCAAATACGACTCGGTGCACGGCCATTTCCCCGGCGCGGTGCAGGCCACGCCGGAGGGCCTGTCCATCGACGGGCGTCCGATCCGGATCACCCGCCACGGCACGGGCGAGTGGACCTGGGGCGATCTCGGCTGCGACCTGGTGGTCGAGTCCACGGGCAAGTTCAACGACCGCGAGAGCTGCGAAAAGCATCTGGCCTGCGGGGCCAGGACCGTGGTCATCAGCGCCCCGGCCAAGGGCGAGGACATCACCGTGGTCATGGGCGTCAACCACCACCAGCTCCGGCCCGAGCACAAGATCATCTCCAACGCCTCCTGCACCACCAACTGTCTGGCGCCGGTGGTCAAGGTCCTGCACGAGGCCTTCGGCATGAAGCACGGCATCATGACCACCATCCACTCCTACACCATGAGCCAGCGCATCCTGGACGGCTCGCACAAGGACTGGCGGCGGGGCCGGGCCTGCGCCGTGTCCATGATCCCCACCACCACCGGCGCGGCCCGGGCCGTGACCAAGGTCATCCCGGAACTGGCCGGCAGGCTCGACGGCATGTCCATCCGGGTGCCCACGCCCAACGTCTCGGTGGTGGATCTCACGGCCGAGCTGGAAAAGCCCACGGACACGGCGGGCATGCTGGCCGTGCTCAAGGCCGCGGCGGGCGAACACATGGGCTACACCGACGAGCCCCTGGTGTCCGTGGATTTCATCGGCGACACCCACGGCGGGGTGGTGGACGCCCAGGCCTCCCAGGTCCTGGACGGCACCCTGGCCAAGGTCCTGGTCTGGTACGACAACGAGGCCGGGTTCACCAACCAGCTTCTGCGGCTGATCAAACTGGCCGGCTCGATGATGTAGGCCGGCCGGCGGCCCGTTTTTTCCCTGCGCCGGGGGCTTTGGCCCCCGGCGTTTTTTTTCCCGCGCGCGGGCCGCGTTTCCGGCGGCGGATGACGTCTTGACGGACATGGGGGTCGCACGTATTTCAAATACCATACGGGATATTCCGCCGCGATTCCCGGTTCACCCTTCAGCCCCATTCCGCCATGCCCAACCGCATCCTGGCCGTCGATGACGAAAAACTGAACCTGCGGGTCCTAAGCGGCCTGCTCAGGTCCCTGGGGCACGAGCCGGTTCTGGCCGACAGCGGAGAACAGGCCCTGGAACTTTTGGATTCCTCCATCGACCTGGTCCTTCTGGACCTCATGATGCCGGACATGGACGGCTACAGCGTGGCCAGGAGGATCAGGGAGCGCAAGGACGTAAACGACGTGCCCATCATCATGGTCACGGCCCTGGCCGGAAAGCAGGACCGGCTTTCGGCCGTGGAGGCCGGGGCCAACGATTTCATCGCCAAGCCCATCGATCTGACCGAGCTTCGGGTGCGCGTGGGGTCGCTGTTGAAGATGAAGGAGTCCCAGGATCAGGTGAAGCGCTACCAGGCCGAGCTTGAGGAGATGGTGGCCGTGCGTACCAACGCCCTGCGCATGTCCCTTGAAAACCTGGAACAATCCCAAAAAATCATCCTGGCCGCCCACCGCGAGACCCTCCACCGCCTGGCCGCCGCCGCCGAGTTCAAGGACGCGGAGACGGCCAGCCACATCAGCCGCATGAGCCGGTATTGCGGATTCCTGGCGGCCGGACTGGGTCTCGGGGAGGAAGAGGCCCAACTGGTGGAGCAGGCCAGCCCCATGCACGACATCGGCAAGATCGGCATCCCGGACTCGATCCTGCTCAAGCCCGGCAAGCTTACCCCCGAGGAATGGGAGGTGATGAAAAAACACACCGTGTTCGGAGCCCGCATCCTCGGCTCGTCGAGCTTCGAACTGCTGCGCGCCGGGGAGATCATCGCCCTGTCGCACCACGAGAAATGGGACGGGTCCGGCTATCCCCAGGGCCTTTCCGGCGAGGACATCCCGCTCTACGGGCGCATCTGCGCCGTGGCCGACGTCTTCGACGCCCTGACCAACCGGCGGCCCTACAAGGAGGCCTTCAGCAACGAGGTTTCCCTGGAGATCATGAGGGCCGGTCGCGGCTCGCACTTCGACCCGCGCGTCCTGGACCTGTTTTTGGATGGCTTCGACGCGATCCTGGCCATCAAGGCCAGCTATGCCGATTGACACGGCGCATGGCCCCTACTGCGCCTTCTCCCCCGAGGCCACTTCCGCCAGACGCTCCACGTCCGTAAGGACCACGGCCTGCCCGTCCAGGGCGATCAGGCCGTCCTCGGCCATCCGGCGCAGCACCCGGGACAGGGTCTCGGGGATGGTGCCCAGGTAGCCGGCCAGTTGTCCCTTGGAAAGCTCCAGGTCCAGGCGGCGCTTTTTCTGGGCCGCGTGCAGCAAAAGCAGATGCGCGGCCAGCCTGGCCGGCACCTCCTTGAGGCTCAGCTCCTCGATCTTTTTGACGAAAAACCGCAGCCTGGAGGACAGAAGGGCCAGCATGCCCATGGCCAGTTCCGGATCGTCGCGCAACAGGGCCGCGAACCCCCGGCGCGGGAAAAACAGAAGCTCGCTGTCCTCCAGCGTCTGGGCGTCGGCCGGAAACACCCCGCCCTGGAAGACCACCACCTCGGCAAAGGCCTCGCCCGGGCCGAACACGTGCAGGATATGCTCCTTGCCCGAGGGCGAGGACCGGTAGATGCGCACCTTGCCCGAGGCCACGCCGTAGAAGCCGTCGGCCTGTTCGCCGGTCCGGAAAAGCAGCCTGCCCTTTTGCCGGCGCCTCAATTCGGCCACGGCGGCCAGTGCCGCGATCTTGTCCGGGTCAAGCCCGGAAAAAAGCGTCAACGCGGCCACGGCCGCCTGTTTGTCGATCCCCGCCATGCCCTTCCGATTCCCGCTTTTTTGACCTACGTCAAGGCCGGCCCGGACAAAACCCTCTACGGCCTTTCCCAAGGAACCTCGCCCATGCCCGACACCACCTTCCGCATCGCCGCCTGCCGGGGGATCACGCCGACGACCGCCCCGCCATCCGGCGCATCCTCCGGTTCCCCCTCCGAGAGGCCCGACCGCCGGGCGTCCCGAAAACACCGGACATGACCATGGCCGCACTCCCGTCCCTTCCCGCCGCCCTGTCCTTTCTCCTGCTCGCCGCCCACGACCTGCGCCTCGGCGACATGGGTCTATCCTGCGCCTGCCTGGGATGCGCGGCCCTGCTTTTCACCCCCCTCGCCTTCGCCCGGACCGTGTGCCTCGCGGCCCTCGCGGCCGGAAGCCTCTTCTGGGTGGACACGGCCCTGACGCTTGCGGCCGTGCGCCGGGCCATGGGCGAACCCTGGCTCAGGCTGGCCCTGATCCTCGGCGGGGTGGCCGCCTTCACCCTGGCCTCGGGCCTGCTTCTGGCCACCCGCCAGGCCGGGCGGCGATTTACCCGAAACGCGGACGCCGCCCCGGTCCAGACCGCGGCCTTCGTGACGGTCGTCGTGATCCTGGAACTGGCCCGATCTCTGGCCCCCGTCCCCGTTCTCCTCATCGACCGCTTCCTGCCCGGATACGGCCGCCTGGAGGTCTTCGGGCTGGCCCTGTACGCGGCCCTGCTCTCCGGGGCCATGCTCGATCCGGCCCGGGCCGCCCGGCTGCGGCCCAGATACTGGGGGCTTTTCTCGGCCGTCTTCTTCCTGCAACTCGTCCTGGGGCTTGCGGGCCTTCCCGATTTCCTGATGACCGGAAACCTGCATCTGCCCGTACCCGCGCTCATCGTGGGCGGCCCCTTGTACCGGGGCGGCGGCTTTTTCATGCCCATCCTGTACCTCGCAACCCTCCTCCTGGTCGGCCCGGCCTGGTGCTCCCATCTGTGCTACATCGGGGCCGCGGACGACGTCGCGTCCCGGCTCCCGTCCCGGCCGCCCGGCCCCCTTTTCCGCCATGCCCGGCTCACGCGATCCCTCACCCTCCTTCTGGTGATCGCCGCCGCCATCACCTTCCGCCTCACAGGCATCCCCGGAACCGTCGCCGCCCTATGGGCCGCCGCCTTCGGCCTGATCGGCGTGGGCATCATGCTCACCCTCTCCCGCCGCCGGGGCATGATGGTCCACTGCACGGCCTATTGCCCCATCGGTCTTGTCGGCAACCTGCTGGGAAAGCTCTCCCCCTTCCGTCTGCGCATGGACGCGGGCTGCGACCGCTTCTCCCGTTGCGGGGCCTGCGCCCGGGCCTGCCGTTACGGCGCCCTGTCCGAACGCGACCTGGCCCGGGGCCGGCCGGGCCTGACCTGCACCCTGTGCGGCGACTGCGTGGGCGTCTGCCCGCGACGCAACCCCGCCACCCACATGGGCTACCGCCTGTTCAGCCTCTCCCCCGAAACCTCCCGCCGCGTCTTTCTGGCCGTCGTCGTCTCCCTGCACGCCGTGTTCCTGGGCGTGGCCCGGATTTAAGCCTCCGGCGGCAAGGGGGGAAACCTTTTGAAAAAGGTTTCCCCCCTTGACCCCCTTTCGAAAACTTCCTCGCGCTTCGCGGACCGCTCCCGCGCCGGGGCATCGTTTCCGCCGTGCCCCTGGCTCTCCGGTCGGATATCCCGGGGCGCCGCGCCGGGAGATGCGCCC
>JBMONM010000102.1:0-13005 GCA_049324675.1 Thermodesulfobacteriota bacterium
CCCAGTCCGGGGCCAGAAGTTCGCCCGGGGCCGGGTCGGCGTTTATGCGCTCCACGACCATGTCCGCGCGCAGCCTGGGGATGGCCCGGGCCATCCAGGCCACATAGGCGGCGCGCTCCATGGGCCGGTATTCCCCGGCCTGCCAGATGCGTTCCAGGCGGCAGCCCCGGGCCACGAAGAGGTTGTGGAACTTTACCCCCCACACCGGAAGCGCGGCCAGGAAGTCCACGGTGGCCAGGAAGTCGGGGAGGTTTTCGCCCGGAAGTCCGGCGATGACGTGGGCGCAGACGTCGAGGCCCAGGGCGGCGGCGTCGACGGCGGCCCGGGCGAAGCAGGCCGCGTCGTGTCCCCGGTTGATCAGGATAAGAGTCCGGTCATTGGAGGATTGCAGACCCATCTCCAGGCGCACGGGCAGGGGGACGGCGGCCAGAAGATCGAGCCTGGCGGGGTCCAGGCAATCGGGTCTTGTTCCCAGGCACAGGCCCCGGACCCCGGGCAGGGCGGCCACGTCGGCCAGCACGGCGGCCAGGCGTTCGGCCGGGCCGTGGGTGTTGGAGAACGACTGCAGGTAGGCCCATGGTTGGGGCGCTTCGGAATTGTTGACAAATTTTGCCGTGAGCCGGTCCCATTGCGCCCGCAGGTCGAATCCTTTATGCAGGAGCCCGGTACCCGATCCGGCCGCGTTGCAGAACACGCATCCTCCGAACGACAGGGTCCCGTCCCGGTTGGGACAGGAAAACCCCGCGTCCAGGGGGATTTTGCGCATGCGGCCGCCGAGGCGCCGCCGGCCCCAGGCCGCCAATGTCCTGTATCGCATGGCCGGACCCACGTGTTGACAATGCCTTCGGAATGAACGAACTACGGGCGTTTGACGATTCCACCGCCACGAAATGTGGGGGAAGAGAGGATATATGTCCAGAATTTTGGATCGGCTGCTTGGTCTTTTCTCGAACGATCTGGCCATCGACCTGGGGACGGCCAACACCTGCGTGTTCGTCAAGGGCAAGGGCATCGTCCTGTCCGAGCCGTCGGTGGTGGCGGTGAAAAAGGATCACCGGGGGGTGAACAAGGTCCTGGCCGTGGGGCTCGAGGCCAAGAAGATGCTCGGCCGCACGCCCGGCAACATCGTGGCCATCAGGCCCATGAAGGACGGCGTGATCGCCGACTTCGAGGTCACCGAGGCCATGCTCAGGCACTTCATCACCAAGGTGCACAATTCCAGGCGGCTGGTGCGGCCCCGGATCATCATCTGCGTGCCCACGGGCATCACCCAGGTGGAGAAGCGGGCGGTCAAGGAATCGGCCCAGTCCGCCGGAGCCCGCGAGGTCTACCTCATCGAGGAGCCCATGGCCGCGGCCATCGGGGCCAACCTGCCGATCACCGAGCCCACCTCGAACATGGTGGTGGACATCGGCGGCGGCACCACCGAGGTGGCCGTGATCTCGCTTTCCGGCGTGGTCTATTCCAAGTCGGTGCGGGTCGGCGGGGACAAGATGGACGAGGCCATCATGCAGTACGTCAAGCGCAAGTACAACATGCTCATCGGCGAATCCACGGCGGAGCAGATCAAGATCCAGATCGGCTCGGCCCACCACTCCACGAGCACCGGGGAGATGGAGGTCAAGGGCCGGGATCTGGTCACGGGCATTCCGCAGAATATCGCGATCACGGCCGAGGAGGTGCAGAAAGCCATCTCCGAACAGGTGGAGAGCATTGTCCAGGCCGTGCGCATCGCCCTGGAGCAGACGCCGCCGGAACTGGCCGCGGATATTGTGGACAGGGGCATCGTGCTCACCGGGGGCGGCGCGCTTCTGCGGGGCCTGGACCAGCTTTTGCGCGAGGAGACCTCGCTTCCGATCACCGTGGTGGACGACCCCTTGTCCACGGTCGTTCTCGGCTCCGGGAAGGCCCTGGACAATCTCGACGTGCTCAAGGAGGTCACGATAGATTAAGCCCACGCCGCAGCGGATTATTTTCGGCCTGCTCGTCGTCCTTTTCCTCTACCTGGGCCTTTTCACCTGGAACATCCGCACCGGTTACGTGGATGCCCTGGCGAGCTACACGGGCCTCGAATTCGCCAAGTGGGTCTTGGCGCCGGGGAAATGGGCCACTTCGCGGGTCACCTCCTTCTGGGACCGCTATATCTACTTCGTAGGGGTCCGGGAGGAGAACGACAGCCTGCGCGCCAAGCTCGATGAGGCCACGAGGGAGCTCGCCCTTTTGCGGGAAAAGGCCGCCGAGGCCGAAAGGCTGGCCAAGATCCTGACCATCCGCCCGCCCGTGGGCTGGTCCCGGCAGGGGGCGCGGGTGGTCTCCCGCCGCCTGGGGCCCAACGCGGCGCTGGAAACCGTGCTTCTGGACAAGGGCTCCCTGGACGGTCTGACCGTGAACACCCCGGTGATCGGAGCCGAGGGAGTCATCGGCCGGGTGCTGCGCTTAAGCCCCTCCGCCGCCACCGTGCTTCTGATCACCGATCCCAACAGCCGTATTCCCGTGACCTCGCAGAAGAACCGCACCCAGGGCATCCTCAAGGGCGAGGGCCCCAACCGGGAGATGGTCGTGCAGTATGTCTCCCTGGGGGCGCCGTTGGACGAGGGCGAGCTTCTGGTCACTTCCGGCCTCGCGGGTATTTTCCCGAAGGGCCTGCCCGTGGCCCGGGTGACCGAGGTGGGCCGCACGGGGTCGTCCCTGTTCCAGACGGTGTACGCCGAACCGCTGTTCAGCCCCAGGCGTCTGGAGGAGGTGGGCCTTTTGGCCAAAAATCCCGAGGAACAAAACGGCAGGGCTTCCGGGACCGCGGCCGGGGACATGGACGGGGACGCCTTCGGCGAGTCGTCGCCCTCCGAGCCGCATGTGGGCGCGGCCGTGCCGCATCCCGCGGAACCCACCCCGCCAGCGGATTCATCCCGACACGGCCAGTCCGGCGCGCAGAAGCGGGCAAAGCCGGCAGGGAACGGGCAGTGAACGGCTTCGCCATAGCGTTCTGGTCCGTGTTCACCCTGTCGGGGATATGGATGCAAAACATCATTCCCGGGGTGGACTTTCTGGCCCCGGGGCTGGTCCTGTGCCTGCAGGAGGAGAAGTGGACGGTCTCGGCCTGGCTGGGGCTGGCCTGGCTTTTCATCCAGGAAGGCACCGGCAGCCTGGCTTTCGGCACCGGACTGTTGTGGTATGGGGCCCTGGTCGGCCTGTATTATTTCGGGCACTGGCTGTTCGAGGCCAAAAATTTCCTGTTCATGTTCATCCTGGGCATCTGCCTGGGCGTGCTCCACCTGATCCTGTCCCAGGTCATGGCCGTGCTGCAGGACTGGACATTGCCCCTTGACCGGGTCCTGGTGGAGGGGTTCCTCCAGGCCTTGATTTTTCCCGTGGAATGGGGCCTTATTTATTTGATCTACAATCATCTGCCGGATACTCCCCATGCGGTTTGAGTCCGAGACCCAGCACGCCCCGCGTTCAGGCCTGATCCTTTTGCAGGTCATGGTCTTCGCCCTGTTCTGCCTGTTCACCCTGAGGTTCTGGTATCTGCAGGTGCACAAGGGGGAGCAGTTCGCCCAGCAGGCCCTGGACAACCAGATGCGCCAGGTGCTCATCGATTCGGCCCGCGGCCGGGTGCGGGACCTCGGCGGGCGTCCCGTGGCCGTGAGCGAGCCTTCTTTCGCCCTGGGCCTGGTGCGCGAGGACTGCGAGGATGTGGAGGCCACCCTGGCCAAGGTGGCCGAATGGACCGGCACCGATCCGGCCGCCCTCATGGAGATCTACAAGCGCGGGAAAAAAAGGGTCAAACCCTTCGAACCCCTGATCCTGGTCACCGACCTGTCCTACGAGGCCCTGGCCCGCATCGAGGCCAACGACATTTTCTGGCCGGGGCTGGAAATCGTTGTCCGCCAGAAGCGCCATTATCCCGAGGGACCGCTGATGGCCCATATCCTGGGCTATGTGGCCGAGGCCAACGAGGAGGAGCTGGAGAAAAATTCGGCCCTGTCCCTTGGCGATTCCGTGGGCAAGCAGGGTCTGGAACTGACCAGGGAGGACTGGCTCCGGGGGGCCAAGGGCAAGAAGCAGGTCGAGGTGGACGCCCTGGGACGCCAGCACAACGAGCAGGTCCTGGTCGAACCCAGGGCCGGCAACAACATCACCCTGACCATCGACCTGGACCTGCAACACCTGTGCGCCGGCCTTCTGGAGGGGCAGGCCGGGGCCGTGGTGGTGCTCGATCCGGACACCGGCAGGCTTTTGGCCCTGGTCAGCCAGCCCGCCTACGACAACAACCTCTTCGTCCTGGGTGTTCCCCAGGACAAGTGGGCGGAACTGCGCGACAACCCCATGCACCCCATCCAGAACCGGACCACCCAGGGCCTGTATCCCCCGGGGTCGGTCTTCAAGCTCCTGGTGGCCGCCGCCGGCCTGTCCGAAGGGTTTTGCACCTACACCGACGGCGTGGTGTGCACCGGCGAATACCAAGTCGGCAACCGGAAGTTCCACTGCTGGAAAAAGGGCGGACACGGCTATGTCGATCTGCGCCGGGCCCTGGTGCATTCCTGCGATGTCTATTTCTACAAGCTCGGCGAGCGCATGGGCATGGACCGCATCAACGCCTATGCCAAGGCCTGCGGATTCGGGATCCCCACGGGCGTGGACCTGCCCCATGAGAAGGCCGGGCTCATCCCGTCGCGCGAATGGAAGAAGAAACGCTTCGGCGAGGCCTGGACCCGGGGCGAGACCTTAAACGCCTCCATCGGACAGGGATACGTGCTGGTCTCGCCCCTGCAGGTGGCCAAATATATCGGCGCCCTGGTCAACGGCGGGAAGTTGCTCAAGCCCTCCCTGGTCCTGGACGAGGAACCCACGGTCCAGGGAATTCTGCCCCTGGCCGACGAGCACCGCAAGTTTTTGCTGGAAACCATGGTGGACACCGTGGAGGGCGGCACGGCCAGGCGGCTTCTGCGCCCCGACGCCAGAGTCGGCGGCAAGACCGGCACGGCCCAGGTGATCAAGCTCATCAACGCCGACCAGCGGCGAAAGGCCGCGGACATGCCGTATAAATACCGGGACCATGCCTGGCTGGCCTCGTTTGGGGAAAAAGACGGCAAACGATATGTGGTGGTGGTCCTGGTGGAGCACGGCGGGCACGGCGGCGAGGTCGCGGGCCCCATCGTCAAGGCCGTGTACGACCATCTTTTCGGTCCTGCGCCGGGCAAACCGGCCCAGGCGGAACCAGCTATCCAGCAGCTCGAGGCCGGGGACTAGCCCGGATCCGGCAAGGTCGCCATGTCTCCCATCGACCGCAGATTCGTCGTCAGCATCAACTGGCCGCTGCTCGTTCTGGCCCTGGCCACTTTCACCGTGGGCGTGCTCAACCTGTATTCCGCCAGCGGATTCCGCATGGGCGACGAACTCTCCATGCAGGCCTTTTTCAGCCGGCAACTGCTCTGGGGGAGCTGCGGGCTCTTCGCCATGCTCCTGGTCGTGCTGGTCGATTACAAACACTTGGCCAGCGCGGCCTGGCCGCTTTTTTTCGTGACCCTCCTGCTTTTGCTCCTGGTCCTGGTGGCCGGCAAAAGCGTGTCCGGCGCAAGGCGCTGGCTGGAATTCGGGGGAATCACCTTTCAGCCCAGCGAACTGGCCAAGTTCGCCGTGCTCATCCTTGGAGCCAAGCTTCTGGCCAAGCGCACGGAGAGGCTCGGCTGGATCGAGCTTCTGGCTGTGGTGGGAATCGGCATGGTGCCGGCCTTCCTGGTCATCGTGGAACCTGACCTGGGCACGGGCCTGAATATCCTGCTGCTGCTTTTCGGGCTCATTCTCTATCGGGGCGTATCCGGGCCCGTTTTCAAGACCCTGCTTGTCGCCGGGCCCATTTTGCTGCCCTGCGGCTGGTTTCTTCTCAAGCCGTATCAGAAACAGCGCATACTGACGCTGCTCGATCCGGAGAAGGACCCTCTGGGTTCGGGCTATCACATCATCCAGTCGCGCATCGCCATCGGTTCGGGGCAGATGTGGGGCAAGGGTTTTCTCGAGGGCACCCAGAGCCAGCTGCGCTATCTTCCGGAGAAGCACACGGACTTCGCCCTGGCGGTCTTCGCCGAGGAGTGGGGCTTCGTGGGGTGCATCGTCCTGCTTGTTCTTTTTTGCCTTTTCCTGCTGCAGATATATGCCACGGCCAGGACCGCCAAGGACCGCTTCGGCAGCTACCTCGCGGCCGGGGTCTTTTTCTATTTTTTCTGGCAAATCCTTATCAATATGGGTATGGTTCTCGGGCTCATGCCTGTGGTGGGCATCCCCCTGCCGTTTATCAGCTATGGGGGGAGCGCCACCATCGTAAACTATTGCCTTGTGGGCATCGTTTTAAACGTCTCCATGCGCCGGTTTGTGTTCAAGAAGTCCTGAGGCGCGCCTTCCCGCGCCTTGGTGCGGCCGGAAGCGGGCGCGCGAGGTTTTTTCGATGGGTAAAAACGAGATCAACGCCTTTCTCGGGGCCGGCACGTCCTATCAGGGGCACCTGGCGTTCCATGGGATCGTGCGTATCGACGGGGCGTTTGACGGGGACATCGTTTCCGACGGGACGCTGATGGTGGGAAAGGACGCCCGCGTTTCTGGGCGCCTCAGCGTGGCCCAGCTTTTTTGCGGCGGGCTGGTGGAGGCCGAGGTCCTGGCCGCGCGCAAGGTGGTGCTGCACCGGGGCGGGACCTTTCGCGGCAGCATCCGGACGCCGGTTCTGGTCATCGAGGACGGGGCCAGGATCGAGGGCCGGGTGGATATGCCCGCTCCGGGCGAACCTGTCCGGGCCATTGCCGGGCCCGATGCGGACCGTTCCGGATAACCGGCCGCAGGGGCCGGAAACGACCGCCGGCAGGCCCGAAAGAAGCCGCTTTCGGCCAAAAAATCCTTTACAGGCCCCTTGAAATCGGCTACAGGCGCTCACTGACTTTGCAAAAAATTTCACAACCTCCCGGAGGGCGCCGATGATTGATCTTGATTACTCGTTTTTCATTCAATTGATCAATTTTGTCCTGATCCTCATCCTGTTCAACGTGATCCTGGTCGCGCCCATCCGGAAGATCATGAAGCAGCGCGCCGAATTCATGACCTCCCAGATGGAGGGCATCGAAAACTTCGCCGCGACCGCGGACAAGAAACTCTCCGATTACGAAAAGGCCCTGGACGAGGCCCGCAAGAGCGCGACGGAAAGCCGCCTGGCGCTCAAGCAGGAAGGCCTCGACCAGGAGAAGGAAATCCTGGCCAAGGTCGGCGAGGAGGTTGCGACGTCGCTTGGGGCGGCCCGCACCGAGATCGCGGCCCAGACCAAGGTCGCCAAGAGCGCCCTGGAGGCCGGTGTCGACGCCATGGCCCAGAAGGCCGTGGGCAGGATTTTGGGCGGCGTGGCGTAGGCCGGTCCGTTTTTTTCGGAGTTTTTAAGAGAAAGGGAGGGGTGCATTGAAAGGGATCGTCAAAGTGACCGCCTGTGGGGTGCTTCTGGTCCTGGCCATGGCCGCCGTCGCGTGGGCGTCGGCCGAGGGGGGCGAGGCGCACGGACTCAACTGGAAGGATTTCGGCTACCGTATCGTCAACTTCATCCTCGTGGTGGGCATCATCTGGAAACTCGGCGGCAAGAAGATCGCCGCTTTCTTCCGGGGCCGCCGCGTGCAGATCGAAAACCAGCTCTCCGATCTTGAGACCCGCAAAGTCGAAGCCGAAAAACGTTTGAAAACCATCGAGGCCTCCATTGCCAACCTTGACGCCGAGAAGCGGCAGATCATGGAGGAATACCGCAAGCAGGGCGAAGCCCTGCGCGATTCCATCATCGCCGCCGCCGAGGACAAGGCCGTGCAGATCAAGGCCCAGGCCGCCGTGACCGCCGAGCAGGAGACCAAGCTGGCCGTGGAGCGTCTTCGCGCCGAGTTGGCCGATTTGGTTGTCGAGGCCGCCCGGGGGATGCTCGCCGGAAAGCTTTCGGAAAAGGATCAGGACAAGCTGGTGGATGAATATCTAACAAAGGTGGTGTTCAATTGACCGGGAACATTATCGCTCGCAGATACGCCAAGGCCCTGTTCTCCCTGGGGCTTGGGCAGGGCGGCGATGCCGTTGCCGCCTACGGCAAGGATCTGGAAGGCCTGGCCGAGGTCCTGGAGAAGGCGCCGGAACTTATGCGGGTGTTCGCCAACCCCATCTTCGTGGCCTCCGAGAAGATGGCGGTCCTGGATGGTGTGCTCGCCGGACTCCCCGTCAGCCCCATGGTCAAGAACTTTCTGGGGCTTCTGGCGGAAAAGGAGCGCCTGTCGTTTTTGCCGGACATCGCGGCCTATTATCGGACCCTCCTGGACGAATCCCAGGGCGTGGTGCGCGGTCGGTTGGTCACCGCCGTGAACCTCGCCGAGGCGCGCCAGGATCAAATCAAATCCAAGCTTGAGGCCCAGACCGGCAAGAAGCTGGTCCTGGACTTCGCCGTCGATCCGGACATCCTGGGCGGTGTGACGCTCAAGGTCGGCGACAAGGTTCTGGACGCGAGCCTTCGCGCCCAACTGCAGATATTGAAAGAACAAATCAAGAGGGGTGATTAGGGCCATGCAAATCAAAGCGGAAGAGATCAGCCAGATCATCGAGAAGCAGATCCAGAATTACGAGTCTCGCGTGGAGATGAGCGAGACCGGGACCGTGCTGTCCGTCGGCGACCAGATCGCCCGCGTCTATGGCGTGCAGAACGCCATGGCCATGGAGCTTCTGGAATTCCCCGGCGGCGTCATGGGGCTGGTGCTGAACCTGGAAGAGGACAACGTGGGTGTGGCCCTTCTCGGCGAAGACACCCACATCAAGGAAGGCGATCCTGTCAAGCGCACCGGAAAGATCTTCTCCGTGCCCGTCGGACAGGCCGTTGCCGGCCGGGTCATCGACCCCCTGGGCAACCCCATCGACGGCCTTGGCCCCATCGAGACCAAGGAGACCCGGAACGTCGAGATCAAGGCCCCGGGCATCATCGCCAGAAAGTCCGTGCATCAGCCCATGTACACCGGACTCAAGGCCATCGACGCCATGACCCCCATCGGTCGCGGACAGCGCGAGCTGATCATCGGCGACCGTCAGACCGGCAAGACCGCCGTGTGCCTGGACGCCATCCTGGCCCAGAAGGGGCAGGGCGTGTACTGCTTCTACGTGGCCGTGGGCCAGAAGAAGTCCACCGTGGCCCTGGTGGCCGAGACCCTGCGCCGCTACGGAGCCATGGAATACACCACCATCATTTCGGCCACGGCCTCCGAGCCGGCCTCGCTACAGTTCATCGCCCCGTACTCCGGCTGCACCATGGCCGAGTACCACCGCGACGACGGCCGCCACGCCCTGATCATCTACGACGACCTGTCCAAGCAGGCCGTGTCCTACCGCCAGATGTCGCTTCTGCTGCGCCGCCCCCCGGGTCGCGAGGCCTTCCCCGGCGACGTCTTCTACCTGCACTCGCGCCTGCTCGAACGGGCCGCCAAGCTCAATGACAACCTGGGTGCCGGTTCCCTGACCGCCCTGCCCATCATCGAGACCCAGGCCGGCGACGTGTCCGCGTACATCCCGACCAACGTCATCTCCATCACCGACGGCCAGGTGTACCTGGAACCCAACCTGTTCAACGCCGGTATCCGCCCGGCCATCAACGTCGGCCTCTCGGTCTCCCGGGTCGGCGGCGCGGCCCAGGTCAAGGCCATGAAACAGGTGGCCGGTACCCTGCGCCTGGACCTGGCCCAGTACCGCGAACTGGCCGCGTTCGCCCAGTTCGGTTCCGACCTGGACAAGGCCACCCAGCAGAAGCTCAACCGCGGCGCGCGCATGGTGGAACTGCTCAAGCAGCCCCAGTACCGCCCCATGGGCGTCGAGGAGCAGGTGGTGTCGCTTTTCGCCGGCACCCGCGGCTACATGGACGACATCCCGGTCGAGGCCGTGCGCAAGTTCGAGGAAGGCCTCCTGGAATTCATGCGCAACGCCAAGGCGGACATCGTCGCGGCCATTGCGGAGAAAAAGGCGCTTGACGACGATTTGATCGCCAAGCTCGGCGCGGCCATCGAGGAGTTCAAGAAGGGCTTCAAGGCCTAGGGCCACAAGGGGGAGCCATGCCTGCGCTGAAAGACGTCAAGACAAAGATCAACGCGGTCAAAAAGACCAAGCAGATCACCAAGGCCATGAACATGGTGGCCTCGGCGAAACTGCGCAACGCCCAGTCGCGCATCGAGCGCTTCAGGCCCTACGCCGACAAGTTCTACGAGATGCTCGGCGATCTGGCCAAGGGGGCCGACCCGTCGGTCCATCCGCTGCTCGAATCCCGCGAAGAGGTCAAGACGGTGCTTCTGGTCGTCATCACCTCCGACCGGGGGCTGTGCGGGGCGTTTAACAACTTCATCATCACCCTGGCCTTGAAGACGGCCAGGAAAAAGGCCGCCGAGGGCAAGACCGTCAAGGTCGTGTGCGTGGGCCGCAAGTGCCGTGACGCGTTTCGCCGCAGTGAATTCGAGACCGTCCAGGCCTACGTCAACGAGATGAACTCGTTCGACTTCACCCTGGCCTCGCGCATCGGCGGCGAGGTCATAAACGGGTTTATCGCCGGAGCCTACGACGAAGTGAACATGGTTTTCGGCAAGTTCGTGAATCTGGCCCGCCAGGAACCGACCCTGCTCACCGTGCTGCCCCTGTCCGCCGAGGATCAGGGCGAGGCGAAGCAGACGGGCGGGGCCAGCGTCGAATACATCTACGAACCCTCGGTGGAAGGCCTTTTGGCAGAGCTTTTGCCCCGGTTCGTCAATGTGCAGCTCTACCGCGGCCTGCTCGACACCTCGGCCAGCGAACACGCCGCCCGGATGAAGGCCATGGATAACGCGACCAGAAACTGCGACGACTTGGTGAGCTCGCTCACCCTGGTCTACAACAAGGCCCGGCAGGCGGCCATCACCAAGGAACTGATGGACATCGTCGGCGGTTCCGAAGCACTCAAAGGATAGGAAGGGGGACAACAGCAAAATGAGCGCGAATATCGGAAAGATCGTGCAGGTCATCGGCGCCGTCATCGACGTCGAGTTCCCCGAGGGCAAACTGCCGAGTATCTTGAGCGCCCTCGAGGTCAAGAACACCAACAACATCTACGCCCCCGACCTGGTCGTCGAAGTGGCGCAGCACCTGGGCGACAACGTGGTCCGGTGCATCGCCATGGACTCCACCGACGGTCTGGTGCGCGGCATGGAGGCCACGGACACCGGCGCGCCCATCCGGGTCCCCGTGGGCAAGGCCTCCCTGGGCCGCATCCTGAACGTGGTGGGCCGTCCCGTGGACGAAATGGGCCCGGTCGACACCGACGTGACCATGCCCATTCACCGCGCGGCCCCGGCCTTCGTGGACCAGAGCACCACCATCGAGCTCCTGGAAACCGGCATCAAGGTCATCGACCTGCTGATCCCCTTCCCCAAGGGCGGCAAGATGGGCCTGTTCGGCGGCGCCGGCGTGGGCAAGACCGTCGTTCTGATGGAACTCATCAACAACATCGCCAAGCACCACGGCGGTCTGTCGGTCTTCGCCGGCGTGGGTGAGCGCACCCGCGAGGGCAACGACCTCTACCACGAGTTCAAGGAAGCCGACATCCTGGGCAAGGCCTCCCTGGTCTACGGCCAGATGAACGAGCCCCCGGGAGCCCGTGCCCGTGTGGCCCTGTCGGCCCTGACCTGCGCGGAGTATTTCCGTGACGCCGAGGGCCAGGACGTGCTGCTTTTCATCGACAACATCTTCCGGTTCACCCAGGCCGGTTCCGAGGTGTCGGCGCTTCTCGGCCGCATGCCCTCCGCGGTCGGCTACCAGCCGACCCTGGGTACCGACCTCGGCGCCCTGCAGGAACGCATCACCTCGACCAACAAGGGTTCGATCACCTCGGTGCAGGCCGTCTACGTGCCCGCCGACGACTTGACCGACCCCGCGCCGGCCACCACGTTCTCGCACCTGGACGGCACGCTGGTCCTTTCGCGCCAGATCGCGGAGCTCGGCATCTACCCCGCGGTGGATCCGCTCGACTCCACCTCGCGCATCCTGGACCCCCTGGTCCTGGGCGGCGACCACTACACCACGGCCCGCGAGGTCCAGCAGATCCTGCAGAAGTACAAGGACCTCCAGGACATCATCGCCATCCTGGGCATGGACGAACTGTCCGACGAAGACAAGCTCACCGTGTCCCGGGCCCGGAAGATCCAGCGCTTCCTGTCCCAGCCGTTCTTCGTCGCCTCCCAGTTCACCGGCAAGGAAGGCCGTTACGTGAAGCTTGAGGACACCATCAAGGGCTTCAAGGAAATCATCGAAGGCAAGCACGACGACATTCCCGAAGGCGCTTTCTACATGGTCGGCGACATCAACGAGGCCATTGAAAACGCCAAGAAAGGATAACTTCCATGGCACAACTGCTCCTGGAAATCGTCACTCCGGACAAGCTTGTCCTGAGCCAGAACGTGGATTACGTGGGCGCGCCGGGCCTTCTGGGCGAGTTCGGCATCCTGCCCAACCACATCCCGTTTCTGTCGGCCCTGGGCATCGGCAGCCTGATGTACAAGATGAGCGGCAAAAGCCACTACGTCTTTGTCTCGGGCGGCTTTGCCGAGGTGTCGAGCAACAAGGTCACGGTGTTGGCCGAGGTTGCCGAGAAGCCGGAGGACATTGATGTGGAGCGCGCCCGCAAGGCCCAGGAACGGGCCAAGGCGCGTCTGGACAAGGCCCAGGAAAACGTCGACTTCGCCAGGGCCCAGGCCGCGCTGCAGCGGGCCATCATGCGCATGCGGGTGCGTGAGGTGTCTGCCGCCTAGGACCCCGCAGCGAAGCCCGTCATGACGGGCATGGGTACGTGCGTCAACCAGGCGGGCCGCTTCGGCGGCCCGCTTTTTTATGGAAACGAAAACCCCCCGCTAAGCGGGGGGTTCTAATATGGCGAAGCCGTTGATAATCCTAGAAATAGTCGCTCTCCGTGATAGGAAGAAGTTGTTCCGGCTTCAACCAGTCACATAA
>JBMONM010000103.1:0-12960 GCA_049324675.1 Thermodesulfobacteriota bacterium
GGCGTTTCTGGCCGAGTCGGTGTTTCTGGGGCTTCTGGGCGGACTGCTGGGACTTTCGTTCGCGGCCCTGCTCAACTTCTTCACCTTCTCCACCATCAACTTCCAGACCTTTTCGGAGCTGGCCTTCCGGTTCACCCTGACCTGGGACATCACCTTTCTGGCCCTGGGGTTTTCGGTGTTCATGGGGGTGCTGGGGGGGCTGCCGCCGGCCGTGCGCGCGGCGCGGATGAACATCGTCAAGGCCCTTCGCGCGGCGTAGGCGTCGGCTACGCCCGAAGCGTCCCCCGAAACTCCTCCCACGACCCTGCCCCAAGCCGCTCCAGCAGCGCCGGCAACGCTTCGACCAGCCGGAAGGCGAAATCCGGGCGCGTGAAGCTGGCCGTGCCCACCTGCACCGCGTGCGCGCCCACCAGGATGAACTCCAGGGCGTCCTCGGCCGAGGCGATCCCGCCCATGCCCACCACCGGGATGTCCACGGCCCGGCACACCTGCCACACGCAGCGCAGGGCCACAGGCTTGATCGCCGGCCCGGACAGCCCGCCGATGACGTTGGCCAGCCTGGGGCGGCGGGAAAAGATATCCACGGCCATGCCCGAGAGCGTGTTCACCAGGGACAGCATGTCCGCTCCGGCGGCCTCGGCGGCCCGGGCCACGGCCGCGATGTCCGTGACGTTGGGCGAGAGCTTGACCATGACCGGTTTGTTCGCGGCGCGCCGTTTCACCGCCTCGGTCACCCGGGCGGCCATGGCCGGGTCCTGGCCGAACAGGATGCCCCCGGCCCTGACGTTGGGGCAGGAGATGTTGACTTCCAGCGCGGCGATGCCCTCCTCGGCGGCAAGCACGGCCGCCAGTTCGGCGAACTCCTCCGCGTCCTGGGCGTAGAGGTTGGCGATGACGGCCGTATCCCGCCAGGGCAGGAAGGGCAGTTTGTCTTTGAGAAAGGCCTCCACCCCGCAGTTCTGCAAGCCGATGGCGTTGAGCATCCCGCACGGGGTCTCGGCCACCCGGGGCATGGGGTTGCCCTGGCGGGGCCTGAGGGACAGGCCCTTGACGCAGATGCCCCCGAGGCCGCGCAGGTCGCCGTAGCGGGCGAACTCCAGGCCGTAGCCGAAGGTCCCGGAGGCGGTGATCACCGGATTTTTGAGCCGCAGCCCGGCCAGCTCCACGCCTAGTTCCCGCATGAGCACCCCCCGCCTTGCCCGGCCGTCTCCGGGTTCCCGGAGAACGCCTCCAGTTCCCCGGCCCAGAACACCGGCCCCCGCACGCAGGTCTGCACCGGCTCGCCCGAGGCGTCCTTCTCCACGCACCCCAGGCACGCCCCCACCCCGCAGGCCATGCGGTTCTCCAGCGACACCTGGACCCTGGCCCCGGCCTCCCGGCCCATGTCGGCCACGGCGGCCAGAAAGGGCCTGGGACCGCAGGCCAGGACCAGTCCGCCGGGATAGTCCGCGACGCGCCGACGCAAAAGGTCCAGGAAGCGGTCCAGGTCCCCGGGCTCTTTTTCGTGGAAGGATTCGGCCAGGATGCGGCCGGCCAGGTCGGCGTAGGGATAGGCGTCCAGGGGGACGCGGTGGCCGAAGAGAAGGCGCAGGTTCCCGGGCGCGGGATGGAAGGCGGTGTACGGGGCGAAGGGGGCGATGCCCACCCCGCCGGCCAGAAGCAGCGTCGGCGTGTCCGGCTCCACGGCGAACCCCCGGCCAAGCGGCCCCCACATAACCAGAGGATCGCCGGGGGAGAGTTCCGCCAGGCGCGCCGTGCCCCGGCCCGCGGTCTGGATGAAAAACTCCACGGTCCCGGGCGTGACCCCGAAGATGGAAAAGGGCCGCCCCCAGACGATGTCCTGTCCGAAGGAGGGCGGCCGGAGCATGGCGAACTGGCCGGCCGCGACCCTGTCCCAGCCCGGATTGGTCACGGCCAGCCGCCACAGGCCGTTTCGCTCCCCGTCCGGGCTCAAAAATCCCCGGGAGACGACCGCCACCTCCCGGCATATTCCGTCCTTCGCCATGCCTTCCCCCCTTGCCGCCGTGTCGGCGCGAGTTCTAACCCGGCCCGGCCCGCATGTAAAACCCGGCCGACGCTCGCAGCACGTCCGGAGGATCGTCCCCCGGGCCTTCGGTCTTCCCGGTCAGACCGCGAAAATGCCCTGAAAACACGCCCGTCCCGGCGACACTTCTTGTCTTTGCCGGCATTTGCCGCTACATCCGCAAAGGGGTCCCCGCGTCTTGCGCCGGACCCGCCGTCCAGACCGGAACCGTCAGCGCCACGCGGGCCACGAGGGGATGTGCATGCGGCACGACACGGACCTCCTCGCCGAGGAGGGCAGCGCCAGGACCAAGACCTTCCACAAGGGCGCGCTCATCTACAAGGAAGGCCAGGAAAGCACGCTGGCCTACCTGGTCAAGCAGGGCCGGGTGGGCGTGTACCGGGTGGTGGGCAACAAGCGCGTCAGCCTCGGGGTGCGCGGCCCGGGCCAGATCTTCGGGGAGATGGGCATCATCGGCGGCGAGGCCCGCACGGCCAACGCCGAGGCCCTGGAATTCACCGAGGTCATCGTCCTGGATCAGGCGCTTTTGCGCACCATGCTTCTCAAAAGCCCCCGGCCGGTGCAGATCATCGCCGGCTATCTGGTGGACCGGGTCAGGACCTTGAGCGCCCGGATATCCGACCGTCCGGCCGGCGACCTGTTCCTCTCGGTCTGCCGGGTCCTGGCCCTGAACTACCGGGCCGGCGCGGCCGCCCTCCCCAAGCCCGGCCTGTACGAGATGAGCTACGCCGAGGCCTGCCGCGCGGTGAAGGACATCCTGTTGGTCTCCCAGATCGAGATCGACGAGATCGTGGAGAAGCTGGCCAAGATGGCCGTGATCGAGGTGACCGAGGTCAGATCCGCCCATTCCCGGCCCGACCCCCTGCTGGACAGGGTGAAGAAGGGGCCGGCCTTCGTCAAGGACCGCATCCTGCGCATCCCGGACCTGGAGAAGTTCCTCCAGGTGGCCAAAAACCTGTCCCGGGAACTGCGCGACCGGCAGGACCTGGCCTGCGACCTGGAATTCATGGACCTTGCGGACTTCGCCCGGGAGGCCGGGACCACCGAGGACATGATCACCCGCAAGATCGGCCACCGGGAAATCCCGGAGACGCTTTTTTTCTTTCACAAGCCCGCGGCCCTGGCCTACATCGAGCGCATGGGCCCGGACTTCTTCAAGCGGATCAAGCGCGCCCGCCTCACGGCCTCGGACCTGGAGACCGTGGACGACCTCGTGCTGGTGGACAACGCCACCCTGCAGGAGGCCTTTTCCAGCCTGGGATTCCACAAGCTGGCGGTGCTGGCGGCCATGGCCGGCGAGGAGGCCCGGGACAAGATCTATAAGAACCTGTCCAAGAAGATCGCCAAGGTGGTCCGGGACGAGGCCGAGGCCGGAAGCGGCTGGGACGAGGACGAGGCCGCCGACGTGGAACAGGAACTGCTTTCCTCGATCAAGAGCATGAAGGGACTCGGCACGTGAACATCGCCACGGTCATCGGCATCATCTTCGGCATCGGCATCCTGTTTTACGCCACCTTTCTGTCCACCGACGACATCCGCGTGTTCATCAACTTCCCCGGGCTGGCCATCGTCATCGGCGGCACCCTGGCCTCGACCTTCATCTGCTTCCCGATGAAGGAGGTCATGCGGGTGTTCAGCACCTTCCTCATGGCCTTAAAGCGCGAGGAACTGCCCATCGGCAACTACATCGAGGAGATCGTGCGCATCGCCCGCGAGGCCTCGGCCCGGGGCAAGATCCACCTGGAGAAGGCGCTGCCCGGCATCGAGAACGAGTTCCTGAAAAACGCCATCCAGATGCTCGTGGACGGCTACAGCCGCGAGGAGATCAAGGAGATTCTGGACACCCGCATCGAGCAGACCTACCAGCAGGAGATATCCTCGGCCGGCATCTACCGGACCATGGCCAAGCTGTCCCCGGCCTACGGCATCATCGGCACGCTCATCGGGCTCATCGGCATGATGCAGTCCATGGCCGGCGGCCTGTCCCAGCTCGGATTCCAGATGGCCGTGGCCCTGACCACCACCCTGTACGGCATCCTCCTGGCCAACGTGCTGTTTCTGCCCGTGGCCATCAAGGTGGAAAAGCGCATCGAGGAGCGGGTGATCCTCATGTGCGTGATCCGCGACGGCACGCTTTTCATCAAGGACAAGACCCCGGCGGCCATCGTTTTGGACAAGCTCAAGGCCTACCTGCCTCCCCGGCGCTGGGCCTCGGTGGGCAGGCGGGAGACGCCGGCCCGGGCGGGGGCGTGATGCTCAAACTGTCCGATCTGCGCAAGCCCCGCGATGACGGGGAGGAATACTGGCAGCTCTCCCTGGCGGACATGATGACGCTGATCCTGTGCTTTTTCGTGGTCATCGTGTCCGTGTCCAGACTGGACGTGACCCGCTATGAAAAAGTGGCCGGGGTGATGGAAAAGGCCATGACCAGGGAGCGGCGCAAGGAGCCGGCGGCCAAAGTCCCCTCTCCCCCGGAAACGACACGCGCCGCCCGGCCGGTCCGGGATCAGGCGCACAAGCCGGAGCCGGCGCAACCCGAGGTCCGGGCCCAGGCCGCCCCCCCGCCGCCGCCCAAGGACATCGAACAGTTCCGCAGCGAAATCCTGGCCAAGCTGGCCGGCAAGACCGAGCAGGTCGAGGTGATCCACAGCGGCGACACCCTGGCCCTGACGCTTCGCGACACGGCCTTTTTCGATCTGGCCAGCGCCGAGATCAAGCCCGCCTCCCTGCCCCTGCTTTCGGACATCGCCGAGTCGCTCAAGGGCCTTCCGGTCAGGATCACGGTGGAGGGGCACACGGACAACCTGCCCATCGAATCCTGGCTCTATCCTTCCAACTGGGAGCTGTCCTCGGCCCGGGCCAGCCGGGTGGCCCGGTTCCTTACGGACCACGGCATCTCCAAGGACAATCTGAAGGTCGTGGGCCTGGCCGACACCAGGCCCCTGGTCCCCAACACCGGCCCAAACGGCAGACCCATCCCCGAAAACCAGGCCAGGAACCGCCGGGTGGTCATCCTGCTCAACCCGTAAGCACCGGCCGCGACAAGGCGCGGCCCGACATGTCCAATGAAGAGACGCCCACCCCGCCGGATATCGACGACGGGTTTGCACCCCAAAAGATAAAAGGCATCTTCTCCTCCCCGGCCCCCGGGGCCGATGCGGCGCGTCCTGCCGGGTCCGAAACCGGCGAACCGGGCCCTCCCCGGGAAGACGAGGACGGGTTCGATCCGGACAAGATCTACTGGTTCGCCACGGAATGCGGACCGGACAAGGTCTCCCTCAAACAGCTGGACAAGCACTTCATGCCCGCCGGCCAGCAGTGCCTGGTGGCCAAGGACGTGTTTTTCCGGGACTATTCCCTGGAGCCGGAACTCGGCTACCGCTACGTGACCCAGCGGGTCCTGCGCGGCGACTGGTACCGCAAGCAGGACATGAATGTGGAGGCCAAGATCGAATACCAGATGGTCCTGCGCATCGACGAGGAGAACATCCGGGCCAACTTCGGCCTCGGCCTGGCCTACCTGGCGCTGAACCAGCTGGACAAGGGCCGCTACGTCTTTTCCCGTCTGGTGGAGATGGACGAGAGCTTCGAGGAGGCCCACAAGCACCTGTTCAACGAGTTCGGCATCGCCCTGCGCAAGAAAAAACTGTTCGACGAGGCCATGCGCTATTACGGCCGGGCCGCGGAGCTGGCCCCGCGCGACGAGAACATCCACCTGAACATGGCCCGGGCCATGTTCGAAAAGGGGGACCTGGAATCGGCCTTCGCGCACCTGCGCAAGACCTTCGAGCTCAATCCGGAGGTGGAGGAGGCCAAGGCCTTTCTGGCCTTTTTGCGCAAACGGGGCGTCGAGCCGGGCGATCCCGGGCTGCGCAACTTTTTCTTCAAGCTGGGGACGAAGCCCCTCGGCGGGGACTGATCGGGCCGGCGCGGCCCCGGGGGCCTATCCGCCGGATCAGTCGTCGCGGACCGAGGCGTGGTAGGCGGCGCTCGACCGGCGGCCCGCCGTCTCTTCCGGCGCGGGTTTGGGAAAATCCTTGTTGAAAAGCTTGCGGTAGAGCTTGCGGCCCTCGGTGAATCCGGGATTGAGGGTCAGGGCCTGCTCCACGTTGATCTTGGCCTCGGCGATGTTGCCCATGAAGTAATAGGCCTTGGACATGTTGAAAAAAATGTTCTCGTCCTCGGGGGTCAGTTCCACGGCCTGCTGGTAGGCGTGCATGGCCCCGGCCAGATCCCCGCTCTTGCGCAGGCGCACCCCCAGGGTGTTGAAGGGGTTGGGCGTGGTGGCGTCGTATTTGAGCACCTCGATGAAAAGCTCCTTGGTCTCCTCCATGCGGTCGAACTGGGCGTACACCTCGGCGGCCTTCTGCATGAAGACCTTGTACTGCTCCATGTCGCTCTTGCCCTTGTAGGCCTCGGCCAGCCCCTTGTAGGCCTCGGCGAACAGGTCGTTGATCTTGACCGCCTTCTTGAAGGCGATGATGGCCTGGCCGTATTTCTGCTTGACCAGGTACTTGCAGCCCATGTCGTAGTACTTGCGGGCCAGGTTCTGCTCCGAGACGATCTCCTCGAAGGCCTCGATGGCGTCGTCGAAGTTGCCCATGTCCACCATCTCCCGGGCGTCCCTCACCTGCTGCTGCTCGATCTCGGTCATGCGCTCCACCTGGGAGGCGCGCAGCACGTGTTTCCTGAAGGTCTCCGGGGAATAGGGACGGATGATGTACCCGGCGCAGCCGGCGGCGATGGCGTCGAGCACCTTGTCGCGGGTGCTGTCGGCGGTGACCATGACCACCGGGGTGTCCTTGAGCTGCATGTTGTGCCGGACGAGTTTCAGAAACCGCACCCCGTCCATGTCGTCCAGGGTGGAATCGAGCAGGACCATGTCCGCCCGGTTGACGCTCAGGTAGTCGATGGCCTCGGACCCGCTGGAAAAGCTGACCACGCTCCTGGGCCGGAAATGCTGCAGGCTGAAGCGGTCCCGTCTGGTGTTCTCATCGCTGTTGGACACGATGACCACGTTGTCGAAGACGATGGAGGTGCGTTCCATGAAATACGCCGCCCGCGCCGTCAGGCGCCTTTTTTTCCGCCCGGGGCCAGGGCGAGGACCCGCTGCCTGGCGGAGGCGATCTCTTTTGCGGGAGGAAGCCCCGCGAACAGACGCTCCAGATAGTCCCGGCCAAAAAAGGCCCGCAGGGCCGCCGGGAAATTGAAATCGAAGGCCCAGGACGCCAGAAGCAGCCGCATGTCGTTGACGCAGCGCATCCCGCCGTACCCCGCCACCCGGCCCAGCATGATCGACTCCACCATCTCCGGCGAAAAATCCCCGGGCCTGTCCGGCAGATCCATGGTCACCACGTCGTCGAGGGTCCCGGTCCTTTCGAAATGCTCCAGCATGACCCGCAGGATGTCCAGCTTGTCCGCGTCGCGCACCACCCGCACGGCCAGGGACAGGGGATCGTCCCCCGGGGCCGAGGCCACGGCGCGGGGCAGGGCCAATCGGTTATGCATGATAACCGCCCCGAGAATCAAGGCGCGTTTTCGCGGCGGGAGATCGGCCAGCATGCCCTCGCGGCGCAGGACCCGCGCGCCCAGGCGGCCGTGGTCGACGCTGACGGCGTCCCGGAAGGTCCGATAGGCCGCATACTGGGGAAACCGCCCCACATCATGCAACAGCGCGGCGACATGGATGCACTCGGCCGCATCCCCGGCGATTCCCTCGGCCGCGGTCAGCATCCGGGCCTCGCCCAGCACCTTCAGGCTGTGCTCGCGCTTGAGCGTGATGCGCATCCTGTCCAGGGCGTCGCCCGCGAGGTAGCCGTCCACAAAGGACGAAAACCTTCCGATGAACCGCTCAAGCATGGGGGCCGTCCGTCTTGCCCGGCTCGTCCGCCCGGTCCGGGCCGCCTTCCCCGGCGGACGTTTCCCCGGGCCGGTCGAATTCCTTGTCGCGCATGAACCCGCCCGGGCCGAAGAGAAAGCGCAGAAGGCCGGCGATGGCCAGAAAGATCACCAGGATCAGCCCGAATTTCAATACCGTGGAGACCCACCCTTCGGCGTAGCCCGGTCCGAAAGGCCAGGTGTCCCTCCAGTTGGAAACGGCCTCCGAAGCGGCCGCAAAACCCGCGATGTCGAATAGATCCACCCCTGTCTCCCTTGGAACCCGACATGGAATCAAACGCTTTCGTGGCATAACCGCCCGAGGCCGATCCTGGCAAGCCGCTCGCCCGGCGGCTCCCGCCCCGCTCCGGGGAGGCTCTTTCGCCTTGCCCGGCGGTTTCCTTTCCGGTCGGACCGGGGTATGGCTTTGTGCAAACCAGGAGGGACGCCCATGAAGACCTCGGCCGCCACCGTCGCCAGGACCCTGCGGGACAAAAGCGCCATCGCCCGGGAGATCGCCCTGCGGGAACTGAAGATCCTGCAAAAGGACCTGGGGCTTTTGGAAAAGATTCTTTCCGGGTCGCGCAAGGCCGGGGACTTCTCCCTGTTCGACGTGGTCCACGGGGCCTTCGAGATCTTCCGCACGGCCTCGGTGGTCCTGGAAAACGAGGCCCTGCTCGCGGACCTGGAAAAAGAGACGGCCAGGGGCGCGGCCCTGGAGTTCCTTGAGAAGCGCGGGGCCACGCTTCTCACCAAGCCCGCCGGCTGGCACTGGATATCCCCCCGGGGCGAGATGCGCTTTCTGGGCAAGGCGGCCGAGACGGAAAAGGCCGCCGAGGCCCTGCGCGCCCTGTTGCCCGGCGGCCGGCGCGCCAAATCCCGGCCGGCGGACACCGCGCCCCCGGAGATCCCGGAGGCCTCCGAGGCGACCGGGGCGGCCTGATCCGGACCGCCTGAGTTGTGCAGGATTGTGCAAGACGGAAGTGCGCCGTTTTGCACATATCGTGCGTCTTTTTTCCTTTCTCCAAGCCAACCTGCCGGAATACCGAGCATTTCATTTAGGCACGGTTCGTGCTTTCCCCCGTCGGCATCGGTTCCCGTGTCCTCGGGATACGGGCAATCGAATTTCGGAAAAAAAAGTTCGGAAGAATTCATCTCAAGGGACGCGACACGAGCGGCCCGTCCGGGCCGGTGCCGTCGTGTCCGACGGTTCCCTTTCCCGCCCGCGTTTTCCCGGAACACCCGCCCCGCGCGGCGCAACCAGGACAAGAGCAAAGGCATGTACAAAGTCGCCCTCCAGATGCTTTTCGGCGACCGGGGGAAATACCTGGGCATCATCATCGGCATCGCCATGTCCTCGATCATCATCATCCAGCAGCCGAGCATCCTTCTGACCATGCTCTCCCACACCTACAGCCTGATCACGGACATAAGCCTCCCGGACATCTGGGTCATGGACCCCAAGGTGCGCACCAGCGAGGATTCCCGGGCCCTGCTGGACACCCAGCTCTACCGGGTGCGGGGCATCGAGGGCGTGGAATGGGCCGTGCCCCTGTACAAGGGCAGCCTGACCGTGCGCCTGGAAAACGGCGAGCTGGAGCGGGCGGTAATGCTCGGGCTCGACGACGCCACCCTGATCGGCGGCCCGGGCACCATGGTGGAGGGCAAGCTCTCGGACCTGCGCATGCCCGACGCGGTCATCGTGGACCAGGCCGGGGCCAACGGCCGCCTGGCCAAGCAGATGGGCCGGCCCGGGGAGCCGGGGATTCCGCTGCGGGTCGGGGACACCCTGGAGATCGACGAGAAGCGGGCCACGGTGGTGGGCATCGCCAAGGGCACGCCGACCTTCCATTCCGACCCCGTGCTGTACACCACCTACAGCAAGGCCAAGAACTACGCCTCCAGCGAACGCAAGCTGCTGTCGTTCATCCTGGCCAAGGCCAAACCCGGCCAGTCCCCCCAGGCCGTGGCCCGGCGCATCGCCAAGGCCACGGACCTGGCGGCCTACACCGCCGAGGAGTTCAAGCGGCGCTCCCTGGATTTCATGCTGCACAACTCCTCCATGCTCATCAATTTCGGGTTCGTGGTCCTGGTGGGCTTCGTGGTGGGCACGGCGGTCACGGGCCAGATATTCTACAATTTCACCCTGGACAACCTGCGCTACTTCGGGGTGTTCAAGGCCATGGGGGCCACCAACCGCACGCTGCTGTGCATGATCCTGCTCCAGGCCCTTCTGGCCGGACTTCTCGGCTTCGGCCTGGGCTCCGGCCTGACCGCGGCCTTCGCCGCCTCCACCTGGTCCAACAACGACATCAAGCTCGAGGTCGGGCTGCCGCTTCTGTGCGCCAGCGGCCTGGCCGTCCTTCTGATCGTGCTGGCGGCGGCCTTTTTCAGCGCCCGCAAGGTGCTGCGGCTGGAGCCGGCCGAGGTGTTCAAAAGCTGATGGAACGCGACGCGATACGGCCCGTGGTCGTCTGCCGGGACCTGACCAAGACCTACGGATCGGGCGAGACCAGCACCCCGGCCCTGCGCGGGGTGGACCTGGACGTGCGCCCCGGCGAACTGCTCATGCTCGTCGGCCCCTCGGGATGCGGCAAGACCACGCTGATCTCGGTCATCGCCGGCATCCTGGACCAGGACACGGGAAGCTGCGAACTCTTCGGACAGGACCTGGCCCGCCTGTCCAAGCGGGAACGGGTGCGCTTCCGGGGCAAACACATCGGGTTCGTGTTCCAGGCCTTCAACCTGGTCCCCTGCCTGACGGCCCGGGAGAACATCGCCGTGCCGCTTCTGATCAACGGGGTGAAACGGGATGCCGCCCTGCGCCAGGCCGATATCCAGCTTTCCCGGGTAGGCCTTGAGGACCGCCGCGACTCCCTGCCCTCCCAGCTCTCGGGCGGCCAGCAGCAGCGGGTGGCCATCGCCCGGGCCCTGGTGCACGACCCCGGGCTCGTGGTCTGCGACGAGCCCACCAGCGCCCTGGACCACGGAACCGGGACGCGCGTCCTGGACATGCTCAAGTCCCTGGCGGTCAGGGACAACCGGGCCCTAGTCATCGTGACCCACGACTCGCGCATCTTCCAATACGCCGACCGCATCGCCCACATGGACGACGGAACCATCATCGAAACGCGCCCGCGCCACTAGCGGGCGACAGCATCAGGATGTCCCATGCGTCTCAGCAACAAACTGCTCATGATCGTCTCCCTGGCCGGGCTGGCCCTGGCCGTGGTGGTGGGTATCTTCTCCAACCCCACCCCGCCCAAACCCGAACCCGTGGCCCTGCCGGCCCAGGCCCCCTTCGCCACCTACATCGGCGGCGGCGGCATCGTGGAGCCGCGCTCCGAGATCATCGAGATCGGCGCCCCGGCGGCCGGCATCGTCGGCACGGTCTTCGTCGCGGTCGGGGACCTGGTCAAGGCCGGCGATCCGCTGTTTCTCGTGGACGACCGCGAGGCCAGGGCCGACCTCGCCGTGGAGGAGGCCAGGGCCTCGCACAAGGATTACGCCGCGCAATACGCCCTGGTGCGCGACGTCACCGACCACCGGGCCGTGAGCAAGGACGACGTGGAGCAGCGCAAGAACGCCGAGCTTCTGGCCCGGGCCAAGGTGGACAGCGCCGTGGTCGCGGTCGACTCGGCCCAGGCCGAAGTGGAGGCCGCGCGCACGGCCCTGGAGCTTTTGACCGTGCGCGCGCCCATCGACGCCGAGGTGCTCCAGGTCAACCTCCGGGCCGGGGAATACGCGGCCACCGGGGTCCTGGACACGCCGCTTCTGCGCCTGGGCGACGTGACCGCCCTGCACGTGCGGACGGACATCGACGAGAACGACGCCTGGCGCTTCACCCCGGGCACCCGGGCCGTGGCCTTCATCCGGGGCAACCGGGACCTCAAGGCCGAGATGCACTTCGTGCGCGTCGAGCCCTACGTGGTGTCCAAGACCCAGCTCTCCGGGACCAGCACCGAACGCGTGGACACCCGGGTCCTCCAGGTCCTGTTCCGCCTGGAGAAGGACGCCCTCCCGGTCTACGTGGGCCAGCAGATGGACGTGTTCATCGAGACGCCCTCCTCGGCCACGGCCGCCGCACCGGCGGCCGGAAACCCGGCGGCGGGAGGCGGAAAGTGATGATGCCGCGCCCGATCCTGTGCGGCTGTCTGGCCCTGCTTCTGGGGGGCTGCCTCGCGGTGGGCCCGGACTACCGTCCGCCGTCCTTCGAGGCCCCGTCCCGTTTCGCCGAGGGCCGGGGGACGGACGGCGCGGCCGGAGCCCTGGAGCGGACGGCCTGGTGGGAATCCTTCCAGGACCCGGTCCTCACCGACCTCGTGGCCAGGGCCATGGCCTCGAACCTGGACGTGGCCCAGGCCAGGGCCCGGGTGCGCCAGGCCCGGGCCGACGCGCGCACGGCCAAGGCCGCGCTTTTCCCGGCCATAGACGTTTCCGGCGGCTCCGCCACCTCGTCCAACGGCCCGCTCAACGCCGGCACGGGCGAGACCACCCGGGCCGCGACCTCGGGAACCTCCCTGTCCGGGACCTCCGCAAGCGGCCTGAGCTCCGGCTCCACGTCCACCGTGACCGCGACGGAAAACTCCGAAACCTCCACCACGACCAGCACGCTTTTCACGGCCGGTTTCGACGCCACCTGGGAGATCGACATCTTCGGCGGCCTCAGGCGCGGCCGGGAATCGGCCCAGGCCGCTCTCGAGGCCAGCCTGTGGGACCTGGAGGACACCCGGCTGACCCTTCTCGGCGACGTGGCCACGAACTACATCGACCTGCGGGCCTTCCAGGAACAACTGGCCATCGCCCGCCGCAACCTGGACACCCAGCGGCAGACCGTGGAGGTCACCCGGGAACGCTTCCGCCTGGGGCTCACCAGCCAGCTCGACGTGGCCCAGGCCGAGGGACAGGCCGCATCCACGGCGGCGGACATCCCGGACCTGGAACGGGACATCAAGGCCTCCATCCACCGCCTGGGCGTCCTGACCGGCCAGCCCCCCGAGTCCCTGGCCCCCCTTCTGGCCCCCGCCCGCCCGCAGCCC
>JBMONM010000104.1:0-12878 GCA_049324675.1 Thermodesulfobacteriota bacterium
CCGGCGTTGCCGATGGGCACGAACACGCAGGTGCGGTAGGTGTCGTAGGCCCGCCACTGGGCGATCTCGAAGGCGTAGGATTCCTGGCCCAGGATGCGCCAGGCGTTCTTGGAGTTCAAAAGCGCCACCCGGTAGTTGTCCGCCAGGTACTCCACCACCTTCATGCAGTCGTCGAAGACCCCGGGGACTTCCAGCACGATGGCCCCGCTGCCTAGGGGTTGGGCCAGTTGCTGGGGTGTGACCTTGCCCTTGGGCAGGATCACCGCGCTTTTGATGGGGCCGCCCACGTAGGCGGCATAGAGCGCCGCGGAGGCCGAGGTGTCGCCGGTGGAGGCGCACACGGTCAGGACAGAATCCCAGTCATTGGCCCGCACGAGGTGCTTGAGGTAGCTGAAGGCGCAGGCCATGCCCCGGTCCTTGAAGGAGGCGCTGGGGTTCTGGCCGTCGTTTTTATAGAAGAAGGGGATGCCGATGGCGTCGCGCAGGGCGTCGCTGGCGGCGATGATGGGGGTGTGCCCCTCCCCGAGATAGACGATGTCCTGCTCCTCGACCGCGGGGGCGGTCAGCTCGTGGAAGCGGAAAATGCCCCGCAGGGCCGTGGTCCGGGTGGCGGCCCGCTTGTCGAAGAGGCTTTGCCAGTAGCTCGGGGGGAATTCCGCCAGGGTGTCGAAGGTGGTGTCCTCGAGCAGAAAGACGTCGCCGCATTTCGGACAGGTGTAGAGGAGTTCGCGGATGTCGTAGCGCTGTCCGCATCCCAGGCAGACGTATTCCATCCGCCCCCGGTACTTGGGAAAATCACCGCCGGTAAGCATCGTTTGGTCTTCCTTATGTGTCTATGGCCAGATTTTGCGCACGGCGGCGATCCACATGATCCCGCCCAGGCCGATCTTGACCGCCATGCCCAGCACTTTGCCGTAGAGGGTGCCCCAGGCCGCGCGGGTGGCCTCGGCCTTGTCCCGGCCATGCCGGCGTTCGAAGAAATAGCATCCGAAAAAGGCTCCGGCAATCGCGCCGACAAGGGCCCCGAGCCCGAAGAAAAAGGGCGCGCCGAGGATGGCTCCGAGGATCGCGCCGATCATTCCGCCCAGGTTGCCCTTGCCTGTGGCTCCGTATTTCTTGGCCCCGAAGTACTGGGCCGCGAATTCGATGACCTCGCCGATTCCGGCCAGGGCGGCGAGAAGGAGGTAAAACTGCCAACCGAAATGGGCCCCCGGCACGAGCCAGCCCCACAGGGCTACCAGGCCGAAGAGGATCCAGTTGGCCGGAAGGCTCAGGACGTGCAGTCCGAGCACAGCCAAGAGCAAGGCCAGAAAAAGGGTCGCGCCCACATAGCTCATGACATGGCCCTCCGGTTGTCGATGACCCGTTTGGCCTTGCCCTCGGCCTGGGGCAGGCTTTTGGCCTCGACCAATTCCACCTTGGGGGTGACCAGGATCTCGTCGCGAAGCCTCGAGGCGATGCGTTTTTGCAGGGCGGCCAGGGCGCGCATGTCCTCGACGAAATACTCGTCCTTGAGCTCCACCTTGACCTTGATCTGGTCCATATCCCCCACCCGGTCGAGTTCGATCAGATAATTCTGGCCCACCTCGGGCATGGCCATGAGGATGGCCTCCACCTGCATGGGATAGATGTTGACGCCTTTGATGATGATCATGTCGTCGCAGCGTCCGGCGATGCGGTCGATGCGCCGGTGGACCCGGCCGCAGGGACAGGGACCGGGCAGAAAGCGGGTCAGGTCCCGGGTGCGGTAGCGGATGATGGGCATGCCCTCGCGGCCGAGCGTGGTCATGACCAGTTCCCCGAGTTCACCGTCGGGAAGGGGTTCCCCGGTCTCGGGATCCACGATTTCGGCGATGTAGGCATCCTCCCACAGATGCATGCCATTCTGTTCCGGGCATTCGAAGGCCACGCCCGGGCCGTTCATTTCCGAAAGCCCGTAGGAGTTGTAGACCTTCATGTCGTAGATGGCCTCGAGCCGGCGTCTGGCCTCCTCGGTGTAGGGTTCGGCCCCGACCAGGGCGAAGCGGATGGGCAGATCCTTCGGGTCCATGCCCATCTCCCGGACCACATTGGCCAGATGCAGGGCGTAGGAAGGGATGATGTGCACGGCCGTGACATGGAAATCCATAATAAGCTTTATCTGGCGCATGCTGTTGCCGGCCCCGGCCGGGATGGTCAGGCAGCCCAGACGCTCGGCGCCGTAGTGGATGCCCAGGCCGCCGGTGAACAGCCCGTACCCGGACATGTTCTGGAAAACGTCCGTGGGCCGGATGCCGACCATGTACATGCACCGGGCCATGAGTGAGGCCCACCAGTCCAGATCGTTTTTCGTGTGGTAGATGACCGTGGGCGCGCCCGTGGTGCCCGAGGACACGTGCATGCGCACCATGTCTTTGACGGGCATGGCCAGAAGGCCGTCTGGGTAGGCGGCGCGCAGGTCGGCCTTGGTGGTGAAGGGAATGCGCCGCAGGTCGTCGAGGCAGCGCACGGCGTCGGGGTCGATCCCATGTTCCCGGAAAAGCCCGCCGTAGAACCGGGAGCCTGCGGCCTTCTTCAGGGTGCGGCGCAAACGTTCGACCTGGGCCTTCTCAATGTCCTGGCGCGACCAGTTCTCGGCTTCGTCGTAATACACAAAAACTCCTTGCTTGTGCTCGGATAAAACAGACACGCCTCCCCGCTCCCCCCAGGTTCCATAATCCCGATGCCGGGAAAAAACCAGAGCGACATCATACGCGGGCCGCTTGCACGCTGCCGGGCCTGGCGGAAAGTCTGAAAGGCCCGCCGATGCGTCATGCGCCATATTCGGATGGCGGGGGAATGTCCGACAGGTTCTCGAACGCGGTGAATTCCTTGAAAAACGTCAGCTTGACCATGCCCGTGGGGCCGTTTCGCTGCTTGCCGATGATGATTTCGGCCACGTTGTCCTCGGGGGTGAGTTCCTCTTTGCGCTTGTACGCCGCGGCGCGGTACAGGAAGATGATCACGTCCGCGTCCTGTTCGATGGCCCCGGATTCGCGCAGGTCGGACATCATGGGCCGCTTGTCGCCGCGTTCCTCGACCTTGCGGTTGAGCTGGGACAGGGCCACCACCGGCACGTTGAGCTCTTTGGCCAGGGCCTTGAGGCTCCGGGAGATTTCGGAAATCTCCTGCTCGCGGGAGTCGATGAAGCGCGAGGCGCGCATGAGCTGCAGGTAGTCGACCACGATCAGTCCCAGGCCGTGTTCGGCCTTGAGGCGGCGGCAGCGGGCGCGCATCTCCATGGTGGTCAGGGCGGCGGTGTCGTCGATGAAGATGGGGGCCGGGGAAAGGTTGTTGGCCGCCTCGTAGAGTCTGGCCCAGTCGTCGTCGTCCAGGCGGCCCCGGCGCAGGCGGCTTAGGTCCACCTTGGCCCAGGAGCACAGCATGCGCTGCATGAGCTGTTCCATGGACATCTCCAGGGAAAAGATGGCCGTGGGCACGCCGTGCATGGCCGACGAGCGCATGGCCACGTTCAGGGCGAAGGCGGTCTTGCCCATGCTGGGACGGCCGGCGATGATGATCAGGTCCGAGGGCTGAAGCCCCGCGGTGTATTCGTCGAACTGGTAGTAGCCGGTGGGCACCCCGGTGACCAGTTCCTTGCTCTCCATGCGCTGTTCGATCTGTTCGAAGACCGCGGCCACCAGTTCCTTGCTGGATTTGACACCCTGGACGGTCTTGGCGTCGGCGATGGAGAAGATGGCCTGTTCGGATTCGTCCAGAAGCTGGTTGACGTCCTGAGTGGCCTCGAAGCAGCGGGTGATGATGTCCGTGGCCGCGCCGATGAGCCGCCGCTGCACGGATTTTTCCCGGACGATGCGGGCATGGTGCAGGGCGTTGGCCGCGCCGACCGTGGACTGGGCCAGTTCGGCCAGGTACAGGGGGCCGCCGATCTCTTCCAGACGTCCGGCCTTGGCCAGTTCGTCGGCCAGGGTGACCATGTCGATGGCCGAATTCTTGCGGGAGAGATCAAGAAAGGCGCGATAGATGGTCTTGTGGACCGGGGAATAGAAATCATCCTCGCCGACGAGGTCGATAAGCGAGAAAAGAACGGAGTTTTTAAGGAGAACCCCCCCCAGGACCGCCTTCTCGGCATCCAGGTTCTGGGGGGGGACCTTGCGCAAAAGATCCGAGGAAACCCGATCCAGGGTCTTCCCGGTCACTGAGGAGCCGTCCGGAAGGCCGGCGGCCTTAGCTCGCGGCTTCTTCCTCTGCGGTTCCACTATGTTCGGCCGCTTCCGGGGCCTGTGGTTCTTCCTGTCCGCCCTGGCGCACCACGGCCACAGCCACCTTGCCGCGCACGTCGGGGTGGAGCTTCACCTCCACCACGTAGTCGCCAAGGGACCGGATGGGCTCGTCCAAGACGATTTTTTTGCGATCGATCTCCACGCCGGAGGCGGCCAGGAGGTCGGCGATCTGGGCGGAGGTGACGGAGCCGTACAGCTTGTCGTTTTCGCCCACCCGAACCTCGATGGTCAAGGCCAGACCGGCCAGTTTGTCGGCCACATCCTGGGCCGCGGCGCGCGCGGAATCCATTCTGGCCTGGAGTTTCTTGCGCTCCCGCTCGAAGACCTTGAGGTTGGCCTCCGAAGCGGCCATGGCCAGTCCTTGGGGCACGAGGTAGTTTCTGCCGTAACCGGGTTTGACCGTGACCACCTCGCCGAGGCGGCCCAGGTTTTCCACGTCGGCGCGAAGAATGAGTTGCATGTCGTTCCCCTCACCTTACATTTTCTTGCGAAACTCGAGGCTGTGCGTCGCGGTGTAGTACAGAAGGGCCATCTGCCGGGCGCGTTTGATCTCGGTGGTCAGACGGCGCTGGCACTTGGCGCAGGTCCCGGTGATCCGGCGGGCGATGATTTTCCCCCGATCGGTCACGAAGTCCTTGAGGATGTCGGGACGTTTGTAGTCGAGCGGCAGGTTCTTGTTGGCGCAGAACCGGCAGAACTTCTTCTTGGGCGTGAACTTTTTCTTGAATGCCATGGCGATTTCCCCATTATGCCGCGATCTTGTCGGCCAGCTTGACGGTCACGAACTTCAGGATGCCGTCGGTGATGCGCACGATGCGCTCAAGTTCGGCCACGCCCGCCGGCGGCAGGGCGTATTCCAGGCGCACATAGTGGCCGCGGGTCTGCTTGCGCACCATGTAGGCCAGATCGCGCATGCCCCAGTCGTCCAGGGTCAGGCTGCTGCCCTGTTCGCGCTCGATGACGCCCTTGAGGGTTTCCAGAATCTCCTGGAGGTTCTCCGAGGCCAGTTCGGGGCTGAAAAGCAACAACGTTTCATACTTACGCATACATCCTCCTTATGGTCCATGGCCCTTCCCGGATCAAGGAAGAGCAAGGCGAGAGGGTGTCGTTATGCCGTTTACCCCATCATGTCAAGGACGACATGGACATATTTGGAGCTCACCCCCTTGTGTTGCCGGCCGTTTTTGGCCACACTCGCCGGGCGGGAATCTGCCCGCTTCCTATCCGTTTTTCGGAGTCCCCATGCGCATCCGCTGGAAGCTGCTGATCTTCCTCTTGATCATGGTCTTGCCGCCCATCCTGGCGGTGCGCTGGTATTCCATCCGCGAGACCCGGGTCCTGGGCCGCGAACTGGCCGGCGGCGCGGCCGCGACCATGCGCGACACGGCCGATCGGGAACTGACCCAGACCGTCAACCTCTTTGCCGAGGCGGTCAACGATACCCGCGATGTGTTGGAGATGGCCCTGACGCTTCAGGCCCGCGAGACCGAACGCCTCCTGGCCGACCGCCCCCCGGCCATCGAACCGATCTTTTTCGATACCGACTACGACCGTCGTGACCCGCGCATCGGCGTGCTTGAACCGCCGCGGGCCCTGCCCGACTCCACCGGCGAGGCCAAACCCGAAACGGACATCCCGCTGACCGCCGACCACTTGGTCTTCCGCCTGTCCCCGGGCGCGAACAGGGAGGCGGCCCTGCGCGACGCCGGTCCGCTGACCAGGCTGCTGCCGCTTTTCCGGGTCATTTATCTTCGTCACGACCACCTGATGCTTTGGAGCTACGTGAGCCTGGAGAACGGCCTGCACTGCGCCTATCCAGGCCACGGCGGCTACCCCCCGGACTACGATCCCAGACGCCGGCCGTGGTACACTGCGGCCAGGGCCCAGGGCCGGGGCGTCTGGAGCATCATGGTGGACGCGAACACCTCCCGGACCATCGCCACCCTGTCGTTGCCGGTGCATGCCCCGGACGGCACCATCATCGGGGTCACGGGCGTGGATTTCCCTCTCGACACCCTGCTCCTGGAAAGCGACCTGTCCCGGCGCTGGACGCCGGCCGTGCGGTCCATGCTTTTGCGACCGGCCACGGCCGAGGACGGCGACCCCGACGCCATGGTCATCGTGGCCACGCGGGACTACCTGAGGCTCGGCCAGGACTGGAAGACTCCCCTGGCCCTGGATCGACTGGAAAAGGAGGATCCGGCGGCCATCCGGATCATGCGCGAGAACATCCAGGCCGGACGCCAGGGTGTCTTGGAGATGCCTTACAAGGGGGTGCCGAGCGTGTGGGCCTACAAGCCGGTCATTCAGGACGGCCTGACCCTGGCGGTCATCGTGCCAAAGGAAGTGATCACGGCCTCCGCGCGGCATGCCGAGGCCAGCATCATCGACCGCACCAGACACATGCTGCGCGACACAAGTCTGTTCGCCCTGATCATCAACCTGTTTTTGGTCGGCGCGGCGGTCATCGCCTCCAAAACCGTGACCCGGCCCATCGCCAGGCTGGCCAAGGCGGCGGCCACCCTGGCCGAAGGCGACCTTACGGCCCGGGCCGAGGTGAAAAGCCGCGACGAACTGGGCGATCTGGCCAGGGCCTTCAACGACATGGCGCCCAAGCTTCTGGAGCGGGTCAAGCTCAAAAACGACATGGCCCTGGCCATGGAGGTTCAACGCAATCTTCTGCCCGAGCGTCCTCCGGTCATCCCGGGCATGGACATCGCGGCCATCAGCATTTTTTGCGATGAAACAGGCGGGGATTATTATGATTTCCTGTCATTCTCCCAGGAACGCCCCGAAACCTGCGACGTGGTTCTGGGAGACGTCACCGGGCACGGCATCTCCGCTGCCCTGTTCATGGCCACAGGGCGGGCGCTGTTGCATGCCCGGGCCGACGAGGATCCCGATCCGGCACAATGCATCACCTTCGTCAACAGGCTGCTGTGCCGGGACACCCAGCTTACGGGCCGGTTCATCACGCTGTTTTTCTTGAGCATGGACCTGAAAACCGGCGAGTTCACCTGGGTCAGGGCCGGGCATGATCCGGCCCTGCTGTACGATCCGGGGCGTGGCGATTTCGAGGAACTCGTGGGGCCGGGCATTCCCTTGGGGGTCGAGGAGACATGGAAATACCAGGACAATCGTCGGTCCGGTCTCCTGGCCGGCCAGATCCTGGTTCTGGGCACCGACGGGATATGGGAGGCCATGAATTCCGAAGGGGAAATGTACGGCAAGGATCGTTTCCGTGAGATCGTACGCCGAAACGCCCACCGCACCGCGCAGGAAATAGTTGATGCCGTGGTGGCCTCGGTACAGGATTTCGTCAGCCCAAAGCGTCCGGAAGACGACTTGACGCTTGTCGTCCTCAAGGCATTGCGATAAAAACGGGATAATCCGTCTCCAGAAGGAGCAGGCATGCGTTTTTTGATCGTGGATGACGACGAGTCCAGTCGTCTGATTCTGATGACCCACCTTCGAGGGCTCGGGTCATGCGACGTCTGCGACAACGGCGGCCAGGCCGTGGAGGCCATGGCCCGGACCCTGGATTCAGGGCGGACCTATGACGTCATTTTCATGGACATTGTCATGCCCGGCCCGGACGGCCACGAAACCCTGGAAAAAATCCGTGAATTGGAACGCCACGCCGCGATTCCCGACGAAAAGCGGGCCAAGGCCATCATGGTGACCTTCATGGACGATGAGGACAATACACTCAAGGCGTTGTTCGAGGACGGGGCGTCCGCTTATCTGGTCAAGCCCGTGACCAAGGCGGATCTGCTGGCCAAGCTCTCTGCCCTGGGAATCGTTTCAAAGTGACCAATGCGGGCGGCCGGTGCCGACCGCCTTTTCCCAGCCGGGACTCCATCCATGATTCGTCGCGCCGGGCGTGCCTCACCCGGCGTTTCCGGAGTCCTCCCGAATCTTTTCGACGAAAGCTCCAATCTCCCGGCCCAGTTCCGCAACCTCGCGCGACTGTTCCTCGATGACCCGGTCCCGCTGCGCGATCTCGGCAAAAAGCGGTTCGAACCGCGACCCAAGCTCGGCGAAAAGATGCTCCATGCGGGCCGAAAGCCGTTCCGCAAGCTCCCGTTCCAAACGATTTCCGGCTTCGGCCAGATTCTTCCGAAAGGACCGCATGATCCGGGGACGTTTCCACAGCAGGGTTCCCCCGGCCAGCACCATGCCCGTGGCGGCCACAAGTCCTCCGGTCACGTCGACCACCACGCTTTTGACCGACACCGCGAACACCGCGCCGATAACCACCAAGGCCCCGCCCATGGCCGCCTTGGGATCCAGCCCCGAAAAACCCTTTGGCGATACGCCCTCGAATCCGCCTTCGCGGCCCAGAAGCGCTTCCACCCGGCTTTTCACCTCCAGAGCCACCTTTTCCCTCTCCCCGAAAAACGTGGCATGATCCATCGTTCCCCGGCTTGCCGCCAGGGGGGCTCCGCGTCCCTCAAGCTCTTCCAGAAGGGGGCGGACACGCTCCAGAAGGCTTTCGGAAACATGGGCCGCGCCCTGGCGGGTGATGTCCTCCACCTCCCGGGTGAGTTTTTCGGCGAAATCCTTGGTCAAGCCGGACACCCGGGCCTCGATTCCCCCGTGACCGCGACGAAAGATGCCGGTCACGGCCCGGCCGAGCATGTTGCCGAAGGTCAACTCCGATTCGAATGTGGCGGCGAATTCCTGAGACATGCGCGCGTATGTCGCAGCCACCCTGGCCGTCAGGCTCGCGGTTTCGCGCTCCACGGCGGCCCTGGCCGAGGCGATGCGCTCCCGGACGGCATCGGCCTGGCGTTTGTCCCTGTCGAGGTCGCCCTTGCGGTCGGCCAAAAGTTTCGACATCCTCTGCACAACCCGCAGGGCGGCGTCACCGAGGGACAAGAGCTTCTGCGCATAATGCCCGCCGCCGGTGACCATCTCCCGAATGTAGCGCCGCATGTCCTCGATGCCGCCGCCTTCCGGGTCGGTCATGCCCCGGGTGGCCGAAACCGCAAAAATCACGGGGGCGTCCACCCCCCGCTCCATGGCCAGTTTGCGCACCGAGGCCTCGTTGACCCGCAGTTGTTCCGGCGTGGCCAGATCCGACTGGTTGAGGACAAAAACCACTTTGCGCCGCCATTCGGAGCGCACCAGGGAAAAGAAATCCCATGCGGATCGGGAATAGGGATTGATGGCCGAGAAAACGAAAAGAACCAGGTCGCTTTTGGGAATGAACCGTTCGGTGATTTCCTGGTGGCGATCGATGATGCTGTCCACTCCCGGCGTGTCCACCACGGCGATTTCCCGCAAAATGTCGCAGGGAACACGGGCCTGGACCAGATACTGTCCGGCCGCGATCTCGGAGGCGGTCTCTCCGTATCCGATCATGCGGATACGGTCGGTGCAGGGGTCAGGAGCCACGTCGCACAGGGATGCTCCCAGCAGGGCGTTGACCAGGCTGCTTTTCCCCGTCTTGACCTCGCCCACGACAACAAACAGGAAAGGCTCCCCCAGACTGGCCAGCAGGGCGGCGGAGTTTTGCCGGACCTCGTCCGTGCCCGGCCCGGAAACCTTTCCGGCCACGATGGCCAGACGTTCCAAAAAATCGGCCAGGACGGCCTTTTTATCCTGAAATTGCCGATGCAAGAGTGAGGAAGGCACCAGGTCCTCGCACGCGGGGTCCACACAGGCCTACTTCGGCAAAAGCCATTCCATCTCGGAAACGTCCGCGGGTTTTTTCAATTCGTTGACCGGTTCGTCGTCGGTCTTTTTTTCGGCATAGCAACGGTCCTCCTCCTCCACCAGTTTTCTGGAGGTGATGCGCAGGGAGTTGCCCTCGGTGTATTCCCCATCATCCCCGGCATAATACATAAGGACCATGCTGATCCGATCATCTCCGGACTTGAGGCTCCACTTCCAGGCTCGAAGCGTGCCGAAGGGATTGCCGCGCCAGTCCTCGGGTTGGCCATACCGTTTCTTGAGTTCCTCAAGAAGCTTTTCAAAGAACTTCAGGGAACCGTCCCGATAGTTCACTTTGATGCGGACGATACGCCCCTTGTTCTTGCAAGTCCCGTAATCCGCATAGGCGCTGCGAAATCCCTCCCTGTCCTTGAGGGCCACCATTTCCAGATGGGGCCGGAAAAAACCCTTGGCCGCCGAATCCATCTCAACGAGATGGGAATACTTGGCTATGTCATCTCCGAGCCGCAATCCGGCCAGTTCGATGGGGCCTGGTCCCGCAGCAAAAACCGTCCCGGGGAGCACAAGCAATCCCACGACACACCACAACCAGTTCATGCACGCCTCCTTGCCGGTCAGGCGCGGTCTCCTCGCATCCTCGAAAAAAGCTCGGGCCACGCATCCAGGCAGATGCGGATCAGGCAAATCCCTTGATGGCCTCGTCCTGGGACGCGAAAATGGGGAATATCTCCGTATAGCCGGAAATTTCAAAAACTTCCTTCATGTAATCCTTGATACTGCACAACACCAGTTTCCCCTGGTTCTTTTTCAATTGCTGCAATGCCAGAAGCAGAACACGAAGACCGGTGCTGTTGATGTAATCCACCTCCTGAAAATCCATGAGCAATTTCTTGTGTCCCTGCCCAAGGATTTCCATGACCTTGTCCTCCAATATTTTGGAGGTATTGCTGTCCAGGCGGCCGTTTAAAACCAGAACCACGACATCGCCGGTCGTTTTTTCCACCAATTCCATGTTGGACCCCTTTTGCGCTCAAGAAATGGTTTTTTCCAAAAACAGCCGGTTCTTTCCCTCCCGCCGCTCATAGCGCACGGAATCCATGAGCTTGCGCACCAGGTGGATGCCCAGGCCGCCAATGGCCCGGTCCTCGGCCGGAGACCGCAAATCGGGCTCCTCGGCCTGAAGCGGATCAAAGGCTGCGGCATCGTCTTCGATGCACAGATGCAAACGCGAATCCTCCAGGCGCATCCGGATCTCGATCTCATGCTTCCTGCCGTCTGAAAAACCATAAGAAATCACGTTGGTCAAAAGCTCGTCAAGGACCAGGCGCACCTGATAGATGACCTTCCGGGGAAACGCGTTCCGCTCCCCGAAGGATTCGACCTCCTCGGCCAATCTGTCCAATTCGGCCAATTGGTTGGAAAGACGCACGACGATATCGCCCATTGGTGCTCCACTTCAGTCCGGAATGCCCGGCCTTGTCCGCAGGGCAAACCTATCCATAAGCCCGAAAGTTCACTCTTTTCTCCTGACCTGTCAAGCCCGGGGGCCGGCGGCCGGAGCCCCGTTCGCGTCACTCTCGTCCACCTTCTCCCTCTTCCCCGGTGCGGTTGCCAGGGCAGGCAAGACAGCGTAACCATCCCCCCGGAGATACTTTATGGAGCGGATCAAAGTACACGACGCCCAAACCGCCGACGCCACCCAGGCCTTTCTCGATTCCCTTCCGGAGCTGCGTCCCGGCGAGTCCTTTCAGTTTGCCTGCCATCCCTCGGTCCCCTGCTTCAATGCCTGTTGCGGGGACTTAAACCTCATGCTCACGCCCTACGACGCCCTGCGCCTGCGTCGCAGTCTGCGCCTGGATTCCGGCGAGTTCGTGAGATTGTATGCCAGCCTGACCCTGACCTCGGACACGGGATTTCCCATGCTGGCCCTGAATATGCTGCAAACCGATTCCTGCAAGCCCTGTCCCTTCGTGTCCGGGAAAGGGTGTCGGGTCTACGAGAACCGTCCTGGCGCCTGCCGCACCTATCCCCTCGGCCGGGCCACGCGACTCGATGACGACGCTCAGGTCGTTGAACAGTATTTCATTGTCCGCGAACCACACTGTCGCGGTTTCGAGGAAAAAACTTCCTGGGACGCGTCCTCCTGGCTCAAGGACCAGGGATTGGCCGATTACTATCGTTTCAACGACCGCTACATGCGGCTTATGGCCCTGGCCCGGACCCATGGCATTCGTCTCGATCCCAGGCAGGCCAACATGGCCTTTCTGGCCCAATACACCCCTGATGCCTTTCAGGACTTCATCAGGCGCATGAACATTTTCGAGCACCTGGACATGGATCCCTCCCGCCCGGAAGGCATCCTTGCGGACGAGGAAGCCTGCCTGGAATTCGGGCTGGACTGGCTGGAACTGATTTTTTTTCAAACGTCCACGACACTGGCCCGCAAAATCTGATGCCTTCCATTCCGGATCATCCCAAGATCGTCGCCCTGCCCCGGCTCCTTATGCTCCTCGGCCAACGCCGGGAGGGCGCAACCATCGTCTTTACCAATGGCTGCTTCGATCTGCTCCATGCCGGACATGCCGACCTTCTGACCAGGGCCAAGGCCTTGGGCGACATCCTCATCGTCGGTCTGAACAGCGACGAGTCCGTGGCGCGGCTCAAGGGTCTCTCGCGGCCGGTCACCCCTCTCGACCAGCGGGCCTTTGTCCTGGCCTGCCTGGCTTGCACGGACTTCATCACTTCCTTTGCCGAAGATACCCCCCTCGAGCTTATCACCGCCATCCAGCCCGACATCCTGGTCAAGGGGGGCGACTGGCCCCCCGAGGCCATCGTGGGCAGAGACGTCGTCCTCGCGCGAGGCGGCAGCGTCCAAAGCCTTCCTTTGCTTCCCGACATCTCCACCACCGCCATCATCGACCGCATCCGCGCCCGGAA
>JBMONM010000105.1:0-12852 GCA_049324675.1 Thermodesulfobacteriota bacterium
AGCACACCGGCCCCCCCCCCCGCCCCCCCCCGGAGGGTATTCCTTCCCCTCTCCTGCTACCCCATCCTCCGATACGCGGCCAGAAGCCCGGCCGTCGAGGCGTCGTGGCGCACCGAAGGCCCGGTCCCGCGCAGTTCCCCCTCGATGACCCCGGCCAGCTTCTTGCCCAGTTCCACCCCCATCTGGTCGAAGGAATTGATGTCCCAGACCGCACCCTGGGTAAAAATCTTGTGCTCGTAGAGGGCGATGAGCATCCCCAGAATCCGGGGGGTCAGTCGCCGGTAAAGGATGGTGCTGGTGGGCCGGTTGCCGGGGAAGGTCTTGGACCGGGCCAGAAGGGTCAGCCGTTCTCCGGAAACCCCCGCCGCTTCAAGCTCGGCCCGGGCCTCGTCCTCGGTCTTGCCGCGCATGAGGGCCTCGGTCTGGGCGAAGCAGTTGGCGGCCAGAAGCAGGTGGTGGTCGCCGAGGGGGGTCACGGGCCGCGCCGCCACCAGGAAATCGCAGGACACCAGCCGCGTGCCCTGGTGGATGAGCTGGTAGAAGGCGTGCTGGCCGTTGGTGCCGGGCTCGCCCCAGATGATGGGGCCGGTCTCGTAGTCCACCCACTGCCCGGCCACGGTCACCCGCTTGCCGTTGGACTCCATGTCGCCCTGCTGGAGATAGGCCGGGAACCGGGCCAGATACTGGTCGTAGGGCAGGACGGCGTGGGAGCAGGCGCCCAGGAACTCGCCGTTCCAGATGCCCAGAAGGCCCATGATGGCCGGGATGTTGTCCTCAAAGGGCGCGGTCCGGAAATGCTCGTCCACCTCGAAGGCCCCGGACAAAAGCTCCTCGAAGCGGTCCATGCCCACGGAAAGCGCGATGGACAGGCCGATGGCCGACCACAGGGAATAGCGGCCGCCCACCCAGTCCCAGAACTCGAACATGTTGGCCGGGTCGATGCCGAAGGCGGCCACGCCCTCGCGATTGGTGGAGATGGCCGCGAAATGCCGGGCCACGGCGGCCTCGTCCCGGGCATGGCCCAAAAACCACTGCCTGGCCGAATGGGCGTTGGCCATGGTTTCCTGGGTGGTGAAGGTCTTGGAGGCCACGAGGAACAGGGTGGTCTCGGGATCCAGGCGCCTGACCGTCTCGGCCAGGTGCGCGCCGTCCACGTTGGACACGAAATGCAGGCGCGGGGCGTCGGCGGCATAGTGGGCCAGGGCCTCGGTGACCATGCGCGGCCCCAGGTCCGAGCCGCCGATGCCGATGTTGACCGCGTCGGCGATGGGCCTGCCGGTATAGCCCCGCCACTGCCCGGAGCGGACCCGGTCCGAGAAGTCGCGCATCTTGGCCAGGACCCGCCCGACCTCGGGCATGACGTCCGCGCCGTCGACCAGGACCGGCCGGTTGGCGCGGTTTCGCAGGGCGGTGTGCAGCACGGCGCGGTTCTCGGTGACGTTGATCTTTTCGCCGGCGAACATGGCCGCGATTGTGCGGTCCAGGCCGGCCTGATTGGCCAGGGAGGCCAGAAGCCCGAAGGTTTTTGTGGTGATGCGGTTTTTGGAGAAGTCGAAAAGGATGTCCTCCCCCAGACGCCGGGAAAAGTCGGTGAAACGGCCGGGATCGGCGTCGAACAGGTCGCGCAGGTGCGTGTCGCGCATCTCCCGGGCGTGGGCGGTCAGGTCCTTCCAGACAGGCAGTTCCGTGGGTCTGGTCATGTGGCGTCCTTGTGCGGGCTGGCCGGTTGCGGATGGTGAAGGGTGCGCCCGGGGCCGCCGACGGCGGGACGCCGGACATCCCCCGGATCAGGCGGAAGCCGGCGGCGGGTCGCCCATGGCCAGGGCGGCGATCTTCCGGGCATAGGCCGCCCGCAGGTTTTCCATATAGGCGGCGTCCACCGGGCCCTTCCAGGTGGTGATCTCGGAAAAGCGTTTGGGGATGCGCGTCGTCGCCGGATCGAATCCGGTCTGGATCTTGAGCCTCCAGCGCAGGTTGCGCACCCGCTCGGACGTTTCCTCCAGGGAACCGGCCAGTTCGGCGAACCCCAGGCAGGACAGGGCCTCGGCCACCAGGGCCGGGTTATACACCCCCCGCGCGAACAGACAGGAAACGAGGTTGGTCAGAAGCACCCGTTCCCGCTCGTCCGCAAGCAGGAACTTCAGGGTGGCCTCGATATCCTGCTCCTTGTGCTTCTGGTCGTAGGAATAGGCCCCGGTGTCCAGATGGGAATGCCGAAACCCCACGGTCTGGGACACGAAATACGTTTCGCCCGTGGCGTATCCGGCCATCTCCTGGCCCAGCACGCAGGCGAAGTCCCCGCCGCCGTATCGGGCCGCCGCAACGCCCGCGCCGCGCCCCAGGGCGGCGTAAAAATCGTTGGTCTTGTGCCCCAGGTGATACAGGGCGGTCTTGTAGCCCTCGGGCTCGCCGAAGGACAGGGTCGCCAGGGCCGTTTCCGGGGTGACGAACCCTTTCTGCATGGCCTCGGTGGCCCAGGCCAGGGCCACCCCGGCCGAGATGACGTCCAGCCCCTGGCGGTCGGCGGCGTCGATCAGGGCCAGGATCTCTTTCGGGTCCGTGACCCCGAGCATGGAGCCGCACGCGAAATTGGGCTCATGATCATACGGGACCTGGCGGATGAAAAAACGGTGCTTGTCGGAGAACATCTCCCGCAGCATGCCCACATGGATGCAGCCCACCGGGCACCCGGAACAGGCCGCGTTGCTCATGAGCAACTTGTCGGCGAACTCCTCGCCCGAGACCTTCTCCGCGTCCGGATCGGCCGTGGCCTGGAGATTGCGCCAGGGCAGGGATTTGAGCTCGTTTAGGGGCAGCACGTTCACGGGCGTTCCCAGGTTGTGGTACTTTTCCATCATGTCCGTGGCCGTGACCTTGGCGTGGATGTCCGCGAACAGCTTGGGATAGTCCGGATTCTCCGGCAGGGCCAGATCGGCGTCGCCGTGGATGACGATGCCCTTGATATTCTTGGCCCCCATGACCGCGCCCGCGCCCAGCCGGCCGAAATGGCGGTAGGTGTCCACGTTGATGCAGGCGTAGGCCTGGAGGTTCTCGCCGGCCGGGCCGATGCGGAAGATGCTCCGGTGCCCGGAATTGCCGGGCACGATCTTGCGCAGGAGCTTGCCGGCGGTGAACACGTCCGCGCCCCACAGGTAATGCGCGTCCAGGACCTTCAGCGTCCGCGACCCCACGACGACCACGGCCGGCTTCTCCGCCCTTCCCCGGACCACCAGGGCGTCGAGCCCGGCGAACCGCAGGGACATGGCCGAACGGCCGCCGGCATGGGTCTCGGCGTAATTCTCGTTGTAGGGCGACTTGAATCCGCACACGGTCTTGCTCATCAGCGGAAAATAGCCGGTCAGGGGACCGATGGCGAAAATGAGCGGCTGGTCGGGATGAAAAGCCGGTTCCCCGATCAGGCCGTATTTGCCGAAAAGCAACGCGGCCAGACCGCTGCCGCCCATGACCCCGCCCCGGCCCTCGACAAGGGCCACATCGCCGCGTCTGGCCTGTACGTCCACCACCAGGACGCGGAAAAACCGGGTGCGATCGACATCACCCGACGTGGGGGACATGGCAGGCCTCCTGGCAGGGGGGATGTTTCTCGTCGGCGTCAAAAAGCTCCAGGCAGTCGTGGGGACAAAAGTCCACGCACCGGCCGCAATGGATGCAGACGAACGGCGTGCTCTCCGCATCGAGATAGATGGCCCCGACCGGACAGGCCGCCGCGCACTGGCCGCACCGGATGCACACGGAGGCCTTGTACACCACGCCGCCGCCGGATTTGCGGGGACGCATGGCCCCGGTGGGACAGGCCGCGGCGCACGGCGGCGGGTCGCAGGCCAGGCACACCACGGCCTGATAGCCGCTGGTCACCCCGCCGGCGGATTTGATGCGGATGCCGGCGGTGTTCCAGGAAAAGGATTTGTGAACCAGCCGGGCGCAGGCCAGCGAACAGGAATGACAGCCGATGCAGCGCTCCATCCTGGCGGCGCGAAGGACTTTCATGGTCGGGGTTCCTCCACGGGATGTCGTGCGGCCGGCCCAAGGGCCGAGCGCGCCGTCTGGCCCATCATTTCAAAGCCCGGGGCCGGGGTCAACATCCCGTGTCGGCGAATGGGGGGCGTCATGGCGGGTTTGCGGAAAAAAATCTTGACGCCAAAGAGCCTGGGGTCTATGAATCCGCTTCTTACGCGCCCGTAGCTCAGCTGGATAGAGCGCCGGACTACGAATCCGTAGGCCAGAGGTTCGAATCCTCTCGGGCGCACCACACATTCAAGGGGTTGGGCCAAAAGCCTGGCCCCTTTTTCTGTCCCCCACGTCCCCACCAAGGCCGTGATTGAACGGTCAGACGCTGTACAGCGTTTTTCTTGAAGGTCTCTTCCCTTTCAAGGAATCCGAAGCGGACGAGGATATGGAAGCAGGCTGATCGCTACCCTGCCCGGGATGGTGGTGTCAGGTGAATACTATCACTGTACACTCTTTGCCTATTTGTTCATGGTTTTAACATAATTCTGATACCATGAGCTTACACTTTTAACCTCAAACGCAACCGCTATGCAAAACGAAGCAGCGTAAAAAAATGCCATGCAACCAATAAAATTAACGTAAATATTTTTTATGTCATACGCAGATATGAAAACAGAAATTAATATTGCAAGCACTTGTGCAATTATAAAATGAAGAAATACTCCATTCAAAATCATAAAAATGCTGTGCTTATTTCCGTTTGGATAAAACGTTGCTAAAAATTTCCTAAACTGTTCGTCTCCAAAAGAAATTAGAATAGCATAACCACCCAACGAGAAACCAAGCAACTCAGGAAGCATGCCTTGAGTCGCCTGCATCCAAGCGTCTGGCTTGTCTGAAAAAAATACAACAAGGGCAGCGCTTATGCATGCAAAATGAAAATATGGCGAAAAAGCTATCCCACCAAAAGAGCCGAATAATGATCGATAATCGGAGACGTTTCTCCAAAACGATCCGTATTCGACCCTAAAGATTTTCAAAATTTTTTTAAGCATCTGTCCTATCGTCCGAGTTACCATCAGACTTTATTTCTTCCCACATTGTCTTTGCCGCTCTAAACAAACATTTTAAGTATGGTTCATCTTTCCCAATAGAAATCGTTGTCCTCATAGGATAGTCTTCTGTAGATTTGACGTCCTTTGTCCCGTCCTCTTTTCGCCCTTGGCCAACAACGCTGCCATGACTTTGAGCCGCATGCATGTATTTTTTATAATTATCATTAGGCCTTAAAGTGTTCTTTCTTGTTCGCAGTGCAAGGTCTTGTTTTTCAGCGCCTTGTTCTTCCATCTCCCTGTAAACTTCTTCGTCAAATCTATTCACTCCAACAGGGTTTGGCCTGCTTATTTTTACAACGAGAGAGCGAAGTTCATACATTCCAAGAATGCTCTCAATTGCCTTTCTGCTTGAGTGCAACGATACGTCAATCGAACCATATTTGTCAACAATACTTTTATTATTGAATATTATTTCAAAAAAATTACGCGCCATTTTTGGAGATATATTCTTTGTATCGACATAAATTCTATGTTCTTTATGCTGAAGAAGAAATCGTACCTCTTTTGTGCTTGATTTAACGTGAGGAGGGAGAAGATTTATTGGAGCGCCGTCATCGTCAAGAAGGACCTCGCTTCTATTTGCGTCAAAATATGGTGGAGATACGTTTATAAATCTATATATTGTACCGTTCAGCAACATTTTTCCATCAATGCTTATCTGGCTCGTAGAAATCAAGCTTGCCGCATGAGTTTTGTTAAAAGCCACCACTTCCCGCAGGGCACCGGCATCACGAACTAGCTGCTTATAATTACGTTTTTCCTCGTCATGAATGACAACGTTCAAGGCACAGACTGACAGCTTCGGCTTTGCCATGGGTTTCATCCTCCGATGGTATTCTTTATCAGTATTTGCAATTAAACCGCTTGATACCTTCGGTGCTGCATGTTTTTAGGCACGATTGTCGGTTTTAAACCCTATCTCTACCATTTCGGTATAGTTTACCCGGTTATGCTGGGCCAAAAAAAATGGCGGCTGAGTCGTACTTTTGGATGGCGAAGCTTTCCAAATTCCGAGTTCCAGCCTCGAACCCGGAACCAAAGTCGGAACTGGACTTACTACCGTCTGTCACGCGATCCCCTCCGGGGATGGTGGTGTCAGGTGAATACTATCTCCGTATAAATCATTAATTGCCCATGACCAATTTAAACATAATCTAATTTCAAACGCGCTTAACTCATCGTTTATTTGTTTTTTTGCGTATCCATTGCCATCACAATAATCTTTAGTATTTGATGTCAAAAAGACAATTTTTTCCGTAAAACCTTGCTTGCGAAGCAATGAACAAATTTCAAGACCGTGCTCATAAATAATGCAGTCTTTTATTGTGCCCTTTCGTGAAGGTGGTATACTTTTGATAACTCTGTTTGTTGCTCTTAAAGTGATGGTGTTTTCTTGAAAAATATGAATACCATTTGAGATGAAATCGTTGCAGATTTTTTCAAGAAATGCTTCAGTATCGATGGATAATAAATTTGGTACTGATAGTTGATTGGCTCTGGATAAATGTAAGGCTTCTAAAACTTTTAAACCTTGAACTGATTTACTGATGTGACGTGAAAGCTCATTTTTTGTTTCTTGAAAATTGTCTGAGTATTCAGTTGGAACATTAGGCAAAATAATTATGCGCAGATTATTGCTTTTTGATAGCTGAAGAGCATGTTGGGCAGAGTCCAAATATGACTTTGCAGTTGTCGGATTGTTTTCGCGAAAGGGGAGACGAAGTATATCCAATATTGCACAAGTGTCGACAAATAAAATCGGCGTGGGCTGGTTAGTAAAAAAAGTCACCGCAGCACCTATTTTGAGTTGAGTAATACTCATATCAATTTTCTTTATAATACTCAAGCAGAGAGATACCTTGCTCATATTGGATTGCCAAATCGGAAGCAATATCGTGCTGCCAGTCCTCTTCTTCTATTAACCATCTCTCAAGTTGACTAGGGTCTAATTTGTCCTCATTACGAATGACTGAGACAATAAACGCAAACCATCTCTTTTGGTCGCAAGGATGTGCTGTCCCTGTAGATTTATTGGCTGCACCAGAAAAATTTTTTAGTTTTTTGTATGTGCCATCAGAAACCCAATCTGCCATGCTTTGATTGTCAGTAGTAATTTCGACCTTTATAGAATTTTTTTTGCAAACAGGATGCAAGAATTTTTCATAAAACATTAAAAGAATCATGTTGTACTGGTCTTTCGTTAACTCACCAAACTCACGTGGAACAATATTGGCAATATATAAGATTTCCTTACTTCTTCTTGCGAATGCAATGGCTGCCGCTTCTATCGAGGCATCCTTCTCGCAGGAAAAATAATAATACTTTTCTCCAAGTTCCCCCGCCGACCTTTCCTCTGCCTCGTGCTCCCGAATCCAACCTTCACACAAATTATTCTCAACCTCTTTAAAAAACTCATCCGTTGAATCCACTGGCAAGTATAAGTATAGCTCTCTAAAAACTTTCATAATTTATCCTTATGCAAGGCCATTTTTTTTATTATTATCTACTCGATAATCAAAATAAAGTATACACAAATCGGTCAAAATGTACACCCTCCACCTCACCCTCCCTCCCCACCCTCCCGAACGTTTTCCCCCGCCCCGGACGTTGCCCCCGGGGGCCGAAACAGCGTAAGACACGCGGATGATGTTCTACCTGCTCAAAGGCCTGGCCATAGGCCTGATCATCGCCATGCCCTTCGGGCCGGTGGGTCTTCTGTGCCTGCAACGGGCCATCACCATGGGGCTTCGGGTAGGGCTTTTAAGCGGCCTGGGCGCGGGGCTGGCCGACACCTTCTACGGCGCCGTGGCCGCCTTCGGCCTGACCTACGTCTCCGACTTCCTGACCACCCACCACATTCTCCTGCAATCCGTGGGCGGGGCCTTTCTCGCCTTCATGGGCGTGCGCCTGTACCTGGCCAAAAAGGCCCCCAAACAGATCGAACTCACCCACTCCCATTTCGCCGGGGCCTTCGCCTCCATCTTCTTCCTGACCCTGACCAACCCCATGACCTTCGTGGCCTTTCTGGCCATCTTCGCCGGATTCGGCCTGGGGCAGGCCGAAACGCGGGTGCATCACGCCGTGGCCGTGGTCGCGGGGGTGTTTTTCGGGGCCATGATCTGGTGGGTGGCCATCGCGCTGGGGGGCAAGCTTTTGCGCTTCCGGCTGCTCAACCAGTTGCCGAAAATCCGCAAAGGCTCGGGGGTGATCATCCTGCTTTTCGGCATCTGGGCCGTGCTCGACGCCTACTTCCGCTTCCCCTCGCTTTTGCCGTGAAAAAAGCCCCCGCCGGACGGTGATCCCGACGGGGGCCTTTGCCCAAAAGCGGTGCCGGCCTCGTGCCGTTTCCTGAAAATCCCCGCTGCGAATCTTTAAGACAACATAGTAAAATGATTCTTTTTTATTGAAAGATACGGTCGTATTTTTTCATGCGCCCGCCCTACCGGCCGTGCTTCTCGTGCCAGCGCCAGGCCGTCTCCACCGTGGTGTCGATGTCCGAAAAGCGCGGCGTCCAGTGAAGAAGCCGCCCGGCCCCGCCGGCATTGGCGTAAAGCGCCGGGGGGTCGCCCGCGCGCCGGGGGCCTTCCACCACCGGCACCTTCCGGCCGGACACCCGCTCCACGGCCTCGATCACCTGCCTCACGGTGTTGCCCACGCCGGTCCCGAGGTTGAGCATCACGGACTCCCCCTTGTCCATGAGCCGGGAGATGGCCGAAACATGGGCGTCGGCCAGGTCCGTGACATGGATGTAGTCCCGGATCGCCGTGCCGTCCGGGGTGTCGTAGTCCGTGCCGAAGACCTCGATGTGCCTGCGCAGCCCCAGCGCGGCCTTGATGACCAGCGGAATCAGATGCGTCTCGGGATCGTGGTCCTCGCCGATCTCGCCGTCCGGGTCGGCCCCGGCGGCGTTGAAATAGCGCAGGGAGGCGTGGGTGATGCCGTAGGCCTGCTCGTAGTCGCGCAGGATCTGCTCGATCATGAGCTTGGACCAGCCGTAGGGATTGATGGGCTTCTGGGGATGGTCCTCGGGGATGGGCAGCGCGTTCGGCACCCCGTAGGTGGCGCAGGTGCTGGAGAAGACGATGTGCCCGCAGCCGTGGCGGCGCATGGCGTCGAGAAGCGACAGCGTGCCGGTGACGTTGTTGTGGTAGTACTTGGCCGGATTCTGCACGGATTCGCCCACATAGGCGAAGGCCGCGAAATGCACCACGGCCGCGGGCCTGTGCGCGGCGAACACGCCGTCCAGGTCGGCGGCGGAAAGGATGTCGCCCTTGACCAGCGGCCCCCACTTCACGGCCCAGTCGTGGCCGTAGACCATGTTGTCCAGGGTCACGGGAGTGAGCCCGGCCTGTTTCAGGGCCTTGCAGGTGTGCGAGCCGATATACCCGGCCCCGCCGGTGACCAAAACCGTTGTGTCCATGTCGTCATTCTCCAGATCATGCGTTTGTTGGGAAGCCTCCGGCGGCCGAAGGGCTTGCGCCCCTCGGAATCCCCCACGAAAAACATCCGTCCGGACGCCGACTCAATCCGTAAGCACCAGGGTCCGGGGCAGGCGCCTGTCCGCATCCCGGGCCAGAAACGACGCCGGGCCGCCGTCATAGGTCATGGTCAGTTCCCGGTAGAAGCTGGTCACGAAAACGCGGGCCCCGATCCTGTCCCCGGCGGACAGCCTGTCCAGGCCCAGAAGCCGCGCCGGGAAAAAGAGCTCCACGGCCACGTGCGGCAGGGGCTTGTCCAGGGCCTGCATGAGTCCCGCCGACTCGAGCCGCGTGTATCGCCCGTCCGGCCCCACCTCGTAGAGCCGGGGCTCCAGCTCGAAACGCCCCTCGTAGCGCGAATGGGGCCGGGGCAGAAGATGCGCCGCGAAATGCCGCGCCGTTCCGCCGACATCCAGAATCACGTGGATCTGGTACGTCTCGGACAGGGGAAACTCGCCCTCATAGTCCAGAAGGAACAAATCCGCATAGTTCCCGGCCAGATTGAACAGCGACAGCCCCTCCGGGCTCCAGGCCGCATGCACGTCGCCAAAGGGCACATACGGCTTTTTGGTGGTGAATCCCACAAGCCGCGTTGCCGCCTTTTCCGGCCAGTCCAGGAGCGAATTGTCCGCGCAGTCCGCCGGGCGCGGCAGCCGCCGGACGGAGACCGGCGCGTCCTTGTCCGGAACCGTGTCGAAGCGGCTGTGGGCATGGATGGTCGCGGCCCTGGCGTTGACCGCGCCCATGGCCTGGGCCAGCCGCTCATAGGGCCGGTTTTCGATGTCCACCAGACCCATGTTGAAGTCCTCGCCGTCGCCCCGGCCTCCTGTGGGCTCGTCGGCATACTGGAACCAGTGCGCGCCCACCACGTTGGGAAAGGCCGCGAAATTCGCCTGGGCCGCGGCCGCCCCCCGGGCGCGCTGGTCCTGGGTCGCGACGTGCATCAGATGGCCGTTGTTCTTGTTGCCGCTCCGGTTCTCCTCGGCCGCGAAAAAGTATTCCGTAATCAGGACCGGGGCATCGATCAGCTTTTGCAACCCCTCGAAATAATACGGGGCCACCCAGCCGTCGGCCTCGTCCACGTTGTAGTTGGTGGAAAGCACGTCCACCCTGCCCCGGGCCGCCAGCACCGCGTCCTGGTTGTAGTACAGCGGCAGCCGGTCGCCCATGACCAGCCTGTCCGGATCGACCTCCCTCAATGCCGCCCGCGCCAGTTCGTAATACCGCCCGGCGCAGACCCGGGTGAACGCCGCCACCACCTTGATGCCGTGCCCGCCGGGCCTGAGCCTGAGCCTCGCCCCGCCCTTCTTCAGGTCCTCGAAACTCCCCATGCCCTCGCCGGGCACGAAGTCGGCGCACAACCGTTCCCAGCGTCCCTGATACCGCTCGAAAAGAAGCCGCCACAACACCTGTTTGGTATAGATCGCCCATTCGTTCGACAGGTACCACGAGAAAAGCGGCGCGTTCCACCAGCCCACCTCGTTGTCCGTGAAATACCCCATGACCTCGGGATTCTCCCGATACTTTTCCGTGACCCGCCTGGCCGTCTCGACGGTCTGCGCCAGCGCGTCTGGGGCGAAGGGATCGAACCAGTGCAGCCGGGCGTTTCGCCCCAGGTCGATCTCGGGGATGAGCGGCATGTTCATGGCCGTGGTCGGATCGGACCAGCCGCCCCGGGTGTTGAAGCCCCAGCCGGCAAGCCGCCTCTCCACGTCCGCCGCCCACTCGTCCATGCTCCCGTAGAAGTCCTTCCAGTAATACCCGTTCCCCTCGGGGTGTTCCTGACCGCCGTTGACCGTGTTCACGCCGAGCGAATAGAAGCGCCCACCCCCGGGTTCCACCAGCCACGCCCGTCCGCCTTCGAACCCGGCGCCCCACTGCCCGGCCGCTGCCTGTACAGCCAACAAGACAAACACCCATACAAAACAAAACCGTTTCATCATCACCCACTATCCCGGGGACGCGAAGCGCGACAAAGTGTTTCGAAAGGGGTCCAGGGGAGGAAAACCTTCTTCAGAAAGGTTTCCCCCCGGCCGCCAAAGGCCTTCTCCCTACGCCAGCGCGTCTTGCAAAAGCTTGGCCAGCACCACGTCCGAATCGAAATATCTCTTGGCGAACGCCGTGGCCGCCGCCGCATGGCGGTCGTAGTCGCGGCGCACGGCCTCGATGCCGGCAAGGGCCCCGGCCTCGTCCGTAAAGGTCACGACGCCCTCGCCCACCTCGAAAACGTCCGAAAATCCCGTGTCCTGGACCACCACCGGCCGTCCCGAGGCCAGATAGCAGGCGCTGCGGCAGGAAAACCAGCCGCTTTTCGAGGCCACGTAGGCGTTTTTGGCCGGCGAGAACTCGGCCATACTCTCCCATATATAATCCCGATACTTCCACGGCGTCTGGGACATGGCGAACCCGTCCACCAGCCTCCAGCCCTTTTCCTCCAGAAGCTCCCGGGGCGGCCGGCCGCCGCCCAGGGCCAGTTCCAGAACCGCGTCGGTCTTGCCCGGCAGGTCCATGATCTTCTCGAACTCCATGTTCTTGCCGCCGTAGCGCACGCCCTCCACCTCCGGCCCCTTCTCCTTGGGCTGCCAGGAAAGCACCGTGGTGAACACCTCCCGCGCATATCTCCCGGCCCCTTCCCAGGCCGCGAGCACGATGGGCTGCCGGGTCGGCCGCCAGTCGAAAACGCCCGTGGGCACCAGACACCCGGGCTTGCCCACGTTCTCGCCGAACGAGAAAAACACGTCGTGGCGGCGCATATTCTCGATATTCTTCACGGCGTTGGCGTCGGCCTCGCCGCGCAGGTACCTGGGGATGTCCGACTGGGTGTACATGGGGTCGGAGTCGATGAGCACCTTGACCGGGATGCGCCCGTATTCCTCCCGAAGCTGGCACGTCGTGGAGATATTGAAGAACACGTCGGCCCGGGCCACCACCGCCGCCAACTCCTCCCGGGAAAGTCCCCAGTGCCGGTCGTCGGGTCCGCGCACGCAAAAGCGCTTTTCCAGCCCCGGCTCCAGCCTCTTCAAATAGTCTTCCAAGTATCCGATATGATAGGTCAAATCATCGACGAAAGTCACGTTGAAGGGGTCATAGGCCCAGCCGCCCGTGTCCTCCAGATAATAGACGTCATGACCGAGTCGATAAAAACCCTGCAAATACTGCACATAATCCCAGGCTACGCCGCCCAGGGGATACGTTGCCGCCAGGCCTGATACGATGATGGTGCGCTTGGTCATGTGGATCTCCTTTGGTGGCGGAGTCTGTGGGGAGGCCCCCCCTCCCCTAAAACCTTC
>JBMONM010000106.1:0-1620 GCA_049324675.1 Thermodesulfobacteriota bacterium
GCTCGGGCTTGGGTTCCGGGGGCCTGGGCGGCTCGGGCGGACGTGCGGCCACGGGCTCCGGCGGTTGGGGCTTGGCCGGAATGGGCGCGGCGTCAGCCGGCGGCTGGGGAAGCGCCGCGGCCTTGGGGGCCTCGGGCTGGGCCAGGGTCTCGGCCGGTCCGGGCGGAAGTTTCTCGGGGCCGGGCTGCTTGGGACCGGGCGCGGCCGCGGGGTCTCCCGGAGGACCGGGAGGAAGCCCCGGCGGCCCCAGACTGACCAGTTCCACCTCGTAAACAGGCACGTCCAGCTTGAACTTCACCGGCTCCATCTGAATGAAGAGCAAGCTGGCCAGAAACACCGTCAGGTGGAAAAAAATGGAAAAAACCCAGCCGAGTGCCCGCATGTCGTCGCGTCCTTAAAAAACATGGTCATGTTTTTTAAGTAAAAAACACTGTGAACTGTCGTCCCGACAGATTTCGACTTTTCCCAGACCGCTCTTTGGAAGTCCATGCGCTCTCGCGCTTCCCGGATATCCCGGATCACGCCGTGGCCGCCATGGCCAGCCATTCCGCTTGCGGCTCCCGACGAACCGCCCCGGCGGACTCCCCTACGGCTTCCGCGTTCCCTGCTTCGGGGTCTTGGCGTCCGCTTTTTCCTCTTCGGCCACCACGCCCAGGCGATCGACCCCGGCGGCCTTGACCACCCCCATGACCTGGACCACCACCCCATAGGACACGTTTTTATCCGCGCGCAAAAAAAGCGTTTTCTTCTGGTCCGTGACCAGCCTTTTGACGTGGTCCTGGAGATCGGCCAGCCCGACCTGGTAGGTGTCCAGAAACAAGGACCCATCGGCCTTGACGGTCAACACCAGATGCTCGCTGTCCGTGGGCAGGACGCTGACCGTCCGGGTCTGGGGCAGATCCACCTCCAGGCCCTGGGTCATCATGGGCGCGGTGACCATGAAAATGATCAAAAGGACCAGCATCACGTCCACAAAGGGCGTGACGTTGATCTCGGACATAAACGACTTCTGTCCGCCGCCGACCTGCGCGCCCATGGTCAGAAGCCCTCACGGGACACGGGTCGCCGACTCCGAAGATCGCGTTCCTCGCGGGGCTCCCGCGGCTCCCAGGTCACCTCGCGCTGGATGCGGTTCAAAAAGGCGCCGGCGAAATTGACCAGTTCCCGCTCGATGGACTGCATATAGCCCAGAAAGAAGTTGTAGCCGATGGTGGCCGGGATGGCCACGCCCAGGCCGATGGCCGTGGCCACAAGGGCCTCGGAGATGCCAGGGGCCACGGCGGCCAGGGCCGCGGACTGCTGCAGGCCGATGGTATGGAAGGAGTTCATGATGCCCCATACCGTGCCGAACAGGCCGATAAACGGCGAGGAGTTCGCGGCTGTGGCCAGAAAGGACAGGGACTTGGACAGTTTGCCGAGCTCGGAGGTGACTCCCTGGCGCAACACCCGGCGGATATTGTCCATGGCGATCTTGGCCTTTTCTCCGGCGGGGAGTTCGGACTCCTCCATGCGCATGAGTTCCTCGAAGGCCAGGACACCCACATTGTAGGCCGGGGACTGCTTGTGACGCCCCAGGGCCTGCATGGCGCTTCTTAAGGAGTCGGCTTCCTGAAACACCAC
>JBMONM010000107.1:0-9779 GCA_049324675.1 Thermodesulfobacteriota bacterium
GCAATCCGAGATCCACACCGTGCACCGGGCCGTCACCGTCCTGGGCCTCAACGAGATCCGGACCCTCGTCCTGGCCCTGGGCGTCAAGCACCTGGCCGCTTCCCACGAGTTGCCCCCCTCCTTCGACGTGCCCGCCTACTTCGAACACAAGCTCGCCATGGGCCTGACCGCCAGGGAACTCGCCCCGCTTCTCGGGGTGGCCGACGCCGAGAACCTGTTCACCGCCGGGGTGCTCCACGATCTGGGCAAACTCCTTACGGCCCAGCACCGCCCCGACGACTGGCTGGCCATCGAGGCGTCGTGCGCCGCGGAAAACATCCGCTACCATCCGGCCGAGGACCGCTACTGGGGGCTCGACCACGGCCTCGTCGGGGCCATGGTCCTCAAGTCCTGGAACCTCCCCTCCGAATTGACCGAACCCGTGAATTGGCACCACACTCCCACCCACGCCCCCACCCACCGGCGCGAGGCCATCGCCCTGTGCACCGCCGACGCCATGGTCCGATACCTCGAAAATCCGGCCATCCCCTCCGACGCGCCCTGGCCGCAGGTCCTTGAAAAATTCTCCCTCAAACCCGAGCATGTCCTGGAGACCACCCGGTCCATGCTTGCCGCCCGGCCCCTCAACCTGTTCTCGCTTGCGGCCTGACCATTCCGCCAAACAGGCCTGGCCTGCGGCCGGCCGGAAAAAGCGTCGCTTTCGACCCGGACGCCTCCCTCAGGCGACGCCTGGGCCGTGAATGGGACCTCCCCTCGGCGTCGCCCGGCGTGCCGCCACAGGCAGCCCCGGGAAGTGAAAAACAGGTGCCGCCCATGGGGGACGCGCCCGGAGCGCCTGGTTATTGTCCCAGGGCCTTGCCGCCGCCGGTCAGGTTTTTGGTGGCGGGCAGCGGGGTGTCCGAGGCCAGCCCTACCGGGCCGGAAGGATTGGCGCGAAGCGGCTCGGCCACGGGCCGCTGCGCGGGGGGCGGGGTCGAGGATGCCTGCGGAACGGCGGGTGCGGCCTTTTTTTCAAGGCCGGCGGGGAGCGAGGTCAGTGGGGCCGGTTTCGGGGTCGTTTCGCGAAAGGCCAAGGCGGTGAACAGGGCGGCATGCAGGACGGCCACGCCGATGACCACGGTGACGATGAGTCCGAGGGAGGATTTTTTCGCCGTCGTTTCCATGGGTTCTCCTTATTGGCTGGAGAAGGACGTCGTCTCTGCGCATCGACCGAAGCGCGCCGGCTGGCCCGGGAAAACGGTGCCGGGGAGGAACTACACCAATAAATAGCCCTGTTTTGCGCGGATGGGAAGCCGCCTCGAAGTCTGCTACGATGCGAGGACCGCGCGGCCATGCCGCATCCCACGCGATTTGCCTTCTCGAGGATGCCCGTGGAAAACCAGGCCCGGCCGGGCATTCCCATGACCATGACCCGTTATCGACACCTTCGATGGTGTTTTTCCACCCCTCTCCTGCTCATTCTCGTCTCTGTCCCGGCAGCCGCCGGCCGGATGCCGGGGATACCGGGCGCGGAGGCCCTGTCGCCGGCGCAGAGAACGGACGTGGCTGCGCTTGCCGAGGCGTATCCGGGGATCATTGCCGGCATCGAGGTTGCGGACGGCCTGGTGACGCTTGTGACCGGCTCCGGGAAACGCTTCATCTACGACGACGGCCGGGCCAAGACCGTACAGGAGGCGCTCGATGACCCGGACCTGGAGGACATGCTGGCCCAGGTCTATCCGCCGGGACCGGTGACGGGGGACCCCGCGCCGGGATTTCATCCGGGAAGGAGGCGGGTGACCGGATTTTTCCTGGAGGTATACGGCCATGACCCGGACGAGGTCTCGGCGGCCTGCCGACCGGTGCGGTTTCTGGACCGCACGGTCATGTTCAATGCCCGTAACGGCGCGGCCGACGCGCTCTCGCGGGTTTCGGCGCGGCTTGCGGACCTGGTGGCGCGCGATCCGGGGCTTCGGGAGATTCTGTATCCCGTGGTGGGGACCTTCTGCTGGCGGACCATCGCCGGAACGCAGCGCCTGAGCATGCATGCCCTGGCCATCGCCGTGGATGTGAACCCGGGGCGCAACCCCTACTGGCGGCATCACCGCCGTCCGTCGGACAAACTGTCCGGCCGGCGGCGGTTTCCGAAGGAGGTGATCGGGGCCTTCGAGGCCGAAGGGTTCATCTGGGGGGGCAAGTGGGCGGAATATGACCTGATGCATTTCGAATACCGCCCGGAACTATTGATAAAATCCAGACTTCTCCAGGAAGATCGATCGGAAACGCCGACCGAGTAAAAAGCAGGGCATTTCCCCATGCCGAACTTTGAAAAAGACGTCTCCGCGTGCTGCATAAAAAAACAGAAAACGTAATACAGTCTCGACCAGACTTATGTATTACATGCTATGATTGCGTCTTTGCTTGTTTTTTTTCAAAACCCCATTGACCTTTCATTGTAAAAGTGCTTCATGGGAAGACATGTATCGTGATGTTTTTCACGTGATCGGCCGTACCCCAGTTCCTCACTGGAAGAAACCGGCGGCCGGGCGTGGACGGCAACGGTCTGAACCAGCGCACCGGCATCCCGAGGGTGGCGATACCGCCGGTGCGCCGGCCCCTAACTGAAAGGAGGAGTCTTATGAAATTCTCTGTGGGTCTTGGCAGGGAAAATGCTGAGAAGCGGCTTGAGCAAAGGGGAGTCACGCGCCGCGATTTCATGAAGTTCTGCGCGTCCGTGGCCGCCGCCATGGGGATGGGCCCGGCGTTCGCGCCCAAGGTCGCCCAGGCGCTCACCGCCACGAAGCGTCCCTCCGTGGTGTGGTTGCACAACGCCGAGTGCACGGGATGCTCAGAGGCCATCTTGCGCACGGTGAAACCGTTCATCGACGAGTTGATCCTGGACACCATCTCGCTCGACTACCACGAGACCATCATGGCCGCCGCGGGCGAAGCCGCCGAGGAGGCCCTGCACAAGGCCGTGGCTTCTCCCGACGGATACTTCCTGGTCGTCGAGGGCGGCATTCCCACGATCGAAAACGGCGCATGGGGCAAGGTTTCCGGAAAGACCATGCTCGAGACCACCAAGGAACTGGCCCCCAAGGCCAAGGGCGTCATCTGCATGGGCACCTGTTCCTGCTTCGGCGGCGTGCAGAAGGCCAAGCCGAATCCCAGCCAGGCAATGGGCGTCAAGGAACTCACCGGCGTGACCACCATCAACATCTCCGGCTGTCCGCCCAACCCCATCAACTTCGTGGGCGCCGTGGTCCATGTCCTGACCAAGGGCATCCCGGAACTGGACGACAACGGACGTCCGAAGATGTTCTTCGGCGAAACCGTGCACGACAACTGTCCCCGCCTCAAGCACTTCGAGGCTTCGGAGTTCGCGCCTTCCTTCGATTCCGAGGAGGCCAAGAAAGGCTACTGCCTCTACGAACTGGGCTGCAAGGGGCCGGTCACCTACAACAACTGCCCCAAGGTGCTCTTCAACCAGACCATCTGGCCCGTTCAGGCCGGCCATCCCTGCATCGGCTGCAGCGAGCCCGACTTCTGGGATGCCATGAGCCCGTTCTACCAACAGTAGCCGAGGCCGCCACCGGATATTCCGGATGGGCCGTCACTCACGAATCATCATCGCTTGATGGAGGACTATATGGCTGAAAGCAAACCCACTCCGCAGAGCACCTTCACCGGACCGGTCATTGTCGATCCCATCACCAGGATCGAGGGTCACCTGCGGATCATGGTCGAAGTGGAAAACGGCAAGATCAAGGACGCCTGGAGCTCTTCGCAGCTTTTCCGGGGCCTGGAAATCATCTTAAAGGGCCGCGATCCCCGCGACGCCCAGCACTTCACCCAGCGCGCCTGCGGCGTGTGCACCTACGTGCACGCCCTGGCCTCCACCCGGTGCGTGGACAACGCCGTCAAGGTGAACATCCCGGCCAACGCCCGGTTGATGCGCAACCTGGTCATGGCCGCCCAGTACCTGCATGACCACATCGTGCATTTCTACCACCTGCACGCCCTGGACTGGGTCGACGTGACCAACGCGCTCAAGGCCGACCCGCAGAAGGCCGCCAAACTGGCCGCCAACATCGCCCCGGCCCGCCCCGAGAACAGCGCCGAGTCCCTCAAGGCCGTCCAGGACCGCCTGAAAGCCTTCGTGGACTCCGGCCAACTCGGCATCTTCACCAACGCCTACTTCCTGGGCGGACATCCGGCCTACTACCTGCCGCCCGAGGTGGATCTCATCGCCACGGCCCACTACCTTGAGGCCCTGCACCTGCAGGTCAAGGCCGCCCGGGGCATGGCCGTGTTCGGCGGCAAGAACCCCCACACCCAGTTCACGATCGTGGGCGGCTGCACCAACTACGAGGGCATGACCCCGGACCGCATCGCCGAGTTCACCTCCCTGTGGAAGGAAACCAAGAAGTTCGTGGACGAAGTGTACATCCCGGACCTTCTGGCCGTGGCCGGCTTCTACAAGGATTGGGGCGGCATCGGCGGCTGCACCAACTTCCTGACCTTCGGCGAGTTCCCCGGCGATGTCTCCAACACCGAGAAGTACATGGATTCCTGCTACTTCCCGGCCGGCGTGATGATGAACCGGGACCTCAAGAAAGTGGACAAGGTCGACCTCAAGGAGATCACCGAGCACGTCAAGTACTCCTGGTACAAGGGCGACGAGGCACATCACCCCTACGAGGGCGTGACCGAGCCGCAGTACACCAAGCTTGACGACAAGCAGCGCTATTCCTGGATGAAGGCCCCCCGCTACAAGGGCAAGGCCATGGAGGTCGGCCCCCTGGCCCGCGTGCTCATCGCCTACGCCAAGGGCCACAAGGAAACCAAGTCGCTGGTGGACACGGTGCTCAAAAAGCTGTCCATCCCGGCCACGGCGCTCTTCTCCACCCTGGGCCGCACGGCGGCCCGCGGCATCGAAACGGCGATCATCGCCGAGAAGATGGACGCCTGGATCAAGGAATACGCCGCCAACATCAAAAAGGGCGACACCAACCTGGCCGCCAAGTGGGACATGCCGGCCGTGGGCGAGGGCGTGGGCCTGGTGGACGCCCCGCGCGGCGCCCTGTCGCACTGGATCAAGATCAAGGACAAGAAGATCGACAACTTCCAGCTCGTGGTGCCCTCCACCTGGAACCTGGGACCGCGTTGCGCCGCCGGGGCCGTAAGCCCCGTGGAAGAGGCGCTCATCGGCAGCCCCATCGCCGATCCCAAGCGTCCGGTCGAGATACTGCGCACCGTGCATGCCTTCGATCCCTGCATCGCCTGCGGCGTGCACGTGATCGAGCCCAACTCCAACGAGGTCTTGAAGTTCCGCATCCGCTAGTCTACATACAAAACAAACGCATTCAGGCGGGAACCCGGCGCGTGCCGGGTTCCCGTTTTTTGGCGGTACCACATGACACATGATGCTCCAAAAATCCTGGTCCTTGGCGTGGGCAACATCCTTTTCACCGACGAGGGCGTGGGCGTGCGGACCGTGGAGGCCCTCACGCGCGACTACCGCTTCACGGGCAACGTGACCCTTATGGACGGCGGCACGCTGGGCATGCGGCTCATGGATCCGATCATGCAGTGCCAGAGGTTGATCGTCATCGACGCGGTCCTTGGCGGCGACGAGCCGGGCAGCGTGTATCTTCTGACCGGCGACGACCTGCGCAAGTCGTTGGCGTTCAAAAACTCCATGCACCAGTCGGATCTGGTGGACACGCTGATCTGCTGCGGGCTGGCCGGGAACCGGCCGGACGCCGTGGTCGTCGGGGTGGAGCCCTTCGACTACCAGACCATGGCCGTGGACATTTCCCCGCAAATGGCCGAAAAAATGCCGGTCATTCTCGAAGTGGCCCTGGAAGAGATCAAAAAGGCCGGGGGGGACTATGAACCCGCGTCCTCCGGCGGCGACGGAGCCTGATGACCCCGTTTTTCTCCGACCCGGCGCTCGTGCGCCTTTTTCCCTGGCTGGCGGGGATTCTCGGCCTTGTCCTGGGCAGTTTCTACAGCGTGTGCGCCCATCGCTACGTGACCGGCCAGTCCATCGTGTTCCCGCCATCCCATTGTCCGGCGTGCGGGCACCGGCTTTCCTGGTGGGAGCTGTTGCCCCTCGTGGGGTACCTGTTGGCCCGGGGGCGGTGTGCGGCCTGCGGGGTGCGCATACCGCTCGGATATCCGCTTCTGGAGATCGTCTCGGCGGCATGGGGGGCGCTTTTGGCCCTGCGTTTCGGCCCCACTCCCCTGTTTGTCGTCCTTCTGGCCCTGGGCGGGCTTTTCATCGTGGCCTCGGCCATCGACCTGCGCACCTTCCTTCTGCCCAACAGGCTGACCTATCCGGCGGCGGTGCTTGGCATCGCGGCCGGCTGGCTTTCGCCGGGGGTGGGGCTGACTGCGGCGGTCTGGGGCGCGGCGGGCGGTTTCGCGCTGTTCTGGCTCTTGGCCCGGGGCTACCGGGCGCTTCGGGGCGTGGACGGCCTGGGCGGCGGGGACGTGAAGCTCATGCTGTCCATCGGCGGGATGTGCGGGGTGGCCGGACTGCCCATGGCGATATTGATGGGCAGTGTGGCGGCGCTGGTGTGCTGCCCGTTTTTTTTGATCGGCGGCAAGGGCAAGGCCAGTTCCATCCCCATTCCCTTCGGCCCGTTTCTGTGCTTCGGGGCCATGGCCCAGGTGCTTTTAGGGCAGGACGCGCTGGCTCGTCTGCTGTCCTAGGTGGTTCGCGGCCGGGCTCGGGGTTCGCGACGCCGTGCTGCGGCAGCAATGCTTCGCGCTGCCGTGCGCACGGCGCGCAAACCCGTCGCCCGTCCCGACGCATTCGATATGGCGGCGGCCACACTCCAAAAGACAAGGGGCTCTTTCCGCTCGGGGATTCCAAAGGGGCATTGCCCCTTTGGCCGCCGGAGGCATTCCCCTCCCACCTTCCCGCTTCCTGCCAACCTCAGGGTATCTTGATCTTCTTTCCCGGCTTGAGCTTTTTGGGATCAAGCCCCGGATTGGCCTTCATGATGGCCTCCGTGGTCACGCCGTAGCGCTTGGCCAGCCCGGACAGGGTGTCCTCGAATTCCAGCACGTGCTCCCGGGGTTTTGCCGACTGGACGGCCTCGGCCGTGGGTTCCGGAGTGACGGCGGGGGCTGGCCCGGCCTTGGGAGCCGCTTCGACCCTGGGTTCGGCCGGACCGGTTGCCGGGGTCTCCTGGGCCTTGGCTCCGGCCGGCAGCCGGATGATCTGGCCGAGTTGCAGATTGCCGGGTTTGAGGCCCGGGTTGGCCTTGAGGATGGCCTTCTCCGAAACCCCGTAATGCTTGGCGATGGCCGAAATCATGTCCCCGGCAACGATCACGTGGGTCCCCGGCGCGGCGGCGGACGGCTCTGGGCTCGGGGCCTGGGCCGTTTCCTGGGTCATGGTCTTTTCAGGCTCGGATCGAATCACCGGCTTCGGGCTCTCGGGCGCGTCATCGGCTTCGGGTACGGCCTTGGCGGCCGGCGCGGGAACTGCGGCTTCGGCCTTGCCCGGAATGCGCAGGGTCTGGCCGAGCTTGAGGTTGGTCGGGGTGATCCCGGGGTTGGCGGCCAGGATGGCCTCGCGGGGCACCCCATAGCGCTTGGCCAGGGCCGAGAGCATGTCGCCCTTGACAATCACGTGGGTCGTGCCCGTCCCGTCCCCAGGACCCGAAGCGGCCTTTTCCGACACGTCCGGGGCAACGCGCGCCTGTGGCGCCTCCGGCTCCGGAACGGCCCGGGCGGCGTCCTCGCGGGGTTCCGGCGTCCCGGCATGAAGGTTCGGCGCAGGCTTTGGCGCGGGCGTCCGGGACGTTGAGGCGGCTTTTTCCGTGGCCGGGGCCTTGGGGGCCATGGCCGCCGTGGCCACGGCCGAGGCCGCCGCGGCCTTGGAGGCCTCCACCAGGGGGCTGTAGAAGTAGAAAAGCCGTCCGGCCGCGCCGTCCTTGTACCGGCGATGCCCGATGTAGGCGTGCCCCGGCCAGTTCCAGGCCGCCAGCACATAGGCCCGTCCCGCGTCGTCGGCGCGTTCGGTCATGACGTCGGGCTTGCCGTACTTGGCCACCAACTGCTCCTGCACGGCGTCATAGCCCGTGGTTCCCTCGTAGTTGATGGCCGCGTGATAGAACCGGCCCTTGTAGAATCCGTAGGTGACCACGGCGACCGGCATCCCGCCCAGGTCCATCTTGTCGTTTTTGCGGTCGTAGTCCGCGAAGTCCCCGTCCTGTTCCACCAGGGCCATATCCGCAAGGCCCGAGACCTCGGTCCCCCAGGCGATGCCCCTGAACCCGTCGGGCTTCTTGTCCGGGTCGGCGGCCAGGGCCGGTCCGGCCAGGACGGCACAGATCGCGGCAACGGATATGGCAACGAAAAAGCGGCGCAAGGCGCTTGGCATGGTGTCCTCCATCACGGCGCGGATCGTTCTCCCGCGCGCGGCAAGGCCCCTATATCCCATGCGCCCGCCGGGGGCAAAGCCTCGCCGACGGCCGACCCCGGTTCCCCGGAAGCCGGCCGCTCCCGGATGACACGGGCCGAAATCGGCGGTATGCACCACCACATGGCCTTTCATGGAGACGACAGGTGAGCGAATATGTGGACCAGACGGCTACGGGCGGCTGCGTGGGCCAGGTGGAGAAACGCCTCTTCACCTTCGCCGCGCCCCCGCACCCCCTGATTGTGGAATCGGGACTGTCGCTCGGCCCCGTGACCCTGGCCTACGAGACATACGGGGAACTCACGCCCGGGAAAGACAACGCCGTCCTGGTCCTGCACGCCCTGACCGGCGATTCCCACGCCGCCGGCTACTACGACAAGACCGATCCCAAGCCCGGCTGGTGGGACATCATGATCGGCCCGGGCAAGGCCATCGACACCACGAAATATTTCGTGATCTGCTCCAACGTCCTGGGCGGCTGCATGGGCTCGACCGGTCCGGGCTCGATCAACCCGGCCACGAACGCGCCCTACGGCCTGGAATTTCCCGTGGTGACCGTGGGCGACATGGTCACGGCCCAAAAGGCCCTGGTGGACCATCTGGGCATCGACCGGCTCCTGGCCGTGGTGGGCGGCTCCATGGGCGGCATGCAGGTCCTGGAGTGGTCCGTGCGCTATCCGGACATGGTCCGGGGGGCGGTGTCCCTGGCCTCCACCACCAAGCACTCGGCCCTGGCCATCGCCTTCAACGAGGTGGCCCGACAGGCGATCATGGCCGACCCCAACTGGCGAAACGGCGACTACTACCGGCATCCGGAGAAACCGGACATGGGTCTGGCCGTGGCCCGGATGATCGGGCACATCACCTATCTGTCCGACGAGGCCATGCGGGCCAAGTTCGACCGCCGGCTCCAGGACCGCTGCGACATCTCGTTCAACTTCGAGGCCGATTTCCAGGTGGAGAGCTACCTGCGCCACCAGGGCAGGAAGTTCGTGGACCGCTTCGACGCCAACTCCTTTCTGTACGTGACCAAGGCCGCCGACTATTTCAATCTGGAGAAGGCCTACGGCGACGGCTCGGCCGTGGCCGCCTTTTCCAGGGCGAAATGCGCCTACCTGGTGGTCTCCTTCACCTCGGACTGGCTCTACCCCACCTACCAGTCCAAGGCCATGGTCCAGGCCATGAAGAAAAACGGCCTGGACGTGAGCTTCGTGGAGATCACCGCGGACTGGGGCCACGACGCCTTCCTGTTGCCCAACCCCCGACTGGCGGCCATCCTGTCCCGGTTCCTGGGACGGCTTGTGGACGCGGCCCGGCCCGGGGCCGGAAACTGAGGGCCGGCCCATGCGCTACGACCTTC
>JBMONM010000107.1:9789-12809 GCA_049324675.1 Thermodesulfobacteriota bacterium
GCCCCCGGCTCCCGGGTCCTGGACCTGGGCTGCGGGTCCGGGGACCTTCTGTCCCACCTCATCCGGGAAAAGGGCATCAGCGGCACGGGCATCGAGATCGACGAGGCCCGGGTGGCCGAGGCCATCGCCAAGGGCCTGTCCGTGGTGCACGGGGACATAAACGAAGAGATCGCCGACTACCCGGACGCGGCCTTCGACTCCGTGATCCTGAGCCAGACCCTGCAGCAGGTCTACGACCCGGGCCGGCTCATCCGGGAGATGCTGCGGGTGGGCCGCCGGGGCATCGTCAGCTTCCCCAACTTCGCCCACTTTGGCGTGCGCGCCCAACTGTTCTTCAAGGGCCGGGCCCCGGTCTCGCGGGAGTTGCCCTACCAGTGGTACGACACCCCGAACATCCGGGTCATCGCCATCAAGGACTTCCGGCGCTTCTGCAAGGCCTCGGGTTTTTCGATCCTGCGCGAGACCGCCATCCACACCCCCCACCACCAGGAGACCGGCCGGATCACGACCATTCTGCCCAATCTTCTGGCCACCTACGGCATCTTCCTGCTGGGCCGGGCCTCCGCGCGCCCCTGACACTGTGGGCGAGCGGAAAATCCGGTCAAGGACGTCCCGCCGCCCCGGCTCCCCCCCCGCGCGACGCCCTTTCCGCGCCGCGTCCCTCACGAGCCGTCCGGAACCGGCGCAACCGGCCGAGGGAAGACATCCCCATATTTTTTTGATATCGGTTCTGACTCCGCCGGTTCCATCCGTTTTTTTCTGGCTTTTTTCGCGAAGTCCGCAGCACCATCGACCACAGGGAGGTGTCCCATGAAAAAACCCCAAACCGCCACTCTGACCATCGGGGACACCCGCTACGAACTGCCCGTGCACGTCGGGTCCGAGGGCGAGGTCGGCATCGACATCACCGACCTGCGCAAACTCACCGGCTATGTGGCCTACGACCCGGGCTACGCCAACACGGGTTCCTGCAAGAGCGCCATCACCTTCGTGGACGGCGAACGCGGCATCCTGCGCCACCGGGGCTATCCCATCGAGGATCTGGCCGAGCGCAGTTCGTTCATCGAGACGGCCATGCTGCTCATCTTCGGCGAACTGCCCACGGCCGAGGAGCGCACCGCGTTCCGGGCCCTTTTGTCCGAGCACGAGCTTCTGCACGAGGACCTGTTGCACCACTTCGACGGCTTCCCGCCCAACGGCGAGCCCATGGCCATCCTTTCGGCGGTCATCAACTCGCTTGGCAGCTACCATCCCGAGCTTCTGGAGATCGCCAACATCAACGAATTCCGGCTGGCCGCGGCCAAGCTCATGAGCAAGGTGCGCACGATCGCGGCCTTCAGCTACCGCAAGTCCCGGGGCCTGCCGTTCATGTATCCGGACCCGGAACTAAGCTACTGCCGCAACTTCCTGCACATGATGTTCTCGGTGCCCAACCGGCCCTACGAGCCGCTGCCCCAGGCCGTGAGCGCCCTGTCGCTCTTTCTGATCGTGCATGCCGACCACGAGCAGAACTGCTCCTGTTCCACGGTGCGCATGGTCGGCTCCACCCAGGCCAACCTGTTCGCCTCGGTGTCGTCCGGCATCTGCGCCCTGTGGGGGAGGCTGCACGGCGGGGCCAACGCGGCGGTCATCGAAATGCTCGAAAACATCCGCCAGGGACAGTTCAAGGTCAAAGACTTCCTGGAGCGGGTGAAGAGGAAGGAATTCCGGTTGATGGGCTTCGGCCACCGGGTCTACCGCAACTTCGACCCCCGGGCCCGGGTCCTGAAAAAGGCCGCCCACAACCTGCTTTTGAGCACGGGCACGGCCGATCCGTTGCTGGACATCGCCCAGCAGCTCGAGGACGCGGCCCTGGCCGACGAGTATTTCCGGGAGAGGCGGCTGTATCCCAACGTGGATTTCTATTCGGGCATCATCCTGCGCACCCTGGGGATTCCGGTGAACATGTTCCCGGTGATGTTCGCCATCGGCCGGATGCCCGGCTGGATCGCCCACTGGTACGAGGAGTACCGCGACCCGGCCATCCGGCTGCACCGCCCCCGGCAGATCTACACCGGCCCGGAAAAGCGGGACTTCGTGCCCGTGGAGCAGCGCCAGCCCAAGGCGTAGACGCGGGAACGCGGCCGGAAAGAGCCCGAAAAAACCGCCCCGCCTCAATCCCAAAAGACGGTGATGGTCCGGTTGCCCCACAGCCGGGCGGCCTTGCGGTCATTGCCGAAATAGACGTCGATGGTCTTTCGCCAGCGGCCGTGCATCAGGTCCAGGACCTGATATTCGCCGGGCAGGCCCTCGATGGTCAGTCTGGTCCCGTAGCCCAGGCCGGCATCCACCAGATCGGGGGAAACGGCGATGGCCTTGGTGTCCGGGGTCAGGGTGTCGCCCCAGGCGCCCCGGGGATAGCCGGTCTTCTTTTTCACGCGGCCGTGGGACACATAGGCCTTGGCCTTGACCACCAGGCTCTTTCGCGGCGGACAGACCGCGCCGAAGATCCGGTCCGGATCGTCGCTACGGCCCAGGTCGAAACAGTCCGATGGGCCGGAGGCGAAGGTTTTGGCCGGACGGGGTGTGACGTGGGCGATCAGGTTGGCCGGGGATTCCCCTCCTGTCGCCGCGCACCCGCACAAGACGGCCGCCAGGACCAGCAGGCACGGCAAGGCCGCCAGACGTCTGAGCGGCCCCTGCGGTCCGAAATCGCGGCGCGGGAAGCTGTCGGGAAATACCGGCATGGGCATGACCTGTCTCGATCACCCGAAGAACACTCCGGGAAACGTTCCTCCTGTGCGACGGGGGAAGCAAAAGCAATGCCGCGTCTTCGCGGGAAAGCCGTTTCGGGAAAGACCATAAAGCAGAAACACCGGGGAGTTGTCAACGCGGGAGGCGGCAAGGCCGGGGCCTGTGTCCACGATCCGGACCGCGTCCGGAGCGGCCGGCCGCGCCGACGAACCATTGCGGTTCATGTTTGTGAAAAAGATATCCGGCCCGGGGGCTATTTCTCTCCGGCGTCCGGCGCGGCCGGGGCT
>JBMONM010000108.1:0-1614 GCA_049324675.1 Thermodesulfobacteriota bacterium
CCTTCCACACCGCCCTGGAGGACGTGGAGAACGCCCTGGCCGCCTACTACGCCGAAACGGCCCGGCGGGAGCACCTGGCCAGATCCGCGGCCGCCTACGAGGAGGCCCTGGCCCTGGCCCGGACCCGCTATGCCAAGGGCCTGACCACCTTCCTCGACGTCCTGGTCATCGAGGCCTCGCTGTACGAGGCCCAGCAGGCCGTAAGCCAGTCCGAGGCCACCCTGCGCGAAAGCCTCGTGTCCCTGTACAAGGCCCTGGGAGGCGGCTGGAAGGCGGCCTCGCACAACGGCTCCGGGGACACGGCCGAAGGCGGGGGGAAAAACGGCCCGTCAGGCCCAACCGATGCGCGGCGACCTGCGGGCATGTCCGGCCCGGACAGGGGACCAAACGGCCCGTCGGGCCGGATATGAGGATTCGGGGACGGCGGCGGATCGGACCTGTTCCGGGCGGACCGCTAGAACGAATGCCGCAGCCCCACGCCGTATCCCAGGCCGTCGATGCTGGTGTCGGTCTTGTAGCCGATGGCGGTGGAGCTGTTCTCGTCCACCGTGGCCCGCACCCCGTACCCCAGGGTGGAGATGAACTCGGTGTCCTTGCCGGCCGGGACCCTGGTCCTGACCCCCAGGGCATGGCCCTGGAAGTCCTCCTTCCCGTCCGCCGCCCCGGACATGACCACCGCGCCCGGATCGCGATGCTCCGGCGACAGGGTGGCCCCGTTTTTCAGAGGGATCGTCGCGAAGGAACGGTCCGCCCCGGGCTCGGACTGCCCGGGAACGCCCATGACCCCGGATGTGCGGTCCGAGGCTTTCCAGTCGGCCCGCAGGGGGTCCCCGCCGGCCCCGGGTTTTCCGGCCACGCGTTGCGACGCCGCCGGGATGCGCAGCCGCGCGCCGGCGGCCAGCTTCTCCGGCGCGGCGATGCCGTTGGCGGCCATGATCGCGGCCACGGGAACGGCATACCGCCGGGAAAGGGAATACAGGGTTTCGCCGGGCCGCACCCGGTGGGTGATCATGGAAGACGGGGCGGACTCCGCCGAGGCCGGAACCGCCTGCCCGGCCAGGGCGGCGAAAAAGAGGCTCAGGGCCAGAATCCAGGCCGGAACACATGCAACGGAGGCGGGAAATCCCCTGTCGGTCGGTGCCATGTGCGTGCCATGCCGTGGTTGGGGGTCACTGTTCGGGCGAGACTGGTCCGGCGGTATGCAATCACGAATCATGCCGGCGCGGCGAAAAATGCCCCCCTTCGTTCTCCCCTCCGGCGTCTTCTGTCGACATCCCATTGAAATATCACATATTTCTTCACAAAAATTCTCCCGCGACCTCCTCTCCCCGGGACCCCCGCACCCGGAGAAAAGCCTCCGCCGCCCGGCCCGGCCGCGCCCGCGCCGCTCACATTCTTAGAAAATGAAACACCCCCGCGCCGGCCGATCCCGCCGGGGAGGTCAGTTCCCGGGCCCGGCCTCGGCCCCCTTCCGGGTCCGTTTCAGCCGGAACCATCGCCCATACCGCTTCGGCGCATGGCCCTGCCGCCAGATGCGCAGGAAATGCCCGCCCCACAGGATGACCGCCGCGTTGTAGTGCAGCCACAGCACGAACAGCACCGCCCCGGCCAGGG
>JBMONM010000109.1:0-1604 GCA_049324675.1 Thermodesulfobacteriota bacterium
CCGGGGGAAATGATTTCCCCCGGGCGGGGTTCGGGGCGGCAGCCCCGATTCCAGGGCGGGGCGGCGGCCCCGATGTAACATGTGGAGGAACGATGGTCGCGAAACCGTGGGGCGGGCGGTTTGGGCAGGGCACGGATGCGCTGGTCGAGGCGTATACGGAGTCTGTATCCTATGACCGCCGGCTGTGGCGGCAGGACATCGCCGGCTCCAAGGCCCATGCCCGCATGTTGGCGCGGCAGGGGATTTTGAGTGGGGAAGAGGCCGACGGGATTGTCGCGGGCTTGGATGCGGTGGCGGCCGAGATCGAGGCCGGGACGTTCGTGTGGAAGGCGGAACTTGAAGACGTTCACATGAACATCGAGGCCCGCCTGACGGAACTGATCGGTCCCCTGGGCGGCAAGCTGCACACCGGACGCAGCCGCAACGACCAGGTGGCCCTGGATTTCAGGTTGTACGCGGATGCGGCCCTGGGAGAATGGGCGGGGTGTTTGAGGGGGCTGGTCGCGGTTCTGGTCGAACGAGCCGAGGAACATGCGGAGACCTTGCTGCCAGGCTGCACCCACATGCAGCCGGCCCAGCCCGTGAGTCTGGCCCAGCACCTTCTGGCCTACGCGGCCATGTTTCGTCGCGACGTGGAGCGCGTGGCCGACGCCGGGAAACGGGTACGCGTGTCGCCCCTGGGCGCGGCGGCCCTGGCCGGGACCACCTATCCGCTTGATCCGCTTTTCACCGCCGTCGAGGTCGGGTTCGAGACCGCCTTTTCCAACAGCATGGATGCCGTGTCGGACCGGGATTTCGCGGCCGAGGGACTTTTTTGCGCCAGCCTGATCATGATGCACTTAAGCCGCCTGTGCGAGGAGATCGTCCTGTGGGCCAACCCGGCCTTCGGCTTCGTGGTTCTGCCCGACGCCTTCGCCACCGGGTCGAGCATCATGCCCCAGAAAAAAAATCCCGACGTGGCCGAACTCATGCGCGGCAAGACCGGCCGGGTCTACGGTTCCCTGGTGTCGCTTTTGACCGTGTTGAAGGCCTTGCCTCTGGCCTATAATCGGGACATGCAGGAAGACAAGGAGCCCTTTTTCGACGCCGACGACACGGTCCGGGCCTCGTTGCGGATCATGGCCGAAATGCTGCGGGCGCTTGCGTTCCGGACCGGGCGTATGCGGGAGGCCCTGTCCGCCGGGTTTCTCAACGCCACGGAGTTGGCCGACTATCTGGCCGCCAGGGGCCTGCCCTTTCGCGAGGCGCACCACGTGGCCGGCCGGGCCGTGGCCCTGGCCGAATCCCGGGGGGTGGGCATCGAGGCCTTGACCTTGGCCGAGTTCAGGGAACTGTCCGGGCTTGTGGGTGAGGATGTCTTTGAAACCCTGGCCTACGAGACGGCCGTGGCCCGGCGCGGCGTCCGGGGCGGCACCGGCCCGGAGCCTGTGGCCGAACAGATCGCCGAGTTGAGACGATGGCTCACACGACAGTAAACTTACAGCTTTCCGTGCTCTCGGCCATAAGCGGCATCATCGACAAGGCCCTGGACCTCGAGGGGGCCCTGCACGACGTCATGCGCATCCTGTCCGAGACCCTGAGCATGAAGCGGGCCACCATCACCC
>JBMONM010000110.1:0-12604 GCA_049324675.1 Thermodesulfobacteriota bacterium
GGCGGAGCGTCCGCGGCCGTCACGGTCGCCGTCTCCGGGGACGTCCCGGCCTCGGTCCCGGCGTCCCGGTCGCCGTCCTGGTCGCGGCCGGGATCGGGGCTCACGCGGTGCGCTCCGCGGCCTCGGCCTTCTCCTTACGGATGAACCCGGAGCCCAGGTCGAGCAGGATGGGGCTGGCGATGAAGACGGAGGAATAGGTGCCGGCCACGATGCCGATCAGCAGGGCCAGGGCGAAATCGTGGATGACCCCGCCGCCGAAGAGGTACAGGCACAGGGTCACGGCCAGGGTGGTGCCTGCGGTCAGGATGGTCCGGGTCAGGGTCTGGTTGATGCTCTTGTTGATGATCTCCGCCAGGGAGTCCTTCTTGTCCGCGCCGCGCAGGGTCTCGCGGATGCGGTCGAAGACGATGATGGTGTCGTTTAAGGAATAGCCGAGGATGGTCAGAAGCGCGGCCACGATGGTCAGGTCGAACTCCTTGTCCAGGAGCGAGAACAGGCCGATGGTCACCAGCACGTCGTGCAGGTCGGCCACCACCGCGCCCAGGGCGAATTTCAGGCGCATGTACCAGCACAGAAGGAGCGTGATGGCCATGGCCGCGAAGATGAGGTAGCCTGTGGGCACGCTCAGAAGATTCAGCAGATAGACGCCGCCGGTCAGGCCCGCGGCCATGATGCCCGCCGCCATCCAGCGCTGCTCGAAGCGTCCGGAGATGTAGATGGCGATGAGGAGCACGGCGTAGAACACCGCCTCGATGGCCTTGGAGCGCAGGTCCGCGCCCACCTTGGGGCCGACCATCTCCAGGCGCTGGATGTGGAAGCCGGAATCGGGCAGGGCCTGCCCCAGGGCCTTGACCACGGCCTCGCGGACCACCTCCTGGGCCATCTGCTGTTCCGTGGCCCGCACCAGGTATTCGTTGTCCGTCTCCTGGCCGAAGCGCTGCACGACCATGCCTTCCAGGCCCACGGGCTCGATGGCCTTGCGGATCTCGGCCACGTCCAGGGGCTTGTCGAACTTGACCTGGATGGTCAGTCCCCCCGCGAAATCCACGCCGTACCGGGGGCCGCCCTTGACGGCCAACGAGATCATGCCCGCCAGGATGACCGCTGCGGAAACCAGATAGGCGATCTTGCGATATTTCAGGAAGTCGATGTTGGTTCCGGGCTTAATGAACTCAAGTCCCATCATGTCCCCCATGCTTTGGCGGAAAACGGCGTCGCGCGCCCGGCCAAAACGCCGGGAAGCCGCCGCCCCTCTGTTTTGTTTCCTTCGCGGATGCGCGCGGCGAAGACGCCGCCGGAAACGGCGAAGGATTCGGTTTTTTCCGGCCTGTTGTCAAGGCCGGCGCTGCCGGACGGGGGGCGCGCCATGCCGGCCGGCGACGTTTGTCCGGCAACGGCCTTACAGCCATTTCTTTTTCATGAAGAACACGACCCCGAGGATCGACAGGAAAATGGCCGTGATGATGACGATGATAAACGCGTTGATGGAGTGCTGGAAGGGCAGTTCCACGTTCATCCCGTACATGCTGGCGATCAGGTTGGGGATCATGAGGATGATGGTTACGCTGGTCAGGACCTTCATGACCACGTTGAGGTTGTTGGAGATGATGGAGGCGAAGGCGTCCATGAGGCCGCTTAGGATGTTGCTGTAGATCTTGGTCATGTGGATGGCCTGGAGGTTCTCGGTGATGGCGTCGTCGAGAAGGTCCTTGTCCAGTTCGTCCAGGCGAACGATGTCCGCCCTGGTGATCCGGGCCATGATGAGCTCGTTGGCCTTGACCGAGGTCATGAAGTAGACGAGGCTTTTCTCGATGTTCACCAGCTTGATCAGGGCCTCGTTTTTCATGGATTTGTGGAGGTTGTCCTCCAGCAGGTTCGATTTCTTGTTGATCTCCTTGAGGTGCCGCAGAAACGTGATCGAGGTGTGCAGGAAGATCTGGATGATGAATCTGGCCCGGTCGCTGATCAGGAAGTTTTTGACCCGGCCTTCCAGGAAGTGCTGGACGACCTCGTTTTCCTGGCGGCACACGGTGATGATCAGCCGGTCCTTTTTGATGATGCCCAGGGGGAGGGTGTAAAAGGGGATGTCGTCGTCCTGGTCCGGGGAGCGCATGGGCGTGTGGACCACGATGAGCACGCTGCCGTCCTCGGTCTCGATACGGGCCCGCTCGTCGATGTCCAGGGCGTCGGTGAGGAAATCCTGGGGCACGCCGGTCTGCTCGGCCAGGGACTTGATCTCCGCCTCCCCGGGGTTGACCACGTTGATCCAACAGTCGTCCTCGATGTGGCGGATCTCGCCGATCTTCCCGGCGATGTGCTTGTAGATGGAGATCATCCGGAGGCCTCGCTCCCAGCGCTCTGGTGAAGGTCGAAAACGACGTTGCGAACGGCTCCGCCCGCAACGCGCCGAAAAATCCGGCCACGTGGCCCCGCCGGCCCCGACGTCAGATCGTCGAGCGGGGCGGAGGCGGGAGGTCGGGTGCCGGCCCGCCGTTTGCGCGAAGGGCGCTATTCAAAAAAAAAGCGGCCATGCCGCCGCACGCCGGGAATACCCGGCCCTGGCCCCTGACGGGCCTTTCCGAGCTTCGTCCCCTGAAGCGGGGCTAAAACCGCATGGCCTTGGACAGGCCGTCCGTCTCGGCCCGTTCCACCCGCCTGGGCAGCGGAAGCCGTGCCGCCAGATCCGGCACCGGGCTTATGCCCCGGAACTCCTCGTCGCGGTTTTTGAGCGGTTTGGGATCGAAAGCCTGGGCGGCGTGCGCCGCGTCCCTTCCGAGGAACTCCCGGACGGCCATGCCGCCGGCGGCGCTCCATTCCCCCCCCTTGACGCACAAGGCCACGAAAAGCCCCGCGAAGAGAAAGAACTTCAGGTAATAACCCATCCTGGCTTCTCCTTGGGGTGTGGTGCCCGGCCTGTCCGGGCCGGGTTCTCGCAACGCCCGGAACACGGGCGGCTGCTCCTTTGGTCAACTGTCATGGCCTTAAACGGATTCCCAAATCTTGGCAACCCTGGTTTTGTGAATTTTTGTTCATTGTTCGCGCGGGGTTCCGAAAGTCTCCCGGTGCGGGAGACGCCGCTACCGCAGATACTTGAGAAACGCTCCCGAGGGCGTCAGAATCACCCGGGTGTTTTCGGCCGTTGCGGCCTTGTAGGCATCGAGGCTGCGCACGAAGGAATAGAAGTCCGGCGCGGAGTTGAGGGCCTCGGCGAAGATCGCGGCGGCCTCGGCGTCGCCCTGGCCGCGCAGCACGTCGGCCTTGCGCTGGGCCTCGGCCAGGATGACCGTGCGTTCCCGGTCGGCCCCGGACTTGATCTTGTCCATCTCCTCCTGGCCCTCGGAGCGGTACAGCTTGGCCTCGCGGATGCGTTCCGAGCGCATGCGGTTGAAGATGGCCTGCTCGTTCTGGGGCGGCAGGTCCGTGCGCTTGATGCGCACGTCCACGACCTCGATGCCGTAGGGGGCGAGCAGTTCGTTGGTCTTGACGGTGACCTGGTCCATGATCTCGGCGCGTTTTTCGGAAACCAGATCGTGCAGGGTATACCGTCCCAGGACCACCCGCAGTTCGGCGTAGATGATGTCCTCGAGCCGGGCCTGGGCGCGCTGTTCGGTGCGCAGGGTGCGGTAGAACTGCAGGGGGTCGGTGATGCGCCAACGCGAATAATTGTCCACGACCATGGTTTTTTTGTCCCTGGTCAGGATCTCGGCGGCCTTGGCCCCGTAGTCCAGGATGCGGGCGTCGAAGTACAGGGCGTTTTGCACCAGGGGCAGTTTGAAATGCAGGCCCGGCCCCAGCGTCTCGCCCATGGGCTTGCCCAGTTGCAGCACGATGGCCCGTTCGGTCTCGTCCACGACGAAGACGCTCTGGCTTATGCCCACCAGGGCGATCACGGCGATGACGCCCAGGATGACGGAGGAGCGTTTCATCAGTTGCCTCCTTCCTGGCGCGGGGTTTTGCCGGCCCCGGCCTCGTCGCGCGGGGCGCGGCGGGCCCCCTGGTCCAGGGGCAGGTAGGGCACGGCCTGCCTCAGGGCCTCGTCGGAGAGGATGATCTTGTCCAGGGTCGGATTTCTCAGGATCGTCTCCATGGCCTCGAGGTACAGGCGCTCCCTGGTGACCTCCGGAGCCTTGGCGTATTCGGCGGCCAGGGCGGAGAAGCGGGCGGCCTCGCCCCGGGCCTTGAGCACGGCCTGATCCTTGTAGGCCATGGCCTGGTTTTCCAGGGCCGCGGCCTGTCCCCGGGCCTTGGGCAGGATGTCGTTGCGGTAGGCCTCGGCCTCGTTGACCAGCCGGACGCGGTCCTCGCGGGCGCTGGCCACGTCCTTGAAGGCGTCGATGACGTCGCGCGGGGGGTGCACGTCCTGGAGCTGCACGGCCACCACGTCGATGCCGCTGTCGTAGCGGTCCATCATCTGCTGCAGAAGGGTCATGGTGGCGGCCTGGATGTTCACCTTGCCGTCGGTCAGGGCCGAATCGATCTTGTCGTTGCCGATGACCTCGCGCATGGCCGCCTCGGCCGCGCTTTTGAGGGTCTCGTCGGGGCGGTCCAGGCGGAAGAGGTATTTGACGGGATCATTTATCTGGTATTGGACGATGAACTGGACGTCCACGATGTTCTCGTCGCCGGTGAGCATCAGCGACTCCTCGGGCACGTCGCGGTACTGCTGGCCCTGCCCCTCGCGGCCGCCCAGGGTCCGGAAGCCCACCTCGATGCGCCGCACCTGGGAGACCTTGGGCGTCTGGACGGTTTCAATGGGGTAGGGTAGATGATAATGCGGTCCCGGACCGGTTGTGTAGGCATAGGCCCCGAAGCGCTGGACCACGCCCGTCTCGTCCGGCTCCACGATGTAGATGCCGCTGGCCAGCCACAACAGGGCCACGGCCAGGGCGATGATCTTGGGGCCGCCGGGCAGACGGTTCTTGATGTCCACAAGCCGCTTGAACTCGTCGCCCACGCGCCCGAAGTCAGGAGGCTGAGGTCCTTGCCGGCGTTTCTGCTCCTGGAGCTTGTCCCAATCCCAGTTCATGTCCCTGTGGATAGGGAAGATCGGCACATTGGTCAAGGCGGGTCCGTTTCCCCGCCATTTCAACTTGTTGCGTGAAAACATCATGTGGAGCCGCAGGTGAGGGACATTCGCCCGGAGGTTTTCAGGGCCTACGACATACGCGGGGTGGTGGACGCGGACTTCGATCCCGAATGGGTGGAGCGCCTGGGCCGGGCCGTGGGCGCGTATTTTTTGGGCAAGGGGTTCACGGCCGCGGTCACCGGGCGCGACTGCCGGGCGAGTTCCCCGGAATACGAGGCCCGGCTGGCGGCCGGGATGCTTTCGGCCGGGGTGGACGTAACCACCGTGGGCATGGTCCCCACGCCGGTTCTGTATTTCGCGGTCAGGCACCTGGGCCGCAAGGCCGGGGTCATGGTCACGGCCAGCCACAACCCCCCGGAATGCAACGGGTTCAAGGTCTGGGCCGGGGAATCCACCATCCACACGGACGAGATCGCGGCCCTTTACGGCATCATGGCCTCCGGGGATTTCGCGTCAGGCGCCGGCCTGGCCGCGGTTCACGACATCCTGCCCTCCTACCTGGAGGTGGTCACCCGGGACATCCGCCTGGACCGCCCGGTCTCGGTGGTGGTGGACGGCGGCAACGGCGCGGCCGGCCTGATCGCGGCCGAGGCCCTGCGCCGGATCGGGGCCGAAGTCACCCCCCTGTACTGTGAGCCCGACGGCAGCTTCCCCAACCACCACCCCGACCCCATGGTGGAGGCCAACACCCGCGACCTGTCGGCCAGGGTGCGCGCGGTCGGGGCCGATTTCGGCGTGGGCCTGGACGGCGACGGCGACCGCCTGGGGGTGGTGGACGAGGCCGGGAGGCTCGTCTTCGGGGACCGGGTCCTGGCCGTGTTCGCCCGGGAGGTCCTGGCCGAGCGTCCCGGGGCCACGATCATCGGCGAGGTCAAGTGCAGCCACCTGCTTTTCAGGGACATCGCGGCCCACGGCGGGGTGCCGGTGATGGCGGCGGCCGGGCATTCGCTGATGAAGGCCGAGATGCGGCGGCGGGGGGCGCTTCTGGCCGGGGAGGTCAGCGGGCACCTGTTTTTCGCGGACCGCTATTTCGGCTTCGACGACGCCGTCTACGCGGCCCTGCGCCTGGCCGCCATCGTGTCCCGGGCCGACAGACCCCTGTCGCGGATGCTCGAGGACTGGCCGGCCACGGTCAGTACGCCGGAGATTCGGGTGGACTGTCCGGACGCGGTGAAATTCGCCGTTGTGGACCGGGCCGTGGCCCATTTCCGGGACCGCTGCGACCTGATCGACGTGGATGGGGCGCGATTGGTTTTCCCCGACGGCTGGGGCCTGGTGCGGGCCTCCAACACCCAGCCGGCGCTGGTTCTGCGCTTCGAGGCCGAGACTCCCAGGCGGCTGGCCGAGATACGCCGCCTGGTGGAGGAGCCGCTTGCGGCCTGGATCGAGGAGATGACGCCCTAGCCGTATCTTTACATCCCGGCCGAATCATCGCATTTTGAAGGCCATACCCCATGCCGGACAAAAAAGCGTGACATCGGCGCGCAAACGCCGTCCGCCGCTGCTTCCCCATGGAAACGGATCATCCTATGCGTCAAAAAAGAATCTGGATCGTGCTGGCCCTGTGTCTGGTCGCCGCCGTCGCGGCCTGGAAATACTGGGGCGGCGGGGACAAGGCCCCCAGGGTCCTGGCCGAGGCCGAGGTCAAGACCGGCCAGGTGCGCAAGGTCCTGGAGGCCACGGGCATCATCAAGGCCCAGGTCGGGGCCATCGTCAAGATCGGGGCCCGGGCCACGGGCACCATCCAGGACATGCGGGTCAAGGTCGGGGACCGGGTGGCCAGGGGCCAGGTCATCGCCCTGGTGGACTCCCGCGAGGACGCCTCGCGCTTGAACGAGGCCGCGGCCCGGCTGGAGCGCACCGAGGCCGAACTCAAGCAGGTGCTCGAGGTCTACCCCAAGCGTGTGGCCGAGGCCGAGGCCGAACTGGCCCTGTCCCGGGCCAAGGCCGACTACACCGACCTGAACCTCAAGCGGCAGCAGCAGCTTGCCGCCCAGGACCTGGTGGCCAGGGACGTGCTGGACCAGGCCCGGCGCGACGCCCTGGTGGCCAAAAACGAGCTGGCCGCCAAGGATGTGGCCCTGACCCGGGTGCGCACGGAATTCGAAAAGGAGCGCATCAAGGCCGAACGCTCCCGGGAGGAGGCCCAGGCCGCCCTGGTCACGGCCGAGACCAAGCTCACCTACTCGCGCATCGTCAGCCCCATCGACGGCGTGGTCTCCAACGTCACCGTGCAGCAGGGCGAGACCGTGGTGGCCGGGCTCCAGGTGGCCAACCTGATCACCGTGCTCGACCCCACCCGGCTGGAGATGTGGATATACGTGGACGAGACCGACGTGGGCCAGGTCGCGCCGGGCATGCGCGTGGAGTTCCGGGTGGACTCCCTGCCCGGGGAGACCTTCGCCGGCCAGGTGGACCAGATCTATCCCCAGCCCGAGATACGCGACAACATCGTCTACTATCAGGCCCTGGTGCGCCTGGACCCGGACCAGTCCCAACGCCTGAGGCCGGAGATGACCACCCACTGTCAGATCGTGGTCCAGGAGAAAAAGGACGTCCTGGTCATCCCCAACGCGGCCCTGAAGTGGATCGGCAGCCGCCAGGTGGTCTTCGTGGTCGAACCCGGCGGCGCGGTCCGGGAGACGCGTCCCGAACTGGGCCTTGCCGGGCTCAACGAGACCGAGGTGGTCTCCGGGCTTGCCGCCGGGGACAAGGTGGCGGTGCAGATCGTGCTGCCAGGGACCATGGCCGGCGCGTCGCGCCCGGACGGGACTCCCGGACAGGGCGGCCAGCCCGGCCAGGGCACCCCGGGCATGGGCCGGGGCCAGGGAGGGGCGTCGCCCGGCCGGTAGGCGACGCGAAAACGGCCATGAACGCGACGCCTCCCCCTTCCGATCCGGCCCCCGCGCCTATCGTGCGCCTCGTGGACGTCTGCAAGAGCTACCTCCTGGGCGACGCGACCTCCCACGTTCTGCGCGACGTGTCCCTGACCATCGAGGCCGGCGAGTTCACGGCCGTGCAGGGACCATCGGGCTCGGGCAAATCCACGCTCCTGCACATCCTGGGGCTTCTGGACCGGCCCACCTCCGGCAGCTACTTCCTGTGCGGCGAGAATGTGGCCGAGCTCGACGACGACGCCCTCTCGGCCCGGCGCAACGCCACCATCGGCTTCGTGTTCCAGAGCTTCTACCTCATCCCTTACGCCACAGCCCTGGACAACGTGCTCCTTCCCGGCATGTACGCCGATACCCCCCGCCACGCCCTGCGGCAGCGCGCCCTGACCCTGCTCGACCAGGTGGGGCTGGCCGACCGGGCCGGGCACAAGCCCTCCCAGCTTTCCGGCGGCCAGCAACAGCGCGTGGCCCTGGCCCGGGCCCTGGTCAACGACCCGGACCTGATCCTGGCCGACGAGCCCACGGGCCAGCTCGACTCGGCCACGGGCGAGGAGATCATGTCCCTTCTGGCGGACATCAACGCCCGCAGCGGCAAGACCGTAATCGTGGTCACCCACGACGACGCCACGGCGGCCCATGCCCGGCGGAGGATCCTGGTCCATGACGGCCGCGTGGTCTGATCTCGCGCGCCTGCTCCGCCTGTCCTGGCGCATCCTGTCCATGGCCGTCACGGCCGTCCACGCCCAGAAATTGCGCGGGGCCTTCGTGGCCGGGGCCGTGGCCCTGGGCATCGCCGCGCTCACGGTCATCGTGGCCTCGGTGGACGGGGCCCGTGAAAAGGCCCTGGAGATCGTGGAGTGGTTCGGCCCCAACGCCGTGCTGGTCCTCGGCGGGGACATCGAGAACCGCCCGGTGGGCCAGCGGGTCCTGACCCTGACCTGGGACGACGCCCGGGCCATCGAGCGTTCCCTGCCCGGGGTCACGGCCGTGGTGCCCATGCGCTCCAAACCGTCGGTGATGCTCAGGTACGAGGCCAGAAACGTGGTCGTGCCGGTGGTGGTCGGGGCCACCCAGGACTACGCCGGAACCTGGGACTGGCCCCTGGACGAGGGCCGGGACCTGACCGCCGAGGACATCACCCGCTCGGCCAAGGTCTGCCTGATCGGCGACGCCCCGGCCAAGGCCCTTTTCGGCGACGCCTCGCCTCTGGGGAAAACCGTCCTGGTCCAGGACCTGCCCGTGCAGGTGGTGGGGAGGCTGGCCTACCGGGGGTTCACCGGCGGCGGCAGCGAGACCACGGTGGACGACCGGATCATCATGCCCATCACCACCCTGACCCAGCGCTTCAACATGGACCGCAAGTATTTCCGGGGGCTTCGGGTCAAGTTCCACGACCCCTCGCTCATGGACGACCACCTGGCCAACCTCAAATCCCTTTTGCGCCACCAGCACGGCATCGGCCCCGGCGATCCCGACGACTTCTCGCTTCTGTCCGCGTCGGACATCCTGAAGTTTTTGTCCGCCGTGACCGGGGGCATGACCGTGTTTCTGGGGGTGACCGCGGCGGTGGCCATCCTGGTGGGCGGGTTCGTTCTGGCCAACCTGATGTATCTGAGCGTGAGCGAGCGGCGCGAGGAGATCGGGCTGCGCAAGGCGCTTGGCGCGCCCGGCTGGGCGGTGACGTTGCAGTTTCTGTGCGAGGCCTGTCTTCTGACCGCGCTCGGCGCGGTTTTCGGCATCGGGCTGGGCATCGGGCTGGGGGAGATTCTCTCCGGGCTGGGGATGCTCAAGCTGGTCCTGACGCCCAAGATACCCATCCTGTCGCTGGCCGCGGCCCTGGTGATCGCCCTGGTCTTCGGGCTCAAGCCGGCCCGCCGGGCCGCGGCCCTGGACCCCATCGAGGCCCTGCGCGGCGGCGGGGAATGACGCGCCGCACGCGCCCCGGCTACTTGTACACGTCGCCCCGGGGTCCCATGCCGGCAATGATCACCGTGCGGGCCTCGGCGTCCAGCATGAACAGGATGCGCCACCTGCCCACCCGCAGCCGGTACCCCTCGAGGCGCCCTTTGAGCTTGGCCACGTCGCCGGCAAGCGGGTCGGCCCCCATGGCCAGCATCGCGTCCAGGAGCCGTTCCCGTTCCCGGCGCGGGAGCCTGGCCAGGTAGCGCTTTTCCTTGTCCTGGATGACGACCCTCCAGGCGGCGTCAGTCATCCCGGTCGTCCAGGAGCTGCCGCCGCACGTCCTCGACGCCCTCGCCCCGCCCGGCGCGATATTCGGCAAGGGCCTCGGCCATGCGGCGCTCCTCCTCGGGCGTCAGGGCGTCGTCCCGGCGGATGGTTGCCCATTCGCGGTTGACGGCGTCGATCACGATGTCCCGGATCTTGCGGTTGGACTCGAGCTTCAGGAGCACCACGCGCTTATACTCCTCCGGGGTGACGCGGACGGTGATGGTCTTCGTCCGTGGTTCCACGCGATGTTCCATACGCACCTTCGCTGCTGATTGTTTATATGGCCAACATATCAAAAGACTGCTTTTTGTCAATCGACATTGACGAGGACGACCCCGCCTGCCCCGGAAGGCGGCGCGGGGCGCGAGCCGTTTTCGGATAATCGGGCCGGAAAAATGATCGAGACCGTCCGTCGCATGTGCGGACGAAAGGCGGCTCACACCGGCAGCCGGATGGTGAACGTGGTCCCCTTGCCCGGGGCCGTGACGTAGCCGATCTCGCCCTTGTGGTCCTCGATGATGCGCTGGCACACGGCCAGTCCCAGGCCCGTGCCGCTCTCCTTGGTGGTACAGAAGGGCTCGAACATCCGCGAGGCCACCTCCGGCGAAATGCCCGGGCCGTCGTCGGACACGGACACCAGCGCGTACCCGTCCGCGAAATCGGTCCCCACCCGTATCTCGCCGCCGTCCGGCATGGCCTCGGCCGCGTTCTTGATCAGGTTGATCAGCACCTGGCGCAGCCGGCCGGCGTCGTGGGGCACCGGCGGGATGCCCCGGCCGGCCTCGAAGCTCACCCGCACCTCCCGGGCCTTCAGGGCCTCGGCCATCATCCGCGCGGTCTCCTCCACTGTGGCGCCCAGGTCCCCGGGCTCGATGCGCGGCGGCGCGGGCCGGCTGAAATCGCGCACCTCGTTGAGCATGGTCTCCAGGCGTCTGGCCTCCTCCTCGATGATCCTGAGCTTCTCCGCGTTCGTGTCGCCGTCCGGAAGCTTCTTGCGCACCTGTCTGGCGAACCCGCTCATGAGCATCAGCGGATTTTTGATCTCATGGGAAATGTGGGCCGCGGCCTGGCCGATGGCCGCGAAGCGTTCCGAACGGATCAGCTTCTCCTGGGCCTTGATGAGCTCCTCGTGCTTGCGCTGCACCTCCGTGCCGAGAATCCGGGAAAACCGCAGGGAAAACGACAGCGCCACCACGAACCCGAAAAACACCACGGCCTCGAAAACAACGACCATCAGCCATTCCCGGATCACCAGCCGGCCGATGAGCCCCTGCACCTCGGACACCGGCGCGGCCAGACACACCCCCCAGACGTTGCCCGGGTCCTGGTCCCCGGCCGGACGGGCCGGACAGAACGCCGCCAGCTTGCGCATCTCCGAGACCAACCCCCGGTGCCAGCCGGACACATACCAGTCCATGCCCGTTTCGCCCGTGAGGATGCGTTCCCGCAGGAGCCGTTCGATGCGCGACCAGTCGATCTCCGGATTGCGCTCGCGCCGGGTCTCGATGGAATGCCGGCCCACGAACAGTTCCTCGTAATGGTCCAGGAAGTATCCCCGGTCGTCCACCACCCAGGCGTAGCCGCTCTCTCCCGAACGCACCCCGTGGGCGTATTCCCTGGCCACGGCCATGGCGTCCACGATCGCCAGGATCGCCCCGGCCGTCTCCCCGGTGTCATTGGCCGGCACGCCGATGGACATGAGCGCAAGCCGCCTGCCCGCGAACGGGCCGGCATCCGGGACCACGATCCGTCCGACATACGTCGTCCCCGCCCGGGCCGGGTCCCGGGCAAAGGCCAGGGCCGCCTTCGCGTCAAGCCCCGCGTCCCGGGAAAGCGGCCCGGCCTGGTCGTACCACAGGACCTGGCCGTCCCCGCCGGGCGCGAAGCCCATGGCCAGGACCTTCCAGTGCGTGAACATGGGGAAGAAAAAGGACATGGCCCCGAAAGGGCTTCCGGACGCGGCCAGCGAGTCCCGCCACACGTTGGACAGGCTTTGCAGGCCGATCTTCAAGGTCGTGAAGTGCTCGTCGATGTCGGCGGCGATCTTTTCCGCCAAAAGAAGCTGCTGGCCGTTGAACTGGTTGGTGACCACCAGTTCGATCTCGTTTTTGGCCCGCCAGCCCATGAAGGCGACCACCGCCGTCAGGATGATGAACAGCACCACGGTGGCGGCCAGAAATTTTCGGGTCATGGTCCCCCATCCGGCCTTGATCCGGCCAGTCTCCAACTACGCGGAATCCCGCACGGATGCAACCCGAGGCCGGGCCGCGCCCGCCGCGTCGGGGACCGTGCCGGGCGTCGTTCACCGCGCTTTCCCTTGCCAAGCCAGCCCCGCCCGGGTAGGCCCCTCGTGGCGCGCCCTTGTGATTCGTCTTCACGAATTTCGGGGATGCGA
>JBMONM010000111.1:0-12463 GCA_049324675.1 Thermodesulfobacteriota bacterium
CGGCGCCGCCGCCGCGACCGCCCCTTTTCTGCTGTTCCTCAACAACGACACCGAGGTCAGGCCCGGCTGGCTGCCGCCGCTTCTGGCCATGGCCGGCCAGCCCCGGGTCGGGGCCGTGGGCAGCAGGCTGCTCTTCCCGGACGGCACCGTCCAGCATGCCGGCGTGGTCATCGTGGAACGCCGGGGGGTCACCAGCTTGCTTCCCAGGCACGCCTTCATCGGCGAGAGCCCGGACATGGCCCTTCCCGGCAGGGCCACGGCCATGCAGGCGGTGACCGCCGCGTGCATGCTGGTCAACGCGGCGGATTTCCGCGACGCAGGCGGCTTCGATACGGATTATTGGAACGGCTGCGAGGACGTGGACCTGTGCTTCAAGCTGGCCCAGCTCGGCAAAAGGATCGTCTACGAACCGGCAAGCGTCGTGGTGCACCATGAGGGCAAAAGCGGCCACGAACGCACGGCGGCCATCACCGCCAACAACGCCCGGCTGCGGGGCCGCTGGGAAGGGCTGGTCGCGCCGGACCTGATCGACGCCGGCGGCGCGGCCACGCCCGGCGAGGGCCTGGCCCGCCGCATCCGCGACAGGGACGACCTGGCCCCGGATGCCGCCTACGGCGAGGCCCTGTCGGCCTGGTGGACCCGCTACCGGGCCAGATACCTGCCCGCCGGGCCGGGCGCGGCCCGGCGGGCGCGCATCGCCGTGCTGATCTGCACGCCCTCCCGGAACTCCCCGGGCTGGGGGGATACCGCCTTCGGCCGGGAACTGGCCGAGGCCTTCACCCGGCTCGGCCACGACGCCGGCGTGCTCTTCAAGGAGGAATGGCCTCGCGGCGGGCAGGACATCGCCATCCACATCCGGGGCGTCGCCCGCCATTACCCCAGGCCCGGGGCCAAAAACATCCTGTGGATCATCAGCCATCCGGAACTGGTCACCACCCGGGAACTGGACAGCTATGACCTGGTGCTGTGCGCCTCGGCCTCCTTCCTGCGGCGGATCGCCCCGACCACGGCCACGCCGTGCCACTACCTGCCCCAGGCCGCACACCCGGTCTGCGCCAGGGACATTCCGGCCCCGCCCAAGCGCTTCGACCTGCTCTTCGTCGGCAACAACTATGCCTACAAGGAGAACCGCCGCCGCCAGATCGTCCAGGATGTGCTCGATGCCGGGTTCGGCGGGTCCCTGCGGGTCGTGGGCCGCGACTGGGGGGGATATCTCCCGGCGGAAATGCTTGTGGAGGAATACGTTCCCCCGGAGATGCTGCCGCGCTTTTGCGGCATGGCCCGGATCAACTTGAACGACCACCATCCGGCCATGGCCCGGGAAGGGTTCATCAACAACCGGACCTACGACCTGGGGGCCATGGGACAATTCCAGATCAGCAACGCGGTTGACGGGATCGGGGAACTCGGGGTGGCCACCTACGCCACCCCGGCGGACCTGCGCCACACGATCGAATACTATCTGGACAACGAGGCCGCCCGAAACGAGATGGCCGCATACAGCCGGGCGCGTTGCGCGGGCGAGACCTTCGACGCCCGGGCCGAAACCATCCTCAAGCTGCTGGCGGGGTAGGGCCGCGATCTGGATGCCCCGGCGGCATGTTTCGAGGGACGCGGGCGGAACGTACCAGAGTTGAATGGGTCGATCAGCCGCCAAGGCTGGCGCGCAGGGCGTCTGTCACACAGAGGACATCCTCGTCGCGCAGCCCGGCTATGCGTCCACGTTCTGGCCGGCCATGGCCTCGATGGCCTCGGCCCAACGGGCGGCGTGGCGTTTGCGGGCGAAAAGGGCCTGATAGCGCACCTTGGCCTGTCGGCCCATGGCCTGTGCCCGGGCGGGGTCCTTGGCCAGGGCGACCATGTGCCGGGCGAGATCGCGCGGCGACCCCAGCGAAAACAACAGGCCCGTGACGCCATGCTCCACGAGCTCCGGAATGCCGTTGACGTCCGAGGCCACGCAGGGTTTCTCCAGGGCCATGGCCTCGAGAATGACCAGCGGCAGGGCCTCCTCGCGCGAGGGGAGCACCAGGCAGTCGCAGGCGCGGACATACTCCAGGGCGTTTTTGCGCACTCCCAGGAACCGGACGCGATGGGCGCCGTAGCGCTTTCGCGCCTGTTCCACGATGGCCCATCCGCTCCATTCCCCATGCACGGGCCCGACGCAGACCAGGATGGCCTCCGGCACCTTGTGGAAGACTTCCGCCATCTGCTCCAAAAGGATGTCATGCCCCTTGCGGGTCTGCACGCTGGCCAGGCACAGATAGACCATGGCCTCGCGCGGCAGACCGAGGGACTCGCGCAACGCCCCTTGATCGCACCGCAAAAGCCGCGCCGCCTCCTCTTCTGGAGCGCAGTTGGGAATGTATATCCAATTCTTTTTCCCCAGGCCGTCAATGCGCTTCCATTCGGAAATGACGTTGCTCGAAACGCACACATGATACTCGTAATTGACAAAGGCCCGCATGGCCTCGTCAAAGAGATTGCGATACTCGAATTTCCCGGTGTACTGGTCCGGAGAGGTGTGATGCACGAACAGCCTGGGGCAGTCCGGCAGCGCAGGCAGTGTCCGCAGGAATCGATGGCCTTCCAGCAGCACGCCCTCCTCGATGAGCAGATCCGGGGCTCCGGCCATCCGCCAGCGCGGATTCTCGCCCGGCTCCCGGCCCTGCTCCAGGGCCACCCACAAGGGCCAGCGGAAACCGTCCTCGCCGCAGACCAGCGCGGTATGCCGGGCGAACTCCGCCATGGCGTCGGGAAGGCCGGCGTGCCACGTGGTCACGACCACCACATCCGGCCCGTCCGCGCCCCGAAGCACCGAGGAGAGCGTCATGAACTTGGCCTGGGTGACGCCGTTGACCCCGCCCGCGCCGAATCCGAAGGTGTCCGTGACGTACCACAGGCGCCTCGGCGATTCCTTCCGCGCTGAAAAGTCGCCCCGGGCCGCGGCCAGGGCGCGCTTCGCGGCGCGGTACTGGCCAAGGCCGCCGGCATGCGCCGCGAAATCGGCCCACGCGGCCGTTCGTGTCGGAACCAGCATGGTCGCGGCGTCCAACAAGGCCATGGCCCGGACCTGATCCGGGGTGTCGCGGGCAAAGCCGGCCAGCAGGTCGGCCATGCCCTCGTGCAGGTCGCGCCGCAAGGGAAGCAGCGCCATGTATTGCCTGCCCAGGGCATAGGCTTCCGGCTCCCTGGAGCAGCGGGCCAGGGTCCGCATGGTCAAGACCACGGCGGAAATTTCTCCGGGATACGCGGCCAGAAGCGAGGCCGCGGTCTCCACGGCCGCGTCATGCCCGCCCCGCTCCGCCAGGGTGGCGGCCTTGCGGGAAAGCCGGCCCGACAGGGCGTTGAAAATGGCCGGATCGCCCTGTCCGGCATCAGGCCGAGTAAACACATGCGCCAACGACGGCAAAAGCTGGCCCAGCATCTCCAGAAGGGGCCGGGCCAGGTCTTTCGCGGCTTCGCCCGTCGCCGCCCCGCCCGGGTCGCGCCGGGGAATGACGAGATCCGGGCGCAGAAGGACCGGGGGAATCCAGTTCTCCTTATGGAGTTCCTGGCGCGCCTCGCCGAGTCTGGCCACGTCGTACACGTCCGGGTGCAGGCGGATGATCTGTTCCTTGATGGCCGCGTCGCGCTTCTTGGCCCGCATGACCACGGAATCGGCCTTGCGGCGGTAGAAAAACAGGGGCTCCTCGATCTGCGTGCCGGTCCATCCCTTCTTGGTGCATCGGATCCAGAACTCCCAATCCATGTAGCCGTGCACCATGCGCTCGTCGTAGCCGCCCACGTCCCGCCACATGCTCCGGCGATACAGGGTGGTGTTGGTCTGCTGGTTCGTGACCAGAAGCGCCAGGGGCTGAAGCGGTTCACCGGGCCATATCTTGTTGGTGCTGCCGAAAAAAAGCGCCCGCGTGCTCACATAACCCAGATCGGGCCTGTTTGTGAGGACCTCGACGGTGCGTTCGAGAAATGTCGGGGCCAGGAGGTCGTCGGCGTCCAGGGGCAGGATGAATTCCCCTTTGGCCAGCGTGACCCCCCGGTTGCGCGGCTGGACAATGCCCCGGCATTCCTGTTCGAGATACCGGATGCGATGCCCCGGATGGTCCGCGAGAAGCCCGGCGGCCACGGCCGGGGTGTCGTCCGTGCTGCCGTCGTTGACGACGATGAGCTCCCAGGCGGCAAACGTCTGCATCAGCACGCTTTCCACGCATTCGCGCAGATAGGCGCCATAATTATGACACGGCACGATGACCGAAACCGCGGGACTTCCCTCGCCCGGGGGCTGGATGGCCCCGGCCGCCCGATGAACGGCCATGACCCAGGCCGCAAGGACCTCGGATTCCCCCCCCCGGGTCAGAAACTCCAGCACGGCCTCATACAGCCGGCGGGGCGGACCGACCCCCGCGCCGGCGTCGACCACGGCGGATTCAAGAGCCCGCCGGCGGGCCGTCAAAGGGTGTTCGATCATGGCATCCTGTGTGTTGTGGCGCATTGTGGCGCTCCAGGCGGCGTCCGGTATTTTCGCGGGGATTTTACGTCCACGCCGGCGGGACATTCAAAAAACGTTCCGAACGCATCGAGGAGGGGCACCGCCGGGAACCGATCGCCCATACGAAGCCGAAGGCGGCGGGATCAGCCGAAGGTCGCCTTGACCATGGAGAAATCGTCCGCAAGGACCTCCCGGTGGCCCATGCGGCGCACGTGGGCCAGAAGGGCCTCGATCTCGTCCGTGGCCGGCAGGGAGGCCATGTACTCCCGAAACTCGACATACTGCCAGTATTCCCCGCCGGGCGCGGCCACCTCGTAGACCCCGTCGGAGAACAGAAACAGCCGCGATCCCGGTTCGATGAGCCGGGAATCGCTTTTGAAGGCGATATCCGGCATGGCCCCGATCATCAGGTTCCGCTCGATCAGGTCCACGGCCCGGCCGTCCGGGGTCAGGAGCAGGGCCGGCGGATGTCCGGCGTTGCCGAAGCGCATGACCCGGGACCGCCGGTCGTAGACCCCGTACCAGAGCGTGAAATAGAGGTTGTTGTGGCGTTCCATGGGAAAGGCGTCGTTTAAGGCCGCAAGCACCTGGGAGGGATCGCGGTAGTCCACGCCGGGCAGCATCTGGTTGCGCAGGACGTTTAAGGCCTGCACGGACAGAAGCGCCGGGCCCACGCCGTGGTTGCATACGTCCAGGAGGTAGAGGGCGAAATGGTCCTGGTCCAGGGCGTGGTACCCGAAGGCGTCCCCGCCGAGTTGGGCCGAGGGCACGAAGCTCCACTCGGTGCGGATGTCCCCCTCGGCGACGGGCGGCGGCAGAAGGGAGATGACGTACTCGGCCGCCCGGGCCAGCTCGTCGGCCAGGGCCTTCTGGCTCTCCTCAAGGGCGCGGTAGGCCTCGTTGCGCTCAAGCAGGCTGATGTAGCCCCTGGAGTGGTGGCGGATGCGGGCGATCAGTTCCACCTTGTCCGGCAGCTTGACCAGATAGTCGTTGGCCCCCAGGGCGAAGGCCTCGGCCTTGGTGGCCGGCTCCTCCTTGGTGGAGAGCACGATCAGGGGCGTATCCTTCAGCTTCGGGCGGGCGCGGAAGAACTTCACCAGGGTCAGGCCGTCGATGTCCGGCATGACCAGATCCTGGAGGATGACCGTGGGCATAAGGCGCTCGGCCGTCTGGATGGCCTTGGCCGGGTCCTGGCAGAAGTGGAAGGCGATGCCCGGCTCGTCGGCCAGCATGCGTCGGACGGCCTCGGCCACCATGGCCTGGTCGTCGATGAGCAGGACCGTGACGGCGTGGCTGGTCAGGCCCGCCGCGTCCGGGGACGCGATGCGAAGGTCAGACATGGGAAACGCTCCGTGAGGCAAGGGTGTCGCACATGGCCCGGGCGATGTCCGGCAGGGGCAGGACGAGCCGGGCCGCGCCCATCTCCACGGCCGCCTTGGGCATGCCGTAGACCACGCAGGTGGCCTGGTCCTGGGCGATGGTGGTCCAGCCGGCCCGGCGCAGGGCCAAAAGCCCCTTGGCCCCGTCCCGGCCCATCCCGGTCAAAAGCGCGGCCACGCCCGGGCTGGGCCAGTACCGGGCCACGCTCTCGAAAAAGGCGTCCACCGAGGGCCGATAGGGATAGTCCACGGGATCGGCCTGATAGCCAAGGGTCAGGTCGGACCGCAGGACCAGGTGGTCGTTGGTCCCGGCCACATGGACCACGCCCGGAGCGAGGCCCTGGCCGTCCTCGGCCACCCGGACGGGCAGGGGACTCTGGCTGCCCAGCCACTCGGCCAGGCCGCCGGCGAAGCGCATGTCCACGTGCTGGACCACCACCAGGGCGGCGCCCACATCCCGGGGCATCCCGGCCAGGATGTCGGCCACGGCCTTGGGCCCTCCGGTGGAGGCCCCAATGACCGCCAGCGCGGGCTGACCCTCCGGGGGCCTGGATGCCGGGGCCGGGGCGGGCCGCCCCTGGGACCCGCCCGGCCTGGACAGCAGCTTGGCGATGGTGAAAATCTTCTTGAGCAGTTCCTCGCCGCCCGAGACGTCCCCCTCCGGGCCGAGCGCCGGCGTGGCCACGGCATCCAGGGCCCCGTGGCCCATGGCCTCGAAGACCTTGCCGGCGTTGCCCGACACCGTGGCCGTGACCACCAGGATGGCGCACGGGCTCTCGCGCATGATCCTCCGGGTGGCCTCCACCCCGTCCATGACCGGCATGATCAGGTCCATAAGGATCACGTCCGGCACGTCCCGGGCGCATGTGTCCACGGCCTCGGCCCCGTCCTTGGCCGTCCAGACCACTTCCACCCCGGGGGCGGCGGCCAGGGTCCGGCGCAACGCCGCAACAGCCATGGGCAGGTCGTTGACGATGGCCACCCGGATCATGCCTCCGGCCCCCCGATCAGGTCGGCCACGGCGTCAAGCAGGCGCTCGTCCTGGAAGCTGCCCTTGCCCAGGTAGTAGTCGGCCCCGGCGTCCAGGCCCAAAAGCCGGTCCTCCTCGCGGTCCTTGTAGGAAACGATCATGACCGGAAGCGCCGCAAGCCTGGTGTCGGCCCGGATCCGCCGGACGAGTTCGATGCCGTCCATGCGCGGCATGTCCACGTCCGTGATCACCAGGTCGAAGTCCCCGCCGCGCAGGGCGTTTAAGCCGTCCATGCCGTCCACGGCCGTGTCCACGCCGTAGCCCCGGTTGGCGAGCAGCCGCCGCTGGGTCTCGCGCACGGTCAGGGAGTCGTCCACCACCAGGATGCGCCTGACCCGTTCGTCCGGGCGTCTCACGGCCTCCCCCACCCGGTCGAGCCGGCCCCGGCTCAAAAGATTATCCACGGCCCGGACCATGTCGTCCACGTCCAGGATCAGGACCGGCGAGCCGTCCTCCATGACCGAGGCCGCGCTCACGCAGGGGACCTTGCCCAGGCGCGGGTCCAGGGGTTTGACCACCAGGTCGCGCTCGCCCAGAAATCCCTGCACCACCATGCCGAAACGGCCCAGGCGGTCGCTGACGACCACGACCGAAATCCCGGACCGGATTCCCGGGGAACCCTCCGACGCCCCCGGCTCACGGGCCCCCAGGACGCGCCAGGCCGGCGCCAGGCCGATGCTTTCGCCGTCGAACACGCAGTACTGCCGGCCCTCCAGGTCCTTGATTTCGCCAGGATCCAGGGAGACGATCCGGTCGATGCGGGTCAGCGGCACGGCGTAGGCCTCTCCGGCCACATCCACCAAAAGCGTGCGCACCACGGACAGGGTCAGCGGCAGGCGCAGAAAAAAACCCATGCCCTGCCCCGGGCGGGATTCGGCCCGGACCTGGCCGCCCACCTCCCGGACCATGGAGTGGACCACGTCCAGGCCCACGCCCCGGCCGGATATCTCCGTGACCTTCCCGGCCGTGGTAAATCCCGGCAGAAAAAGAAAATCCATGAGTTCGGCGTCGCTTAGGTCCGCGGCCATCTCCGACGAGGCCAGGCCCCGCTCCAGCACCTTGGCCCGGATGCGTTCGGGATCGAGGCCCCGGCCGTCGTCCGTGACCGTGATGGCCAGTATGCCGGCAAAATGCCGGGCCGAGACGGTCAGGACGCCGGTCTCGGGCTTGCCGGCCCGGGCCCGCTCCTCCGGCACCTCCAGGCCGTGGTCCAGGGCGTTTCGCAGCAGGTGGTTGAGCGGGGCCTCCAGACGCTCCAGGATCTCGCGGTCCACCTTGGTGTCCTGGCCCTCCACCGTAAACGACACCCGCTTGCCCAGGTCCCTGGCCAGGTCGCGGACCATGCGCGGGAAACCGCGCAGTCCGTCGGAAAAACGGCGCATACGGCTGTCGATGACCTCGTTGTAGAGCCTGTCGGCCAGATTCTCCAGACGCCGGGAAAACAGATCGAAGCGCTCCAGGCCCTGGCTCAGGACATCCCGCGATGCAGCCAGGACCTGGCCGGCCTGGGCCAGGCGGCCGCCGCAGTCGGCACCCGGACCCGCGCCCGGAAACGCCGGGCCGCCCCCGGAGACCTCCCCGGTCATGAGCGCCTCGCGAAAGGCGGCCAGCGCCAGGGACAGGGCGTCCTGGCCGGCCTTGAGGCGCGTAAAGATCCCGTTCATGGAGGCCAGGGATCGGGCCTCCACCAGACATTCCCCGGCCAGCCCCATGAGCCGGTTCAGATTGGCGGCCGTGACCCGGACCACCCTGTCCCCGGTCGTGTCCCCGGCCCCCGGGGACCGCGCCGGAGGGACGGCCGACGCGGAAACAGCGGGTCCCGGACCGGCCGGGACCGGTTCCCCGCCGGCCCCGCCAACCCCGACGACCGGAACGCTGGTCCGGGGAGGGGCGGCCGGGTCGTTCAGGCAGCCGTCCAAGGCCCCGCGCACCTGGGCGATCCGGTCGGCCAGGGCCGCCAGTCCGGCCGGAATATCCCCGGCCGGCAGCCCGGAAAGCCGGGAAAAGACGTCATTGCCGGCCAGAAGCAGGTCGATGTGGCCGGCGGACAGGCCCATACGGCCCTGGCGGCAGGCCTCCAGAAGGTCCTCCATGGCGTGGGCCAGTTCCACGGCCAAGCCCAGGCCCACGATGCGGGCCGCGCCCTTGACCGAATGGGCGGCGCGCATGAGCGGCTCGACCCGTTCCGGCCGCTGGTCCCCCTCCAGGGCCACCAGCCCGGCGTCCAGGACCGCGGCGTTGGTTTCGATCTCCATGCGGAACAGATCGAGCATGGTCGGATCGGCATGGCTCTCGGCCCGCGCCGGCGGCGCGGCTGGGGCCGGTGCGGGAGTCGCGGCCGGTGCCGGGGCCTTCCCCGACGGAGCGGCCGTCTCCGCCCCGGACAGGGCCTCGACCAGATCGGCCATGCCCTCGGCCTCGGCCTGGACGGCCCGGGGGATGTCGGCCGGCTCGCGCCCGGACAGGCGCATAAACACCTCTGCGGCCGCCTGCAGGGTCTCGCCCGTGTCCCGGCCGGGAAGACGCCCGGCGCCCCGGGCCGCCGCGAGGACCTCCTCCACGGCCCGGGCCAGAACCTCGACCCCGGAAAGCCCCACGATGCGCGCCGCCGCCTTGATGGCCCCGGCGGCCCGGACCATGGCCGGGACGGCCTCGGGAGACGGGGCCGGGCCGTCCGGCAGGGCCGGCAGGCCGGCCCGGATCGCGGCGGCCCCGGCGGCGAGCTCGGAGCGGAAAAACTCCAGCATGGACAGGTCGGCCGGTTCGTCGGGAGGGCTCATCCGGTGATGCTCCTGGTCATGGCCGAGAACAGGGCCTCCTCGTCCAGGATGCCCACAACGGCCCCATTGTACGCGAACACGCCCAGGGAAAAATGCCTCGGAGTCCGGCTGACCGTGGCCGGCGCCTGCCCCTGTTCGGCCGAAACCAGCCGATGCGTCCCGGCGACCTCATCCACCGGAAAGACGAAGCGGCCGTCATGCCCGGCGACCACGGCCATGCGCGGCGCGGCCCGGGGATGATCGGCTTCGCCGCCCTCCTGCCCGGATCGGGACATGCCCAGGATCTCGGCCAGGGACATGCAGGGCAGAAGCACGCCGCTTATGTTCACCAGCCCTAAAAAAGCCCGGCTTCCGTGGCCCGGCACGGTGTGGGCCGGGCGCATGGGGATGATCTCCTCGAACCGGGCCGTGCGCAGGGACAGCCACTCCTGGCCGATGCGGAAGACCAGCACGGATGTGGCGTCCTCCTCCAGGGGCGGCTTCTCCCCGGCCAGGATGCGCGTCCACTCCTGGGCATAGCCCTCGGGCGGCTCCCGGTCGTAGAGCCCACGCCCCCTGACCTGGAATTCCGGGCAGTCCCGGCAACCGCCTTCGGGAAGCCTCTCGCAGGTCCCCTGGCCGTAGGACCCGATACGCACCCAGCAGCCGTAGTCTTCCTCGGCCGCGTTCATGGCCGGGTCCCTCCGGTTTCGGACAGACGCCGCAGGCGCTGCCGGTACAGGGCGGCCCTTGCCGCATCGCCGAGCTGCTCGTGGATCAGGGCCAGATGCGTCAGGCAGGCGGCATGGTCCGGCTCCAAATACAGGGCCTTCTGGAAAAACGCCCTGGCCTCCTCCACCCGGCGCTCGGCCGCGCCTACCAGCCCCAGCAGATAATAGGCCTCGGCGCTGCGCCGGTGGGTTTCCAGATGGCGACGGCACAGGGCCGCGGCCTCGGCCAGTTCGCCCCGGTCGGCCAGACGCCGGGCCAGGCCCAGATCATCCTCCCCGCCGCGACCTGCGGTCGTCCGGGAAGCGCTCCGGGGCGCGGAAACGTCGGCCAGGGACCGGGGCAGGGTCCTTGGCGCGGCGGCCCGGTCCGCGGCCGGCGGGGTCTTCCCGCCACGAAGCCGGATCGCCGTCCGGGTCGGAGAGGCCGCCACGGGCGCGGCCGGCCCGGGGTCCGCCCGGGTGCAGGCGAAGGCCCGGGGATGGGGCACGGGTTGGAACCCCTCGGGCAGAAAACTCAACATCTCCGAATGCCCGACGAACAGAAGGCCGTCCGGGGCCAGCAGGCGGCGGATGTTCGCCAGGAGGCGTTTTCTCGCATCATGATTCAAATAAATCAAAAGATTGCGCGAGAAGATGATGTCGAAGGGTTTCTCGTGAACAAGGAAACCCTCGCCGACGATGTTGGCCTGGACGAACGTCACCGCCGCCGCGACCTCGGGCCTGACGGTCCACACGGCCGAATGCTCGTCGTCACCCCGGCGGGTGAAATGACGCGCCGCCTCCGCCATGTCCTCCCGGAAGGAATTGCGGCCGTATCTCCCGCGCGCCGCCACGGCCAGGGATTCGGCGCTGACGTCCACAGCCGCGATATGGAAGCCTCCGGGCGGCAGTCCGGCCTCCAGGCAGGTGATGGCGATGGAATAGGCCTCTTCGCCGGTGGCGCAGGGCGCGGACAGGATGCGCGGGGCCGTTCCCCGGCGTTTGAGCGTGCGCAGGCGCTCCCCCAGGCAGCGAAAGGGTCCGAGGTCCCGGAAAAACCAGGTCTCCGGGATCACCGTCTCCCGGACAAGCCCCTCCAGGGCCTCGGGCGAGGTCGCCAGCAGGCGCCGATAGTCCTCCGGGTCCGTGATCCCGGCCCGGGCCATGGCCGCGTTCACAGCCCTCCCGAGCCCGCCCTCGCCCAGGGAGGCGGGGTCGAGCCCGGTGGCCTGGCCCAGGATGTCCGCAAAGGGCTCAAGGCGCATCGCCGGCCTCCCGCGGGATGTTGAACAGGGCCTCCCGCAGGGATTGGGGCAGAACCCTGGCCGGGTCCACCACCTGGACCAGCCCCTGTCTGTCCGGGATGGCCCCGGTCAGGTAGGGGGCGCTCTCCACCTCGACGCCCGGAGGCCTCACGGCCTCGGGCGCGGACACGGCCGTGTCCGTGACCTGCTCGGCCACGAGCCCCAGGGCGTGGGGTGCGCCGTCCGGCCCGTCATGGTCGGTGACGATGATGCGTGTGGACAAAAGTCGCCTGGAGCGCCGCCCGGCCAGAAGGACGGTCAGGTCGATCACCGGCGCGACCTCCCCCCGGTAGTTCATGATCCCGAGCACATGGTCCGGGGTGCCGGCGATCTCCCGGAAGACCACCATGGGGGTGATCTCCCGGACCCGGTCCACCGGCAGGGCGTAGCGGTTTCCACCGGCCGTGAAGACCACGAACAGCATCGCCCTACCCGACCCTGAAGCGGCGCACTTCGTCCTGGAGGCCGCGCACGGCCTCATTGAGCTGTCCGGCCGCCCGGTTGAACTCCTTGAGGGAATCGCGGGTCTGGACCGCGGCCTCGGTCAACTGGGCCATGGCCTCGCTGATCCGGCCGGCGTCCTCGGACTGGCCGAGCATGCCTTCCTTGACCGCGGCGAAGCTGGGCTCCAGTTCGCCCACCCGGTCGATGATCAGCCCCAGGCTCCGGCCCACCTCGGCGGCGTCGGCCGCCCGACGCCGGACCTCCTCGGAAAACCTGTCCATCTCCATGACCTCGGCGGACACGGCCGACTGCATCTGGCCGACCATGCCCTCGATGTCCAGGGCCGCGGCC
>JBMONM010000112.1:0-12337 GCA_049324675.1 Thermodesulfobacteriota bacterium
GGAGCGGGACATGGATCCGCTTCCGGCCGCGCGATGCGGGGCCGGTGTCGCGGCCCTTGAAAAACACGTTCGTGTTTATCAAAAAATGATTATTTCAAAATGTTCTTCTCAAAATTCGCATACCCGGATGGTGAGGACACGCCGCCGGCACTAATCGTCGAAGTTCCCCTCCGCCCCTTTGTCCGTGGACAGGGTCCCGGCCCGTTTGCGGTATTTCTCCGGGGTCCACTCGGCCGGGTCCTCGATCCGCCCGGACTTGGGACCGAGGTCGTGGGTTCCGGCCCCGGCCAGCATGGCCCGGGCCACGGACCCGGTCCCGGCGGCGTTGAAGACCCGGGTCAGAAGCCCGTACACGAAATCCTCCACGGCCTGGGCCATGCGCTCGCGGACCTCGGCCGCCTGTCCCAGAATCTTATTCTCGAAGACGATATTGAGCTTCTTATAATTGCCGCCCTTGATGCCGTGGGCATCGGCGTAGGCCTTCATCTCGGCCCACAGATCCTCGGTCACGCCCTGTCCCGGGACCTTCACCAGGTCCCCGTCGGCATCGAGCATGGCGTTGCCGTAGTCGTTGACCTTGACGCCCCAGGAGATCATCTGCAGGGCCGTGGCCACGTTGGCCTTGGTGGTGGCGGTCTTGGCCGCGATCTCGCGCAGGCGTTCGGAGGAGTTTCCGGAGGTGCCGTGCTGGGCTCCGGAGACGCCGTATTTGGCCAGGGCGGCGTGGATATCGGCGGTCAGCCCCACCTGGATGCCCGAGGAACTCTCCTCGATGCCGTGGGTGGTGCCGTTGTTGAGGGCGATCCAGTCGGGATGGATGCCGTGGGCGTTTAAGCCCGCGATGAGGAACACGGCCTCGGCCGGGGTGGACAGGCCGGAAGCGCCCTTGATCTCGCCCACCTCGGTCTCGTAGCCGGCCCAGGCCGGAACGTACGGGGCCAGTTCGATGTTGGCCGCCAGATTGTCCGCGTCGGGCAGGTGCGAGGCGTCGATGGCGATGGAGGTGACGCCGGCGTCGAACAGGGACGGGATCTCGACCCTGGCCGCGACCACGTCCTTTTCGCCCTTGATGCCGTAGTGGTCGGCGTGGATGGCCACGGGCACGGTGACGCCCAGTTCGTTCATGACCGCATCGGCCTGCCGGGCCAGGTTCCACAGGCTCACGGGGCAGTAGGCGTTGGCCCCGCCCTCGGACTTGGCGATCTCCAGGATCACGGCCGCGTCGGCCTTCTGGGCGGCGCGCAGCACGCCGCGCAGGACCATGTGGCCGCGGCAGTTGGCCGCGATGGTCATGGCCCCGCCCTTTTGGATCATGGCCCGGTCGATGGCCTTGCCGCTGACGATCAGGGCCTTGGAGTTGGGGAAAAGCCGGGCCACGTTGGGGGGCCGGCCCACGGCCAGGGCCTTCTCGAAATCCGGCGGAACGCTTTTCTCGGACATGGCGCTTCTCCTTGGGGTATTTGTGGTGCGGCCCGGCCCGGAACCGGGCGGGACCGCGTTTCCGGCGCATGCGCGCGGCGGTCCGGCCGGTCCGGAACGGACCGGCGAAGACCGCCACGTCACCTGATATGTCATATTTCCGGACACGTCCATGGGACAGGCCCCGCTCACGGGCAAGGAAATCCTTTTGCCCGCGAACCGGTTTCCTGATAGGCATCCAACCTTCGCGTCGGGCGGCATGATCGCCCGCGCCGGAGGGACCATGAACGCCGGATATGTCTACGTGCTTCTGGCCGCCGTCATGTGGGGGCTCATCGGACCGTCGTCCAAGCTGGCCTTCGCTGCCGGCATGGAGCCCCTGGAGGTGGCCTTCTGGCGCACGACCATGGCCTGGGTGCTGTTCGGGAGCCACGCCCTTTTGTCCGGCGACCTGAGGGTGGCCAGAAAGGACGTGGCCGCCGTGGCCGGTTTCGGCGTGTTCTGCGTGGCCGGGCTGTTCGGGTCCTACGTCTACGCGGTGAAGCTCGGCGGCGCGGCCATGGCCTCGGTCCTTCTGTACACGGCCCCGGCCTGGGTGGCCCTGATGTCGTTTTTCCTGCTCCGGGAGCGCATGGGCCCCTTCAAGATCGCGGCGGTGTGCGCGACCATCGCCGGCGTGGCCGGGATCAGTCTGGGACCGCGCCTGGCCGGGGACGTGCCGGGCGGCGTGCCGGTGACCGCGGCCTCGGTGCTGGTCGGGCTTCTGGCCGGGTTCACCTACGCCCTGTACTATATCTTCGGCAAAATGTACCTCTCGCGCTACAAGACCCCGACTGTCTTCTTCTACGCCCTGCCCATCGGCGCGGCGGCCCTCCTGCCGTTCTTCGAACTGCGCGCGCCGAGCCCCCAGGGCCTTGCGGCCTGCGGATTTCTGGCCCTGTGCTGCACCTACGGGGCCTACTCCGTGTATTACGCGGGCTTGAAAACCCTGGAGGCCACCCGGGCGGCGGTGGTGGCCACCATCGAGCCGGTGGTGGCGGCGGGGTTGGCCTGGGCGATGTTTGGGGAGGTGTTTTCACCCGTGGGCTACGCCGGAAGCGGCCTGATCCTTTTCGGCGTGCTTCTGGCCATCTGGGAGGGCGGCCGGCAGCGGCTGACCGTCCCGGCCTCGCTTCTTCCCAAAAAGCAATGATCCCGGCATCCCCGGACCGGGCTTTGCGGTGAAAAAATCCGCGCCACATCTGGCGATCCGGCGGCGCCGCGCTAAAGAACGGCCCCCGCGCGGCCGATAAGAAGGTCAAAAGGAGTCGCGCGTTGCAGCAGTATGAAAAAAGCGGCCCAAGGATCGGCCATCATGGACACCACCACAAAGACCCTGGTGGCGGCCGGCGGGATTTCGGAACCGACCGCCATCCCCCCCGTAGCGGCTCGCGACGGGCCGGAAACGTCCGCCCCCCGGAACGCATCCCCTCCCTCGCCCGTCTCCTGGCATAGCGACACCGCTTCCGCATCCGCGGCCTCCGACCCGGAACGCCTCGCCCGGGCCCTGGGCGACCTCGCGACGCGCCTTGGCGCCGACACCACCGAACTCACCCTGCGCATCGACGACGCCACGGGCGTGGTCCAGGCCGAGATCGTGGATTCCCGAAGCGGCAAGGTGATCCGCAAGATTCCCACGGACGAGGTGCTGCGGCTGTCGGAGGCCATCAAAAAAGGCGGCGGCGCGACCATCTACGACGCCACGGCGTAAGCGGCGGGGAGAACGCGGGGAGGATGCCTCCGGCGGCCAACGGGCTTCGCCCTTTGGAATCCCGTGGAGACCTTGCGGGCGGTCACCCCCCCAGATAGGCCTTGCGGATCTCGGGATTGGCCCGAAGCGCGGAGGCCCTGTCCTCCATGACCACCCGGCCCGTCTCCAGGACGTAGCCCCGGTCGGCCAGGGACAGGGCGATGTTGGCGTTCTGCTCGACCAGAAGGATGGTCGTGCCCTGCTGTTCGTTGATGTCCTTTATGATCCGGAAGATGTGCTGGGAGATGAGCGGGGAAAGCCCCAGCGACGGCTCGTCCAGAAGCAGCATCCTCGGCCGGCCCATGAGCGCCCGGGCGATGGCCAGCATCTGCTGCTCGCCGCCGGAGAGGGTGCCGCCCTTCTGGGTGCGGCGTTCGTAGAGCACCGGGAAAAGCCGGAACACCAGGCCCATGTCCTTTTTGATCCCGTCCCCGTCGCGCCTGAAAAAGGCCCCCATCTCCAGGTTCTCGGACACGGTCAGCCGGGGGAAGATGCGCCGGCCCTCGGGCACCTGGCACAGCCCCAGGCCCGGAAGCCGGTCCGGACTCGTATCCCGGATGGATGCGCCGTGGTACAGGATGTCCCCGGCCGTGGCCCTGACGATGCCGCACACGGTCATGAGCGTGGTGGTCTTGCCCGCGCCGTTGGCCCCGATGATGCACACGATCTCGCCCTCGTCCACGCGCAGGCTGACCTCGCGCAACGACTGGATACGGCCGTAGTGGGCGCTCACGCCCCGAAGTTCCAGAACCGTCGCGGCCACGTCCCTACCCCTCGTCGTCGGATCGTTTGCCCAGGCGCGCCGCCGGCCACAAACCGGCAGGGCGCACCAGCATCATCACGGCCATGACCCCGCCGAAGACCAGCATGCGGTAGAGCTCGAACTGCCGGAAGACCTCGGGCAGGGCCACCAGGGCCAAGGCCCCCAGGATCACCCCGGGGATGGACCCCAGCCCCCCCAGAACCACCATGGCCAACACCATGGCCGACTCGATGAAGGTGAAGCTCTCGGGGCTGACGAAACGCATCCTCGCCGCGAAAAAGGCCCCGGCCAGCCCGCCGAACACCGCGCCCATGGCGTAGGCCAGAAGCTTGAAGCGGAAGGTATCCACGCCCATGAGTTCGGCTGCGGTCTCGTCCTCCCGGATGGCCTCCCAGGCCCGGCCGATGCGCGAGAAGTTGAGCCGGCGCACGGCGACGACGGTGAAGACGGCCAGGGCCAGGATCACGTAGTACATCCAGAAAAGCTTGCGCATCGCGATGGTCTCGAAGGCCAGCCCGCCGTCGGAAAGGACCGGCACCGTGAGGCTCGGCGGGGCGATGCCCAGGATTCCGTTCGGGCCGTTGGTCAGGCTCATCCAGTTGTTGAGGACGATGCGCACGATCTCCCCGAAGCCCAGGGTGACGATGGCCAGATAGTCGCCGCGCATGCGCAGCGTGGGATAGCCGATGACGCATCCGGCCACGGCCGCAAACGCCGCGCACACGGGCAGGCACAGCCAGAAGGACAATCCGTAGTGCACCGAGAGCAGGGCGTAGGTGTAGGCCCCGACCCCGTAGAAGGCGATGTAGCCCAGGTCCAACAGGCCGCACAGCCCGACCACCACGTTTAGGCCCAACCCCAGGCACACGTAGACCAGCACGTTCACGGCCACGTCCTGGGCGTAGCGCTCGGTGAAAAAGGGATAGGCCAGGGCAAAAAGGGCCAACGGCGCAAGGAACACCCACCTGGGCCAGGCCGCGTACACCCGGCCCACTCCCCCGGCCAGCCGCGCCAGGGGCCGCGCCGCGAAATCGAACATCCCGGCCCGGGACAGCCGGAAGGCCCCGAAACAGACCAGGCAGGCCAGGGCGATCTTCCACCAGATCGCCACGGTCTCGGCGAAGGCCAGGGTGCCGTCGGGCCTTATGCCCTGAAGCGGCCACAAAAGGAGGAACAGCCAGGCCATGGCCAGGCCGAAGAAAAGCCAGGCCCTAGACCCGCGTGTCATCGACGTTCTCTCCCATGATGCCCGTGGGCATGAAATAGAGCACCGCGATCAGGATGACGAAGGCGAACACGTCCTTGTACTGGCCGCCCATGGGCAGGTACGCGGCGGCCATGATCTCCACCATGCCGATGACAAGCCCCCCGACCATGGCCCCGGTGATGTTGCCGATACCGCCCAGGACGGCGGCGGCGAAGGCCTTGATGCCCGGCACGAAACCCATGTCGTAGCGCACCGAGCCGTAGTACAGCCCGACCATGATCCCGGCGGCGGCGGCCAGGCAGGCCCCGATGGCGAAGGTCAGGCTGATGATCCGGTTGGCGCTTATGCCCACCAGGGCGCTCATGACCTTGTCCTGGGCCGTGGCCCGCATGGCCTTGCCCATGCGGGTCCGAAAGACCAGGGCGTTGAGGGCCACGAGCAGAAGCGCGGTCACGGCCAGGATGCCGATCTGCATGTAGCTTATGCGGATGGCCCCGAAATCGAAGCCGCCGTGGGTGAATTCCGTGGGATAGGCCTTGTCGTAGACGCCCTGGGTGAGCATGAGCCCGTTTTGCAAAAATATCGACATGCCCAGGGCCGACAACAGGACCGACAGCCGCGAGGACTGCCGCAGCGGCTTGTAGGCCACCTTTTCCACGGCCATGGCCAGCATGGCGCAGTAGCCCATGGACAAAAGCAGGGACAATCCCAGGCCCAGGCCGGGATGGGCGTCCATGACCCCGTTGGCCGTGAGGAAGCTCAGGAAGATGACGCCCATGTAGCCGCCGGCGGCGAAGATTTCGCCGTGGGCGAAGTTGATGAGCTGGATGATGCCGTAGACCATGGTGTAGCCCAGGGCCACCAGGGCGTACACCCCGCCCAGCGTCAGTCCGTTCACGATCTGCTGGATCAGATACTCCATGTTCCCGCCTTGTGGCCTTCGGGCCTGCGCCCTGGGCCATGTCCGCCCGCGCGCGGCCGGCGGGCATGGCCCAGGGCGGGGCGACCCCCGCGGCCGCCGGGAGGGATTCCCCCTCCCGACGCCGCGAGGCCCCCGCGTTTTTTACGCGCCTAGTATTTTTTCCCGGTCTGGGGATCCCAGTAGTTCTTGAACTGGCCGTCTTTTACGATCCGGATGATGTAGTTGGAGCCGGAATCGCCGTTCTCCTTGAACTTGATGTGCTTGGAGGCGCCGTCGGCGTCGATCTTCATGATCTCGGCCTTGATCTTGGCCGGGTCCGTGGACTTGGCGGCCTTGATGGCCGACAGCAGCGAATAGGCCGAGTCGTAGGCATAGGCGGAATAGGCCCCGGGCTTGCCGTACTTCTCGTAGGCGGCCAGAAACTTCTTGTAGGCCGGGGTTTCCTCGTCGATGAACCCGAAGGTCAGGTACATGCCCTCGGCGGCGTCCTTGGCGATCTCCATGAGCTGGGGATGGTACACGGCGTCCTGGCCGATGATGGCGCAGTCGATGCCCATGCGCTTGGCCTGGATGAGCATGAGCGCGCCGGAGGAGGAATTCTGCAGGCTCATGTAGAAGACGTCGGGCTTGGCGTCCTTGACCTTGGTCAGGACGGCCGAGAAGTCCTTGTCGCCCTGGTTGACATGGTCGTGCTCGATGACCTTGACGCCCTTTTCGCCGGCCAGCTTCTCCACGTTGTCGGCCAGGCCCTGGGAATAGGTGGTCTTGTCGTCCACGATGAACACGGTCCTGGCCTTGAGCTGGTCGGTCATGAACTTCATGGCCGCCACGGACTGGTCGTCGTCGCGCCCGCAGACCCGGAACATGTAGGGCAGGCCGCGCTCGGTGACCTTCTCGGAGGTGGAGGCCGGGGTGAGCATGAGGATGTCGGCCTCGTTCAAGACTTCCGAGGCCGGGATGGTGGAACTGGAGCAGTAGGAACCGACCACGCCGACCACCTTCTCGTTGACCAGCTTGTTGGCGGCGGCCACGGCCTGGCGCGGGTCGCAGGCGTCGTCCTCGGCGAACAGCTCGATCTTGTCGAAGCCCGGGATGCCGCCTTCTTTCTGGATGGCGTCGATGGCCGCCCGGGTGCCGTTGGCGATGTCGTTGCCGTCGGCGGCGTAGGAGCCGGTCAGCGGGCTCTGGCTGCCGATTTTGAGCGTGGCCGCCTGGGCTGCGGCGCCCAGGGCCAGGCATAGGGCCAGGGTCAACAACACGATCCGTTTGAAACCTTTCATGCCCGATCCTCCTTGTGTTGGTTTGTACCGTCCATGCCGTCCGCCCCCTCGCCACGCGAGGCGGGGCGGGTCTTCACCGATCGGCCGGGGAGGCGTTGCGCCGGGGCGCGCCGTCCGGAACCGGCCCTACGCCGGGGCCACCTCCCCGCCCAGGTAGGCCTCGATGACCGCCGGGTCGCGGCGGACCTCCTCGGGCCTGCCCTGGCTGATGACCACGCCGTGGTCCAGGACCACCACCCGGTGGCTCAAGTTCATGACCACGCTCATGTCGTGCTCGACCAGGAGCACGTTGATACCGGACTCCGCGATGCGGGCGATGGTCTCCATGAGTTCCCGGCTTTCGGAGGGATTGAGTCCGGCGGCCGGTTCGTCGAGCAGGATGGTTTTCGGGTCCGACCCCAGGGCCCGGGCGATCTCCAGGCGGCGCTGCAACCCGTAGGGCAGGTTCTTGGCGGCCACGTCCGCGAAGTCCGAAAGGCCCATGAACTCCAGGGCGGCCAGGGCCCGCTCGCGCACGGCGCGCTCCTCGCGGCGCTGGGAGGGCGGCCTGAGCACCGCCCCCACCACCGAGCTTGTGGTGCGACAGTGCCTGGCCACCATGACGTTTTCCAGGGCGGTCATGGCCGTAAAAAGCCGGATGTTCTGAAATGTCCTGGCGATGCCGCGTTCGATGATGCGGTGGGGACGCAGGCCCGAAAGGGGCTGGCCGTCATAGAGCACGGCCCCGCCGGTGATGCGGTGGACGCCGGTGATGGCGTTGAAAATAGTGGTCTTTCCGGCCCCGTTGGGGCCGATGAGGCTGAGGATCTCTCCCGCATTGAGATCGAAGCTGACTTCCGTCAGGGCCTGGAGCCCCCCGAAATGCACGCTCACGTCTTGCAACGACAACTGTGCCATGGACTCGGAGAGATATACGAAATCAGCCGGAAAACAAAGCGCAATTTGCTTGCCGCGGGTCAAAAATGCGGAAGATGTCGAAAAGTCGCAGTGATGCGGACGCGTGAAAAAGCGTCCCGGCCTGCCCGATCCGGTCGTGAGTCGTGACCGGGGCGACATGGCGCGGCCATGAGGCCCCGGCTTCCGAAACGGCGTTGACCACTTCCGCGGCGCGACGTCGCCCCCCGCTCCCCCTCCCTGCGGTCCAGGCGCATTCTCCCGGGGTCCGCGCCCTTGAGGCGGACTCTCGGAAAGGGGACTCGGACGTTCGTTGCGACGATTCGGACAACGCGGGTTCGCACCCGGCCTCGCCGCTATTTCTTCTCGGTGCTTTCCGGCGTCGTCGCCGGGGTCTGCGCTGCCGGAGCAGCCGGGGCGGCCTTGGTGTCGGGTTTCGCGGCCTCGGTCGGGGCGGCCGGAGTGGCGGCGGGTTTGGTATCGTCGTTCGAGCAAGACACGGCCAGGAAACTCAAGCACAGCGTGGCGATAAGAAGTAGCGCTTTCATGAACATCTCCTTTTTCATCCCCGGGATGAGGTTTCCTCTTTTATTTTCAAAAAATGGGGGCTTGTCAACCGCATGGCCGAAGAATTTCCGGTCCGGATTTCCGTCCGCCGCACACCACCCGGTGCTGGAGATGCGTCTCGATTGGCCATATACGCCTGTGCATAACGGATATGGAACAGACGCCTCCCCCCCGATGTCACCCGGAACAGGGACGCCCCACAGCCATTCCCCGAATACGCTTCGGACCCGGCCGGATTGTTGACTTCCCCCGATACGGGGTATACGTGGTTGCCTTTTTCGATTTCCGGACATGGAGCATCGCGCCCATGAACACACCCGCAACCACCCGCCGACGCCCCCCCATCCCGGACGTCCCGCAGGCCCACTCTTGCCGGAAACGCCCATGACCCTTTTTCTCGCGGCCCTTTTCCTCCTTTTCGCCTCGGCGCTGGCCGCCCTGATTCTCGGCCGGGCCAGGGCCGCCAATCTCGCGGGTCCCCTGGGCTGCGCCGCGGGCTGCGCCCTCGGGCTCGCCGCCGCCATCGGGGCGCTTTTCTCCGCGTCCCCGCCGGCCTTGCACCTGCCCTGGAACATCCCCTTCGGGGCCATATCCCTGGCCATAGACCCCCTCTCGGCCCTGTTCCTGCTCCCGACCTTCATCCTCGGCGCTGCCGCCGCGGTCTACGGCCGGGGATACCTGTCGGCCATGGCCGGGAAGCGCAACCTCGGCGCGCACTGGTTCTTCTTCTGCCTGATGCTTGCGGGCATGGCCCTGGCCGTGTGCGCCACGAACGCCGTGCTCTTTCTGATCTCCTGGGAGATCATGTCCCTGTGCCCCTTCTTTCTGATCTGCCTGGACCACGAAAACGACGCCGTGCGCGCCGCGGGCCGCACCTATCTGATCGCCGCCCATCTGGGCACGGCCTTTCTGATGGCCTTCTTCCTGATCCTGGGAAACCTGGCCGGGTCCATGGAGTTCGCGGCCATGGCCCGGATCGCGCCCGGCGCGCTGGCCCCCCTGGCCCCGGCCCTGTTCTGCCTGGCCCTGGCCGGGTTCGGGGTCAAGGCCGGCGTGTTCCCGCTGCACGTCTGGCTGCCCGAGGCCCATCCGGCCGCGCCCAGCCACGTCTCGGCCTTCATGTCCGGGGCCCTGATCAAGGCCGGGGTCTACGGCATCCTGCGTTCCCTGATCCTCATCGGGCCGCTTTCCCCGTGGATGGGCCAGACCCTCGTGGCCCTGGGCCTGATCACGGCCGTGCCGGCGCTTCTGATCGGCATCGGGCAAGGCGATCTCAAGCGTTTTCTGGCCTTCTCCAGCATCGAGAACATCGGAATCATGATCCTGGGCCTGGGCCTGGGGATCCTGGCCCAGGCCACCGGGCACCCCGGCGCGGCGCTTCTGGCCTTTTCGGGCATGCTTCTGCACGTCATAAACCACGCCCTGCTCAAGGGCCTGCTCTTCTTCTCGGCCGGCTCCGTGCTGCACGCCGTGGGCCACGGATCCATGGAGCGCCTGGGCGGGCTTGCCAAACGCATGCCCGTCACCGCCCTGGCCTTCGTCCTGGCCGGCGCGGCCATCTCCGGGCTGCCGCCGGGGGGCGCCTTTTTCGGGGAACTGCTGATCTACGTGGGCGGCGGCATCGCGGCCCTGGACCTGCCCCTGCCCTCGGCCGGGTACGCCTGGGCCTGCGTGGCCGGGCTGGCCCTGATCGGCGGCCTCTCGGTCATCGGCTTCACCCGGGCCTCGGGCGTCGTGTTCCTGGGCGAGCCGCGCACCGACGACGCGGCGCATGCCCACGACCCGGACCTGTCCATGCGCGCGGCCATGGTCTTCCTGGCGGCCTGCGCCGCTCTCGCGGCCCTGGCCTCCCCGGCGCTTTTGCGCACGATCCTGCCGGCCGTGCGCCCGCTTCTGGCCGGCCGGTCCCCGGATCTGCCCGCCGCGCCATCGATCGTGGTCAATCCCGAGGCCCTGCTTCAAACCGCCGTGTGGATCGCGGCCGGCGCGACGGCCCTGGCCCTGATCCTGGTCCTGGCGAGAAAGCTCCTCCTGGCCGGACACCCGGTCCACTCCCACGGGGCCTGGGGCACCTGGGACTGCGGCTATATCAAACCCGCCCCGCGCATGCAGTACACGGCCTCGTCCTACGCCGAACCCATGACCTCGATGTTCCGCCGGCTGCTGGGCGAAACGCGCCGGGTCCGGCCGCCCCAGGGGCTTTTCCCGGCCCAGGGCACGGCCTCCTTCGCCTCCGCGATCCCGGACCGGGCCAGGGACGGCCTGTTCCTGCCCCTTTTCACCGCCGTGGGCGCGGCCTGCGACGCGGTCAAACGCTTCCAGCACGGCAACCTGAACCTGTACATCCTCTACGTCCTGGCCACCCTGGTGATCCTTCTGGCCTTCTCCCTGGAGTTCTGCGCATGACCGCCGCCCTGTCCGTGGTCCTGCCCCTGGCCCTGGCCCCCCTGGCCGTGGGGGTCGTCAACCGGGTCAAGGCCCTCTTCGGAGGCCGCCGGGGCAAACCCCTGGCCCAGAGCTACCTGGACATCCTCAAATGCCTGGGCAAGGGCGCGACCATAAGCCGCACCACCACCTGGCTGTTCCGGGCCGGGCCGGCGGCCAACCTGGCGGCCACGCTCGGGGCCCTTTTGTTCGTGCCCCTGGGCAACCTGCCGGCCGCGATCTCCTTCCCCGGGGACATCTTCGTCTTCGCCTACCTGCTGGCCATGGGCCGCTTCTTCACCATCATGGCCGCCCTGGACACCGGATCGAGCTTCGAGGGCATGGGCGCGTCGCGCGAGGCGGTCTTTTCCTGTCTGGCCGAGCCCATGCTGTTTCTGGCCCTTTTGGCCCTGGCCCGGTATTCGGGCAACCTGTCCCTTGCGGGCATGCTCACGGCCGTGTCCTCGGGATCGTGGATCACCGGCGCGCCGGTTCTGGCCCTGGTCACGGTGTCGCTCTTCTTGCTGCTTTTATCCGAGAACTGCCGGGTGCCCTTCGACGACCCCAACACCCACCTGGAGCTGACCATGATCCACGAGGTCATGGTCCTGGACCACGGCGGCCCGGACCTGGGATTCATCCAGTACGCCCAGACCCTCAAGCTGTGGATATTCTCGGCCGTGACCGCAAACCTGCTTCTGCCCGCCGCCTCCGGGTCCCCGGCCCTGGACGCGCTGTGGGGCCTGGCCGGACTTTTCGCGGCGGCCGTGGCCGTGGGCGTGACCGAATCGATCATGGCCCGGCTGCGCCTGACCCGGGTGCCGCCGCTTCTGGCCGCGGCCGGGGCCTTCGCCGCCCTGGCCCTCGTCCTGGTGGGGGACTAGGAGCGTGGGCAGGCAGGGAATGGAAAGCCTCCGGCGGCCAAAGGGGGACTGCCCCCTTTGGAATCCCCTGACGGGAACCCGGGAGGCACGGATTTTACACCCGGCATCGGCCGGCGGCGAGGGAGGAAGATAAGGCATGGATGCGCTGTCCCTGGCCCACGCGGCGGTGGTGCCGGTCATCCTGATCG